>NZ_JBQRUW010000055.1:0-97169 GCF_052663305.1 Streptomyces cyslabdanicus
GCGTGGCAACATAGGTGACCAACGTGAAGCCTCTGGTGGTTACGGACATGATCTTGTGGTGAGACCTGTCCTACCAGGGGCTTTACGTCTGTCCACGGCCGGGCCCAGCTCGTCCGGCCTGCTCACGCATCGAGTGGTTCATGACGCTTCGCGTAGATCATTTCGCTGAGAAAACGTCACTGAGGAGACTCGCCGGACGGGGCGTGCCCCGATTGCGGCTTCACTTGTAAACGCTAGTTCGTCGGCATCTAGACCGTCGAGCAGATCCAGCCCGACCTGATCCTCCCCACTGGCACGTGCGAGGGAAAAGCCCGTCCGCTACCAGCGCCCAGGCGCCGGCAGACTTCCAGCGGGCTCCGTATGTCTACTACGGCCTGCGGGTTCCCTTCGCCCTGGCGCTGCGAGGGGGCACATGGCGGGGCTTGCTGTGACTCTTCGCAGAGGGTCTGTCGCCCACGGGGGTTTTACAGACCGCGCGATCACTAGGCGCTGAGCTGACCGTTCCCGCAGTGCGCCGCTCCGTACCCCACACGTGCCCCACGATGCGCCCGGAAGCGTCGCCCTCGCGTTCGGGCGGAACTTTGTTGCTGCGTGGACTCCCTCGACCTGCCACGCGTCAACCGGCCTCAGACTGAGGCCGGTTGCGGGTGGCGTCCAAGGCGTGTCCGACGGGTCGGCACAGTCCCTGCGACTCTCCCGGCTACGCTCGCGCGGGAGCGCCCCGCAGCGCGTGGCCGCGGGGCGCCTTGTGGGGTTTAGTCGACAGTCAGCCCGTCGTATTTACCGCCCCAGCATTTGACGGTGTTGTGCAGATAGGGCTGTCCACCGCCCTCCCTGCACTGAGAAGGGGTAGTGAAGCCGCCACCCTGCGCGGTGGCGGTGGCGGCGCCTGTGAGGCCGAGCCCGGCGAGGGCTGCCGTGGCGATGACGGCGGCGAGGATTCGTCGAATGCGCATTTGGTTCCCCTTTCACGGATTGCCTCGGCTGGGGCACTAGCCAGCTTGATCCTCACCCATGTGGGTGGCACGGCATGTGGCGCCATTCGGGTGACATGGCTGTCGGGAGCGGGGCCGCTGACCCGGCCCGCCCAAGGCCTTCGCGGCCGACTGGGAAGGCGGGACGGACGGCGGAGCGATGGCAACTCTCGGGGTGGGGACGGTCTGCATGACGCGACCCATCTGGCGCGGTTCGGCGGACCGACTTCAACGACCGCGCGTGGAAGCCCGCTCTCGTCGCGGCCGAGGTGATCCCCCAGCCGAAGCCGGGCGAGCGTCACCAAGCCGCCCGCGAGCATGGCATGCACGCGCTCAGGCATTTCTACGCCTCGGTTCTGTTGCACGCCGGCGAGAACATCAAGGTCCTGAGCCACTACCTCGGACACAGCGATCCGGGGTTCACGCTCCGGGTCTACACGCACCTCATGCCGAGTAGCGACGCGCGGGCCCGGAAGGCCGTGGACGGCCTGTACGGGGGCACCGATCCCGTGCCGGACGGCCCAGAGACGGCCCAGAGACGGCCCAGGGGCGGTGAGACGCCGTGAGGCCGACGGTCCGCGACCGTCGGCCCCTTCCGCCGAATGGGCGGGAAACCTTCCTGACCTGCACCTATAGCACCGGCAGATGCTTCTTCAGTTCGAAGGCCGTGACCTCCGAGCGGTACTCGTGCCATTCGGCGCGCTTGTTGCGGAGGAAGAAGTCGAAGACGTGTTCGCCGAGGGTGTCGGCGACCAGGTCGCTGTTCTCCATCAGGGTCAGGGCCTCGCCGAGGTTCTGCGGGAGCGGTTCGATGCCCATCGCGCGGCGTTCGGCGTTGGACAGGGCCCAGACGTCGTCCTCGGCGCCCGGCGGGAGCTCGTAGCCCTCCTCGATGCCCTTCAGGCCGGCGGCCAGCAGGACGGCGTAGGCCAGGTAGGGGTTCGCGCCGGAGTCGAGGGAGCGGACCTCCACGCGCGCGGAGCCGGTCTTGCCGGGCTTGTACATCGGGACGCGGACCAGGGCCGAGCGGTTGTTGTGGCCCCAGCAGATGTACGAGGGTGCCTCGCCGCCGGCGCCCGCGGTGCGCTCGGAGCCGCCCCAGATGCGCTTGTAGGAGTTGACCCACTGGTTGGTGACCGCGGAGATCTCGGCGGCGTGGCGCAGGAGGCCCGCGATGAAGGAGCGGCCCACCTTCGAGAGCTGGTATTCCGCGCCGGACTCGTAGAACGCGTTCCGGTCGCCCTCGAACAACGACAGGTGCGAGTGCATGCCGGAGCCGGGGAACTCCGAGAAGGGCTTGGGCATGAACGTGGCCTGGAGGCCCTGCTCCAGCGCGACCTGCTTCATGACCAGCCGGAACGTCATGATGTTGTCCGCGGTGGACAGGGCGTCGGCGTAGCGCAGGTCGATCTCCTGCTGCCCCGGGGCGCCCTCGTGGTGGGAGAACTCCACCGAGATGCCCATCGACTCCAGCATGGTGATCGCCTGGCGGCGGAAGTCCATGCCGACGGCCTGCGGAGTGTGGTCGAAGTAGCCGGAGTTGTCCGCGGGCGTGGGCCGGGAGCCGTCCAGCGGGCGGTCCTTGAGCAGGAAGAACTCGATCTCGGGGTGGGTGTAGAAGGTGAAGCCGAGGTCGGAGGTGCGGGCCAGGGCCCGCTTCAGCACGTACCTCGGGTCGGCGAAGGAGGGGGAGCCGTCCGGCATGAGGATGTCGCAGAACATGCGGGCGGTGCCGGGGCCCTCGGCGCGCCAGGGCAGGATCTGGAAGGTGGACGGGTCGGGCTTGGCGATCATGTCGGACTCGTAGACCCGGGCGAAGCCCTCGATGGCGGAGCCGTCGAAGCCGATGCCCTCGTCGAAGGCCTGTTCCAGCTCGGCGGGGGCGACGGCCACGGACTTGAGGAAGCCGAGCACGTCCGTGAACCACAGGCGTACGAACCGGATGTCGCGCTCCTCCAACGTCCGGAGCACGAACTCCTGCTGCTTGTCCATCTTCCGCTTCCCCATCCTTGCTGGCCAGGCCGCCTGTGTTCGCTGTCACGGGAGACCGTCGGGCACCCGAGCATCACACCACGGCCGCGTTTCGCACATGTTGCCGAAGAGCCCGGCAGTCCGGCCGTCACCGGGGTGCTCGCCCCGCGTACGGCAGGTGTACCGCTCTGCCGCCCATCTTGCCCGCTCGCGCCGCCATCCGTAACGGCCGAGCCGTCACCCGCGTGACCGACACCACGCCCGTTAAATTTGCATCTCAAATGCAAGTTTTAATACCGTTTCGATCAGTCGAGCGATCGAGCCCGTCCGATCGAGCCATCGAGGAGTCACCATGCTGTCCGAGCAGTCAGCAGCCACCGTCCGCGCCACCCTCCCCGCCGTCGGCGCCGCCATCGGCGACATCACCGAGCGCTTCTACGCCAGGCTGTTCGACGCCCACCCAGAACTTCTGCGCGACCTGTTCAACCGCGGCAACCAGGCCGCCGGCACGCAGAGGCAGGCCCTGGCCGGCTCCATCGCCGCCTTCGCCACGTACCTCGTGGACAACCCGGACCAGCGGCCCGACCTGATGCTCCAGCGCATCGCCCACAAGCACGCCTCCCTCGGGGTGACCCCGGAGCAGTACCCGGTCGTCCACGAGCACCTGTTCGCGGCCATCGCCGAGGTGCTCGGCGAGGCGGTGACCGCCGAGGTCGCCGCCGCCTGGACCGAGGTCTACTGGCTGATGGCCAACGCCCTCATCGCGATCGAGAAGCGCCTGTACGAGCAGAGCGAGCAGCAGGGCTGGCGCGCGTGGGAGGTCGTCGAGCGGATCGAGGAGACCGCGGACGTGGCCACCTTCAAGCTGCGCCCCGTCGACGACGCCCCGGTGCCCGGCTACCGCGCCGGCCAGTACGTCTCGGTCGGCGTCGAGCTCCCGGACGGGGCCCGCCAGATCCGCCAGTACAGCCTGACCGCGGCCCCCGGTTCGCCGGTGCGGCAGTTCGCCGTCAAGCGGGTGACCGGCGACGCCACGACGCCCGACGGCGAGGTCTCCAACCACCTGCACGCGCACGTGCACGTGGGCGACGTCCTCCAGCTGTCCGCCCCGTACGGCGACCTTGTCCTGGAGGAGACCGGTGCTCCGCTGCTGCTCGCCTCCGCGGGCATCGGCGTCACCCCGATGATCGCCATGCTGGAGCAGCTCGCCGACACCGGTCACCGCGCCCCGGTGACCGTGGTCCACGCCGACCGCTCCCCCGGCGCGCACGCCCTGCGCTCCGACCACCAGGCGTACGCGGCCAAGCTGCCGGACGCGCGGCCGGTCTTCTTCTACGAGCGGGACGCCGAGGACGCGGCAGGCGTCGGACGGCCCGGCCTGGTCGACCTCGGTGACGTCGACGTCCCGGCCGGCACGCGCGCGTACCTGTGCGGCCCGCTGCCCTTCATGCGGGCGGTGCGCGAGCAGCTGATCGGCAAGGGTGTCTCCCCGGCCGACATCCACTACGAGGTCTTCGGCCCCGACCTGTGGCTGGCCCAGCCGGCCGCCTGACCGGTCCGGCCCAGGGTCTTTCGTCTGGATCAGGCCGGAGCCCTGCGTGATCCAAACGAGAGGCCCCAGGTGCCGCGAAGGCCGGCCGAGACGGTGCGAACCGCCTCGGCCGGCCTTTCGGCGTGCTTGCCCTTCCGGGCCTCGCCGGGTCCGGTCGCGCGCGGCCACGGTCAGGTCGGCGGCCGCATGGCGGGCAGGCCCAGCAGCAGCGGTCCCGTCGGGGCCGCGACCATGTCGGCGACCGTGTAGGGGTCGAGCGCGACATAGAAGGCCTCCTGGGCCCGGCGCAGGGCGCCGCGCAGACGGCAGTCGGAGCTGAGCGGGCAGGGTGTGCTGCCCTCGCAGTCGGCGACGTCGCCCTCGCCCTCCAGCTCGCGCACGAGGGCCCCGACCGAGGCGTTGCGCCCCGCTTCGGTGAGCGTCAGTCCGCCGCCGCGGCCGCGGCGGGCCGCGAGCAGGCCGCGGTGCTGGAGCTCGGCGACCACCTTCGCGGTGTGCGTGTACGGCACGCCCATGTCGTCCGCGACCTCACGGGTCGTGGGACTGGAGTCGCCGGCGACCGCGAGCCTCATCAGGACACGCAGCGCCATGTCGGTGGAACGCAGCAGCCGCATGGAGGCCAGGGTAGATAACACGAATCTGTCATTCAACTTATCGGCGGTCTCCCTGCGGGCGCGTGCGTCCCACTACGATCAGCGGGCCCCTCGGGCACGCACAGCCACCGCATCGCCACACCCGCCCGCCCCTTCCCCCACGAAGGACCCCGCCATGGACTCCCCGCACCCGACCGGTACCGAACCGCACAAGGCCCGTATAGAGGAGATGCGCCGGACGCAGCGCGTCCGCGAGCGGCGCACACGGTGGCTCACGGTGGCCGCGAGCGTGGTCGTGGTGGCCGGGCTGGTCACCGGCGGTGTGGTGCTCCTGCACTCGGGGTCCTCGGACGCCGCGCCGGCCGCGGCGAGCGACGGGAAGGGCGGCGGAGGGCACTTCGTCACCCGGGCGGACGGGGTACGGACCTGGAAGGGCACGCTGGACCGGAACCACACCACCGCCCCGGTGACCTATCCGATGGAGCCCCCGGTCGGCGGCGACCACAACCCGGTCTGGCAGAACTGCAACGGCGACGTGTACACCGAACCGGTGAAGAACGAAGCCGCCGTGCACGCGCTGGAGCACGGCGCCGTCTGGGTGACGTACACCAGCAAGGCCTCCAAGGCCGACGTGGCCGCGCTCGCGGCGAAGGTGCGGAAGACGCCGTACACGCTGATGAGTCCGGTCGAGGACCAGAAGGACCCGCTCATGCTGTCGGCCTGGGCGCACCAGCGCACGGTGACGAGCGCGGCGGACCCGCAGGTCGACAGGTTCCTCGCCGAGTTCGTCCAGGGCCCGCAGACGCCGGAGCCGGGCGCCACCTGCACGGGCGGACTGGACCGGTGAGGCACGTCGGACTGATCGCCGGGGCCGCGGCGGCCGCGCTGGTGGCGACGGGGGCGATCACGTACGCGGTCGCCGAGGACAGCGGCGGGGCGCGCCACGCCGCGAAGGCGCCCGCCGCCGACTCCGCGGACGCCGGCTTCGCCCGGGACATGGCGGTCCACCACCAGCAGGCCGTCGAGATGTCGTTCGTCGTGCGCGACCGCACCACGGACACCGAAGTGCGCCGCCTCGCCTACGACATCGCGCAGACGCAGGCCAACCAGCGGGGCATGCTGCTGGGCTGGCTCGACCTGTGGGAGCTGCCGAAGGTGTCGGCGGACCCGCCGATGACGTGGATGGGCATGGGCGACATGCCCGCCGGCGAGGACGGCGCGCTGATGCCCGGCATGGCGACCAACGCGGAGATGCGCAAGCTCGGCGAACTCAGCGGCAGGCAGGCCGAGGTGCTCTACCTCCAGCTGATGACGGACCATCACAAGGGCGGCGTCCACATGGCCGAGGGCTGTGTCGCCCGCTGCGCGGTCGGGGTGGAGAGGCGGCTCGCGCGGGGCATGGTCGCCTCGCAGCGCTCGGAGATGCGGTTGATGGCCGACATGCTCAAGGAGCGTGGCGCGGCGCCCCGTTCGTGATCCGGACACCTCTTTCCGTTCACCGACCAGCGGGCGAAAGCCGCAATTCACCCCACCTGACGTTTACTTGGGATTCTCTTGGCCTCCACATTCCCCTGACATGAGCGGATCATCGGGAAGAGTGGCCCCCCCACGAGTGATCCACTGACGGGCCGTACCGCCGCGGGCTCCACGCAGATCACGCGAGGACACACCACTCATTGCGTCACATGCGAACCGCATCGCAGGGGGTTCTATGAGATCCAACCGCGCCACAGCGCGAGCCGGACTGAGCATGGCAGCGGCACTGCCGTTGCTCGCCGGCGCACTGGCGTTCGGCACACCCGCGGCGAACGCCGCGGACAACCCGGGCCGGCACGCGCTCGCGGGCACCAGGCCCGCCTGGGCGACGGCCGACGCGGACAAGGGCGCCGCGTCCAGGAGCGCCCAGGTCACCGCCCGGGTCTACCTGGCCGGGCGGGACGCCGCCGGCCTCGCCCAGTACGCCAAGGAGGTCTCCGACCCGTCCTCGGCCCGGTACGGCACGTACCTGACGGCCCAGCAGGCACAGGCGCGCTTCGGCACGACCGAGGCCCAGGTCGACGCGGTCAAGTCCTGGCTGGCGTCGGCGGGTCTGAAGGTCACCGCCGTCACCCCGCACTACATCGCCGTCAGCGGTGACGTCGCCGCCACCGAGAAGGCGTTCGGCACCCAGCTGCACAACTACGCCAAGGGCTCCAGGACCTACCGCGCTCCGGCGCAGACGGCCTCGGTGCCGGCGTCGCTGAACGGCGCGGTCCTGACCGTCACCGGCCTGGACAACGCCCCGCACAAGGCGCAGCACAAGGACCAGCTGCCGCCGCCGGACGACGTGTTCAGGAACGCCGGGCCATTCTCCACGTACCACGGCTCGAACGTCGCGAGCACGCTGCCGACCGCGTACGGCCAGAAGATCCCGTACGCCGTCCGGGGCTACACGGGCAAGGAGCTGCGGGCCGCCTACGGCGCCAACAGCAACAAGTACACCGGCAAGGGCGTCCGGGTCGCCATCACCGACGCGTACGCCTCGCCGACCATCGCCTTCGACGCGGCCACCTACGCCAAGAAGAACGGCGACAAGCCCTGGAAGACCAGTCAGCTGCGCCAGGTGCTCCCGGCCAAGTACACCAAGACCGAGGAGTGCGGGGCGGCCGGCTGGTACGGCGAGGAGACCCTCGACGTCGAGGCCGTGCACGCGGTCGCGCCCGACGCGGACGTCGTCTACGTGGGCGCCGCCTCCTGCTACGACGACGACCTGCTCGACTCGCTGAGCAAGATCGTCGACGAGCACCTGGCCGACATCGTCTCCAACTCCTGGGGCGACATCGAGGCCAACGAGACGCCGGACGTCGCGGCCGCCTACGACCAGGTCTTCCAGTTCGGCGCCGTCGAGGGCATCGGCTTCTACTTCTCCTCCGGTGACGACGGCGACGAGGTCGCCAACACCGGCAGGAAGCAGGTCGACACCCCGGCCAACTCGGCCTGGGTGACCGCGGTCGGAGGTACCTCGCTGGCCGTCGGCAAGGGCCAGAAGTACCTGTGGGAGACCGGCTGGGGCACCGAGCGGGCCGCGCTGTCCGCGGACGGCAAGAGCTGGAACGGCTTCCCGGGCGCCTTCACCTCGGGCGCGGGCGGCGGCACCAGCCGGACCGTGCCGCAGCCGTACTACCAGCAGGGCGTCGTACCGCAGGCGCTGGCCACGGCGTACCACTCCACCGGTAACCGCGTCGTCCCGGACATCGCGGCGGTCGCCGACCCGAACACCGGCTTCCTGGTGGGCCAGACGCAGACCTTCCCGGACGGGTCGCAGCAGTACAGCGAGTACCGCATCGGCGGCACCTCGCTGGCCGCGCCGGTCATCGCGGGCGTCCAGGCGCTCGCCCAGCAGGCCGCGGGCGGCAGGGCGATCGGCTTCGCCAACCCGGCGATCTACTCGAAGTACGGCACGAAGGTCTACCACGACGTGGTGGACCAGCCGAACGGCAAGGAACTCGCGGTCGCGCGCGTGGACTACGCCAACGCCTTCGACGCCGCCGACGGTCTGATCGTCTCCGTCCGCAGCCTCGGCAAGGACAGCTCGCTGAAGGCCGTCAAGGGCTACGACGCGGTCACCGGCGTGGGCTCGCCCGCGGACGGTTACCTGGAGTCCTACCGTCGCTGACACCACGTCAACGGCCGTGCGCCCGCTCCTCCTCAGAGAGGGGCGGGCGCACGCGTGTGCGCGGCACGACGCCGGACGCCGGGTCACAGTGCGCCCGGTTCCTGAGACGCGTCGGCGGATGGCTGGGGGCGTCGAGGCCCGGCTCGACCACGACCGGGACGGGTGCGTGGACCGGGCCGCCTCACCCGCGGCAAGCCCGGCACGCCTGACGCGCTCATGGCGGGCCCGCGCGGGGTCGTTCGCCCGCGTCGCGGCGGGCCGGAGGTGCCGTCGGGGACGCGGGGACGACGTGGGGCGGACCACAGACATGGGCCCGGTGATCGCGTCGGTCTGACGATTACACTGGGCGCGTGCCTCAACTACGTCTCGCCCTGAACCAGATCGACTCGCGCGTCGGAGACCTCGCCGGGAACTCCGAGGCGATCGTCCGCCGGGCCCGAAAGTCCGCGGAGCGCGGAGCGCATCTCGCGGTGTTCCCGGAGATGGCGTTGACCGGGTACCCCGTCGAGGACCTGGCCCTCAGGTCGTCGTTCGTGGAGGCGTCCCGCGCCGCGCTGCGCGACCTCGCCGCCCGGCTCGCCGCGGAGGGCCTCGGGGAGCTGCCGGTGCTCGTCGGCTACCTCGACCGCGGTGAGACCGCCCAGCCGAAGTACGGCATGCCGGCCGGCGCGCCGCAGAACGCGGCGGCGGTGCTGCACCGCGGCGAGGTGGCCTTGAGCTTCGCCAAGCACCACCTGCCGAACTACGGCGTCTTCGACGAGTTCCGCTACTTCGTCCCCGGCGACACCATGCCGGTCCTGCGGGTGCACGGCGTCGACGTCGCGCTCGCCATCTGCGAGGACCTGTGGCAGGACGGCGGCCGGGTGCCGGCCGCGCGCAGCGCGGGCGCGGGGCTGCTGGTCTCGGTCAACGCCTCGCCGTACGAGCGCCTGAAGGACGACACCCGCCTCGACCTGGTCCGCAAGCGGGCCCAGGAGGCCGGCTGCACCCTCGCCTACCTCGCCATGACCGGCGGGCAGGACGAGCTGGTCTTCGACGGCGACTCGATCGTGGTCGCCCCCGACGGCGAGGTGATCGCGCGGGCGCCGCAGTTCGCCGAGGACCTCATGGTGCTGGACCTGGACCTGCCGGCCGCCTCGGCAGACGCCCCGGCCGGCGTGGTCGACGACGGTCTGCGCATCGACCGGACGGTGCTGTCCGAGGAGCCCGTACCGGCCTACGCGCCGGAGGCGACCGGCGAGCGCGCCGCGCGCATGGACGACGACGAGGAGGTCTACACGGCGCTGGTCGTGGGCCTGCGCGCGTACGTGCGCAAGAACGGCTTCCGCTCGGTGCTGATCGGCCTGTCCGGCGGCATCGACTCCGCGCTGGTCGCGGCGATCGCCTGCGACGCGGTGGGCGCGGAGAACGTGTACGGCGTGTCCATGCCGTCCAAGTACTCCTCAGAGCATTCCAAGGACGACGCCGCGGAGCTGGCACGGCGCACCGGCCTGAACTTCCGCACCGTCCCGATCGCGCCGATGTTCGACGCGTACATGGGCTCCCTGGGCCTGACGGGCCTGGCGGAGGAGAACCTCCAGTCCCGGCTGCGCGGCACGCTGCTGATGGCGGTCTCCAACCAGGAGGGCCACATCGTCCTCGCGCCCGGCAACAAGTCGGAGCTGGCGGTGGGCTACTCGACGCTGTACGGCGACTCGGTGGGCGCGTACGGCCCGATCAAGGACGTGTACAAGACGTCGGTCTTCCGGCTGGCCGAGTGGCGCAACCGGGCCGCTGCCGAGCGCGGCGAGACCCCGCCGATCCCGGAGAACTCCCTCACCAAGCCACCGAGCGCGGAGCTGCGCCCCGGCCAGGTCGACACCGACTCGCTGCCGGACTACCCGGTGCTGGACGCGATCCTGGAGCTCTACGTCGACCACGACAAGGGCGCCGACGAGATCATCGCGGCGGGCTACGACCGCGAGCTGGTCGCGAAGACGCTCCGTATGGTCGACACGGCCGAGTACAAGCGGCGCCAGTACCCGCCGGGCACGAAGATCTCCGCGAAGGGCTTCGGCAAGGACCGGCGCCTGCCGATCACCAACGGCTGGCGGGAGTCGGCGTAGGCGCCGGGCCTTCACAGAGGTACGAGCACACGGGCGGCCCGGTCGTAGCGCTAGTGCCGCGGCGGGCAACGTTTGCCCGTCAAGGAGCGGCGTCCGGTGCGTGCTCTGGGGGTCCCCCCTGCTCGAAGAGCTTGGGGGAGTGCCGGCCGGAAGTCCTCGTACTGGATGTACTCGGGCTTTCGGCCGGTGCGGCGAGTGGGGGTCCCCCCTGCTCGAAGAGCTTGGGGGAGTGCCGGGCGTCGCGACGGGGCAAACGTTGCCTGTCGCGGCACTAGACAGCCGGGCCGCCCGCCGTGCCCTCGGTCCGAACGGCCTCGTCCCGGAGGTCCCCCGTGCTCGCCGTGAGGGGCGGGGTCCCCGGGCGGGCCGCGGTCGGCAGGTGCGAGGCGACCACGCGCTCCCTGCCTCGCACGGCACCCGTCCGCCGCAGGTCCACGCGCTGGGCCGCCCCGGCCACCGCGAGACCCAGCACCGCGAGGGCGGCCCCCGCGAGGGCCGGAGACGTCACGCCGAAGCCCGCGGCGAGGGCCAGGCCGCCGATCCAGGCGCCGCCCGCGTTCGCCAGGTTGAACGCGGCCTGGTTGGCCGCGGAGGCCAGGGACGGGGCCGTCGACGCCCTCTCCATGACCATGAGCTGGAGCGGGGAACCGGCGATGAACGCGGTCAGGCCCAGCAGGACCAGTGCGAGGGCCGCGCTCCACTCGGCGCGCATGAGCAGCGGGAACAGCGTCAGGACGACCGCCAGCGCGGTGAGCCCGCCGAACAGCGTGCCCCGCGTCGAGCGGTCGGCCAGGCGGCCGCCCAGCAGGTTGCCGGCGGTCGCGCCCACGCCGAACAGACCGAGCAGCAGCGTCACCCCCGCCTCGGCGTACCCGGCGGCGCCGGTGAGCATCGGCGCGACATAGCTGTAGGCGGCGAACAGGGCGCCGAAGCCCGCCACCGTCGTGGACAGGGCGAGCCAGACCGGGAGCGAGCGCAGGGCGGCCAGTTCGCCGCGCAGGCCGGCCGTGGCGGCGTGGGTGCGGTCGTGCGGGATCAGCAGGGCGAGGGAGCCTATCGCCGCGACCCCGATCGCGCTGACCGCGAGGAAGGTCAGCCGCCAGCCGAGGTGCTGGCCCATGAGGGTGGCGGCCGGGACGCCGACGACGTTCGCCGAGGTCAGGCCGAGCATCATCAGGGACACCGCACGGGCCTTGCGGTCCGGCGCCACCAGGTTCGTCGCGACGACGGCGCCCACGCCGAAGAAGGCGCCGTGCGGCAGACCGCTCAGGAAGCGGGCCGCGAGCAGGGAGTGGTAGCCGGGGGCGAGGGCGGACAGCGCGTTGCCGGCGACGAACAGGACCATGAGGCCGATCAGGACGTGCCGGCGGGGCAGCCGCGCGGTGACGGCGGCCAGCAGCGGGGCGCCGATGACCACGCCCAGCGCGTACGCCGAGACCAGGTGCCCGGCGGCGGGGATCGAGATGTGCAGGTCGTCCGCGACGTCGGGGAGCAGCCCCATGATGACGAACTCGGTCGTACCGATGCCGAAGGCGCCCACGGCGAGGGCGAGCAGGGCCAGGGGCATGGAGGGCCTTTCTGGGCTTCGAAGCGTGCGGGGCAGGAGTTCCGTAGCGCGGTGATCCGCGTTAGTTCAGAGACGGAACAAAGCCTCTCAGGCCCAGTATTCCGGCAGGTTAAGACCCGGTTGCCGATGTGGTGACGTTCACACGCGCGGCTACCGGCAGGTGGTCGCTGCCGGTGCGCGGCAGGGTCCAGGAGCTCACCGGGTCCACTCCCCTGACCATGATCTGGTCGATCCGCGCCATCGGGAACGACGCCGGCCAGCTGAACCCGAAGCCGCTGCCCGCGGCGCCCTGGGTGGAGCGCAGCTGGGAGGTGACGGCGTTGAGCGAGCGGTCGTTCATGGTGCCGTTCAGGTCGCCGAGCAGGATCACCTGGGGCAACTGCTCACCGGCGATCGCCTCGCCCAGCGCGTCCGCGCTCTCGTCGCGCTGCGCGGCGGTGAACCCGGCGTTCAGCTTCACCCTCACCGAGGGCATGTGGGCCACGTACACCGCGACGGGCCCCTCGGGCGTTGCCACGGTGGCGCGCAGGGCGCGCGTCCAGCCCAGCTTGATGTCGACGGCGCGGACGCCGCTGATCGGGTACTTGCTCCACAGCCCGACCGTGCCCTGCACCGTGTGGTACCGGTACGCCGGGGCGAGCGTCCGCTCGTAGACCGGGAGCGCGGAGGCCTTCAGCTCCTCGAGGGCGAGCACCTGGGCCTCGGAGGCGGCCAGGTCCCGGGCGGTTCCGGACGGGTCGGGGTTCTCGGCGTTGACGTTGTGCGTGGCGACCATCAGGTCGCCGCCGGTGCCCGTCTTGTCGGTGAGCAGGCCGCCGAACTGGTGGAGCCAGACGATCACGGGCAGCAGCACGGCGATCACCGCGGTCGCCGACCTGCGCACCAGGGCCAGGACCAGGAGCACCGGTACGCACAGGCCCGCCCACGGCAGGAAGGTCTCGGTGAGGCTGCCGAGGTTGCCGATCCGGTTGGGGATCTGCGCGTGCATCAGCATCACCAGGGCGAGGACGACCGCGAACGCGGCGAGGAGGAGGCCCCGGCGCCACATCCGCCCGTCGCCGGGCCCGCCGTGGGGCCCGCCGCGCACCAGGCGCCGGAGCCGGTCCCCGCGGCGCCCGTACCCCGAGCCGCCCGCCGTCTCCGTCACGTACGCCTGTCGCGCCATACCGTCGCCTCACTGCCTGCCGTGCACACCGTCCACCCCCGTGGTCTACGACCCTAGGGGATGATCGGCACCGCTCCCGCCGTCCTTGACGGCCGTACGGGCAGGAGGACGAAGAAGGCGGTGCGCGGAGTTCCGGTTGCACCGCACAGGGACCGGTCTGTGACGAAACGTGCACATCACAGCGGGGAACTGACAGGGCGTAGCCCTTCGAGCACCGAGTCCACGATCTGCTCCGACAGGCCCTCGGGCAGGTCGGCGTCGGGGCGCATCACGCTGCGCACCAGCATGGGGCCGACGAAGATGTCGGTCAGCAGATCGACGTCGATGTCCGGGCGCAGTTCGCCGTCGCGCTGGCCGCGGCGCAGGACCTCGATCTGGAGCCTGCGCCGCGGCTCGACGACGGTCGCGTGGTAGGCGCACCAGATCTTCGGGCTGCTCTTCATCTGGGCGAAGACGTTGTGCAGGATGAGCGAGGTGCGGCTCATCAGGCCGCGGTGGCGCAGCTGTTCGAGGATGGCCACGAGGTCGTCGCGCATGGACGTGCCCGGCAGTTCGGGGTCGGGGGGCTCGGCGGCGCGTACGACGTCGACGAACAGCTCCTCCTTGCCGCTCCAGCGCCGGTAGATGGTGGCCTTGCCGACACCCGCGGTGCGGGCGATGCGTTCGATGGAGAGTTCGGCCAGCGGCACGCCGTCCTCCAGCAGCTTCATCACGCCCTCGACGATGGCGCGTTCCACCGCCTCACTGCGGGGGCGTCCCCGCACGGGGGCGTCGGCAGCGGCGTGGCTGTCGGCAAGGCTCACGTGGGCCGTCCTTTCGTTGCACAGGAGATTGTCCTATCGGGCGGCCGCCGGTGAGTCCACCCCACCGACGGCCACCTCGGCCGGCAGTCCCCCGTCGCCGCGTGGCCCGTCGTGGCCCCGCTACTCCACCGCTGCCACCAGTTCCTCTTCCTCCTCGCCCTTCTGCGGTACAGGCTGCCTGCCCGGCAGGAACACGGCCACCACCGCCGCGCCGACGAGCGCGACCACGGTGCCGCACAGCGCGGTGACGTGCATGGCGTGCAGGAAGGCGTCGTTGGCCGGGCCGATCAGGTCCTTGCCCTGCGGGCCGAGCTTGGCCGCGATGCCGAGGGTGGCCTCGATGGACTCGCCGGCCTTGTCGCGCAGTCCGGCCGGGAGCAGGCCGAGCTTGCCCTCGATGTCGTTGCGGTACGCCGTCGAGAGCACCGAGCCGAGGACGGCGATGCCGAGGGCGCCGCCGACCTGGCGGAAGGTGTTGCTGAGCGCGGAGGCCGAGCCGGCCTTCTCGCGGGGCAGGGCCTGCATGATGACGACGCTGGTCGGCGTCATGATGTGCGCCATGCCGGTGCCCATGAGGAAGAAGACGACCTCCAGCAGCCAGATCGGCGTGTCGGCCTCGAAGCCGGCGAAGGCGGCCAGCATGCCGGCGAGCAGGAGCAGACCGGCCGTGGTGGTGGCCTTGTTGCCGAAGCGGTCGACGACCAGCCGGGCCCGTGGCGCGAAGATCAGCTGCGCGACGGCGAGCGGCAGCATCAGCACACCGGATTCCAGCGGCGAGTAGCCGCGCACGCTCTGGGTGTAGAAGACGCCGAAGAACGTCACGCCCATCAGCGCGAAGAAGACCAGCGCGATGGCGGTCATGGCGGCCGAGAAGACCTTGTTCTTGAAGTAGGTGACGTCCAGGGACGGGTGGTCGCTGCGCTTCTCGAACACCACGAAGGCCGCGAGGACGACCAGGCCCGCCACGATCGACGCCAGCACGGCCGGGTCCGTGAAGTCCGCGAGTTCGCCGCCCTTGATGATGCCGTAGACGAGCAGGACCAGGCCGACGACGGACAGCACGACGCCGACCGGGTCGAGGCGGCCGGGCCGCGGGTCGCGGGAGTCGGGCACCAGCCACAGCATCAGCGCGACCGCGATGACGACGATGGGCACGTTGATCAGGAAGACCGAGCCCCACCAGAAGTGGTCCAGGAGCAGACCGCCGGTGATCGGGCCGATGGCGATGGCCAGACCGACGCCGCCGGCCCAGATGCCGATGGCCTTCGGCTGCTCCTCGCGCTCGAAGACGTTCATCAGGACGGCCAGGGTGGCCGGCATGACGAAGGCGGCGCCGAGGGCCATCAGGGCGCGGAAGGCGATGAGTTGGCCGGGCGAGCCGGACTCGGCGGCCAGCGCGGAACCGGCGCCGAACACGATCAGGCCGCCGATCAGGACCTTCTTGCGCCCGATGCGGTCGCCGACGAGGCCCGCGGTGAACAGCAGGCCCGCGAAGACGAGGGTGTAGGCGTTGATCGCCCACTCCAACTCGCTCTGCGTGGCGCCGAGGCCGGTCGGCGCGGGGGTCGAGATGGTCTTGATCGCGACATTCAGGATCGAGTTGTCGAGCACCACGATCAGCAGGCTCAGCATCAACGCGCCGAGAATCGCCCAGCGTCGGCGGTGCACCGCCTCCGGAACCCGGGAGCCGGGGGCGGCACGGTCGGCAGGATTAGTCATGGCGTCGAGCCTAGGCCCCTTCCGATACGAGACCGTCTCGTATCGGAAATCCTTTACCCAGATCTTACGACTTTCGTGCGAGATCTTGCGCACACGGGGCTCCTCTGGCCGCCTCCGGCACGAGGTGCCACCATGGGAGGGATCCGGGGACGCCGTCAGGGTGCCCCGAGATGACTGAAGGAGCCGTTGTCATGACGCAGCTTTCGGCTGCCCGCAACAAACCCTCCGACGGCAGCAAGGCGCTGTACGGGGGAAAGGGCACTCGCCGCATCACTGTTCGCGACATCTCCCTCGCCAAGGAACGCGGCGAGAAATGGCCCATGCTCACCGCCTACGACGCGATGACCGCGTCCGTCTTCGACGAGGCCGGCATCCCGGTGATGCTCGTCGGTGACTCCGCGGGCAACTGCCACCTCGGCTACGAGACGACCGTGCCCGTCACCCTCGACGAGATGACCATGCTGTCGGCCGCGGTCGTCCGCGGCACCCAGCGCGCCCTGATCGTCGGCGACCTCCCCTTCGGCTCCTACCAGGAGGGCCCGGTGCAGGCGCTGCGCTCGGCGACCCGGCTGGTGAAGGAGGCGGGCGTCGGCGCGGTGAAGCTGGAGGGCGGCGAGCGGTCGCACGAGCAGATCCGGCTCCTGGTGGAGTCCGGCATCCCGGTCATGGCCCACATCGGCCTGACCCCGCAGTCCGTCAACGCCATGGGCTACCGCGTGCAGGGCCGCGGCGAGGAGGCGGCGCAGCAACTGCTGCGCGACGCCAAGGCCGTGCAGGACGCGGGCGCGTTCGCGGTGGTCCTGGAGCTGGTGCCGGCCGAACTGGCCGCGGAGGTGACGCGGGTGCTGCACATCCCCACCGTCGGCATCGGCGCCGGTTCCGAGACGGACGCGCAGGTGCTGGTGTGGACCGACATGCTCGGGCTGACCGGCGGACGCGTGCCGAAGTTCGTCAAGAAGTACGCCGACCTGCGCGAGGTCATGGGCGACGCGGCGAAGGCCTTCGCCGAGGACGTGGTGAGCGGGACGTTCCCGCTGGAGGAGCACTCGGTGCACTGACCTCCCATCGAGCCATCGCGGTAGAAACAGTTGGCCCCGCCGATCTTCCCCCGTCGGCGGGGCCAACTCCTTTGCGCCTGAACCGGCGCCGCTCTCGCGGAGGTGGTTGCTCACCGTCGTGGTTCCTCGATCGATGAAAAAATCGGGTTTGGCGTCACGAGATTGCTGAACTTTGACCTGCTGCCAAGGATCAAGCGGATCAACAAGGCCAAGCTGTACCGGCCGGTGGCCGGCGAATCGGACGCCTACCCGCAGCTGACCCCGGCGCTGACCCGCCCGATCCGCTGGGAGCTCATCGCCCAGCAGTAACGACCAAATGATCAAGTACGCCACCGCGATCCGGACCCGGACCGCGTTCGGCAAGGGCGGAGAGATCGCCTCGAACCGGCGTGACGAGCAGGAGACGTTCGTCCGGTGCCTGCGGATCCTCCAGTCCGCCCTGGTGTACGTGAACACCCTGATGCTCCAGGACATCCTCGGAGAACCGGAGTGGGCCGACCTCCTCACGCCAGCCGACCGGCGCGGCCTGACCCCTCTGTTCTGGTCCCACGTGCGCCCGTACGGCGAGGTCAACCTCGACATGGGCGCCCGCCTGAACCTCACCGCGGTCACTGTGCCTAGCCCTCGGGCACCAGCCGACGCCGACGACCAGCAGCCGGCTGAGCATTCGTGAGCTCACCTCCGCGCTCTTTGATCCCAGTCGGCGGCCGCCGGCGTGCCAGGTCCTCGAAGTCACTCCGCGGGGTCGGCCGCTTCTGGGCCGATCCTGATGTGGACTATGCCGCTGTCGAGGTCGATCGGCCCGCGGTAGGGATCGCCCTCGCCCTCGTCGTCGCGCATCCACTCCAGGCGGTGTCGCTCCTCGCGCTGGTGGCGGGCGCTCGGAAGAAAGACCTCTTCGAGGATGCTCACCGAAACGCTCCGCTCAGCCCGCGCTTAGGCTGGCGCGGCGCACGAGCAGCCAGACGGCGGCGAGGGCAAGGACGCCGAGGCCGAGGTAGCCAGAGGCGAGGATGAGGTGGAATTCAGGGATCCTGCTGCCGGGCTGGTACTCCACGTACTGCTGGAAGTGGTTGCGAACGAGGCAGGAGAGAGAGGCTTTGCCTGAGAGTGAGAGGAAGTTCGGGCACGCGTGCTGCACCTGTGCATAGCTGAGGGCGTGTCCGGAGGCGTCGAACAGGTTCACCACATGGCCGGGGCCGACCTGGATGCCCGCCTTGATCACCAGAGCGTTGGTACTCGCTGTGTGGTCGTGGTTCGCCGCGTCGCTGAACTCGGAGAACCGGGACACCGGCGTCATCAGGGTGGGGTAGCGCCACTGGACGGTCAGTAGGAGGCCGATGAAGCCGGTGATCACAGCCATCACGGCGGGGAGGACGCGCCGGATGGCGGCGCCGAGAGCCACGCCGATGGCGAACCAGGAGACGCCGTTCGCGAGCGGGAGCATGCCGGAGTCAAGGAACAGCGTCCCGTCGAACATGCTGCCGCCGACGACGTCGTGGAGCACGTGTGCCAGATGGTCAGCGACCGCGGAGAGTGCTGCGGTCAGCGCCGCGACGAACAGGCCGATCAGGACGATTTTCGTCCACAGCCAGCGCACCGGGGAGACGTCCTGGCTCCAGGCGAGCAGCAGAGTGCGCTGCTCGTACTCTCTGGCCAGCAGCGGAACGCCCAGGAACATGCCGATCAGTACCGGCAGGTACTGCACGGCCAGCAGCAGCTTGTTGGCGATGTCGACCGGACCGAAGGGGGCGTTGAGCGTCTCCAACTGGGGCGAGCCGGGCGGGCAGAGGGTGTCGTGGCACTGGTGGTAGATGCTCGTCATGTCGGAGGCGAGGTAGGCCATCCAGCCGGTCAGCACGGCCGCTAGGACGAGGGAGCTGAAGAGGGCCAAGCGGTGCTGGCGCCAGGTCAGCCACGCCAGGCCGGCGAAGCCTGCGCCCCGCCGGGCGGGTTCCAAGACGTCGGGGCTCTTCTCGGCCCGCGGGGCGTGGGTGAGTGACGTCATGCGGCCGCCTCCGAGCCGTGGGGCGCCTCTCCCGACGCCTTGAGATGGATGAGGACCAGGTCGTCCAGAGAGACTGGCTGGGCGCTCCAACCGGGAGCGACGATTTGGGGCGCGGCAGCCGGGTCCGGCTGCCGGACGACGAACGTCGACTGGCGGTCGGTGTGCTGCGCCTGGATGACCGTGCCGGGGCTCGGCGGCTGGGCTGCGCGGGGCCCACTGAGCCGGGTGTGCTCGGCCAGGAGCTGTTCGACGTCGCCGGTCAGAACGGGGCGACCTGCGGCGAGCAGCAGCAGGTGGTCGCTCACACCGGCCAGTTCCGCCACGATGTGGGTCGACAGCATCACGGTCATGCCGCTGTCGGCTGCCTCCGCCATCAGCTCGCCGGTCACCTCGGTGCGGGCCACCGGGTCGAGATTGGACAGTGGCTCGTCCAGCAACATCAAGGTGGGGCGCGATCCCAGGGCAACCGCGAGGGCGACCTGAGTGCGCTGGCCCCCGGAGAGCCTGCCGCAGCGGCGGTTCAACGGCACTTCGAAGCGGGCCAGCCAGGACAGCGCCCGCTGCTGGTCCCATACGCGGTTGGTGTGCTGTCCGAACCGGAGCATGTCCGCCACACTGAAGTCGCGGTACAGGGGCTTGTCCTGACCAAGAATCGTGACCCGGTTCCCACTCTCGGTACTACCCCTGCGGCCGCGGGCGACCGGCTTGCCGTCGACCAGCAGCGAGCCGCTGGTTGCGGGCATCATGCCGCTGACGATGCTCATCAGCGTCGACTTGCCCGCGCCATTCGCCCCGACCAACGCGATGATCCGGTTGGCGGGCAACCGGAAGCTGCACTCACGCAGCGCCCACACATCGCCGTAGCGCTTGCTCACGTCGCGTGCCTCCAGAGCAGTGTGCTGCTCGCTCACGCCGCACCTCCCTCTGCCCGCACCCGGTGCTCTCGCGCCGGCTTCTGCGTCGACGCGCCTGTGCCGGCCCGCATTTGGTTCAGGGTGTCCTCCGCGACCACCGAGGCGATCAAGGCCTGCACGTCCTCGTTCTCCAGACCCGCCTCCTGTGCCTGCCCGAGCCAGCGGGCCAGCCCCACGCGCAGCCGCGCCATGACATGGGGATCCGTCTCCCCCAGGGACCCGCTGACGAAGGTGCCCGCCCCCTGCCGCGCCTCCACCAGACCGGACAACTCCAGCTCCCGGTACGCCTTCAACACCGTGCTGGGATTGACCGTGCAGGAAGTCACGACACTGCGGACCGTCGGCAGCTGATCCCCTGGATGCAGACGCCCCATCCGTAGCGCCTCGCGCACCTGCCGCACCAGCTGTGCGTACGCAGGGACGCTGCTGGACCGGTCGACATGGAAGTCGATCACGTCTCCCACTTCTCCCCTACCTCGATTGTTTCGGTTGAGTAGAACACCAGCTAACCAGTATGGACAAGGGGGCGAGTGGAAAACGACCAATTGATGAGCAAGATCGGCAAGTGGTGGCGCGCGGCCGGATCGACCCCGGATCATGCCCATAAAACGGTGTCAGAACGTCTATGCACTCGCGGACTTGAGCAGCACCCTTTTCTGTACGATCTGGCAGGTGCAGCAGCCTCCGGCCGGCAAGAACGCCGAACGCGAGGAACTGTGGAAGGCCCTCGACTACCTCCGCGAGGGCGACACCCTCGTCGTTCCGTCGCTGGACCGGCTCGGACGCTCCATCCAGGACCTCATCGCCATCGTGTCCGGCCTGGGCAAGCGCGGTATCGGCTTCACCTCACTGCACGAGGCGCTCGACACCACCACGCCTGGCGGGCGCCTGCCCGAGCTGAAGGGCAGTCGCCTCGCACTCGCCGAGGCGACCAATACGCCGGAGCTGCCCCAACCTGCCAGGTCCGAGGACTGATCACCGCCGTTTGCGGCTGGTGACGATCCTGCTGGCTTATTCCGTGCCCGGCGGGGCTGGCGGCTCCAGCGGCGGCCCGTGGATGCGCGTGTTCAACCAGTCCTCGGGGCTGGGCCAGACCAACGGGGTCACGAGCACCATCGACTCCGCCGGCGTGAACCGGAGTTCCTACTTCGGCGACAGCGTCAAGCAGATGTTCGACGACCAGGGCTCCGTCACCTGACATCCAGCGGATTGGTGTTCACCCCGCCGCACAGCCAAGTAGCGTGGCGGGGTGAGCGCCGTTCCCGTACGGCTTCGCACTCGCCAAAGAGGTCGCCCATGAAGCGCTCCGGCATCCGCGCCCTCGTCGTCACCGCAGGCGTCGCTGCGGCTGTGGCCACCGGCGTCGCACTCCGTCAGGACACGTCCGAGTCCCCCGCCTTTCCGCCTGAGTGCCTGTTTCACATTCTCGACGGCCGCGGGTCTGTCTGAAGTCTGTTTCGGTCTGTTGTGATGGCGATGTCAACGTCGGGGAGCCAGGAGTCTGAGGGGCGTTCGAGCCACCCCTCAGCTGTGCCGAGGGCTTGAGCGGCGTCGATCAGAGCGCTCACTCCCGGGTGGCGCAGACCACGGCGCCAGACTATGGAGACGGGGGCGAGGGGTACTGGGTCGATCAACGGGCGCAGAGCCATCTCAGGAACGTCGGAAAAGTTGATGTTGGCCAGAACCGACCAGCTGTGCTTGTCCATGACTCGTCTGAATTCAACCTCGCCCTCGATCTTCGGGAAGGGCGGTGCCAGCTTGATGCCGCGGCCCGCGAACAGGGTGCGTGCGTAGTCCGTCCACTCGGTGGTGTCTTCATTGCCTGCGGCGGCGTAAACGGTTTCGCCTGCCAGCGCTGCCAACGGCACCCGTGGCAAGGCAGTCAGCCGATGGCCAGGAGGCAGGTGGACGGCCAACTGGTCGTATCGGATCAGTTGGTGTTCAAGACCGTCGCGGACAGCTGGCGGCAGCCCGGCAACGCGGCCGAATGAGACATCCAGCCGACCGTCCGCGATCTCGGCCGCTGACCGCGCCAGGCCGCTGTGGAACCGGGGGACGAATTCCAGGTCGGGAGCTGCTTCACGGGCCGCTGCCAGTACTGGAGGACCAGTGGAACCGTGGAGGGCGACATCCACGATCAAGGGGCGGGCGTTTCTGGAAACCTGTGTGTGGTCCAGTTCCTCGCTCAGCTGCGCATGGGCGGACAGGACGCGGCGCACGATGGGCAGCAGGCGCTTCCCCTCGGGGGTGAGGGCGACGTGCCGGGTGTCCCGGTTGAACAAGGCCCTGCCCCACGCCTGCTCCAAGCGCCGGATGTCCCGGCTGAGCGCCTGCTGCGCGATGAACAGGCGGGCCGCGGCCCGGGTGAAGTGCAGTTCCTCCGCGACGGCCACGAACGCGCGCAACAGCCTGGGATTGATGTCATGGCGCACGCCTCCATTCTCACCAACTCGACTTGATTCACAACGGAATTGCCTGAACGCAGGAGAAACAGGTGTTGGACGCCTCAGCACACTGCTGACGAGGCTGGCTCCATGACAGATTGCTATGCGTCCAGGCCGGACCGCCGCCCTCCGCACGGTCTTGCGCTCGCCGTCCTGGGGGAGACCTTCGTCGTTGCTGCATTACCGGAGTTCACGGAGTCTCCGGCAGACGCCCGGCGTCGCCGACGGCCGAGCCGGTTGTGGCGGGCGCTCAGACGCCTGGCATGGTCTCGGTCGAGCAAGACCATCGAATGATGGAGACGGAGGCGGGTGTGGTGAGGCGTCAGGCGGCGGCCGCAACCGGGAGCCTCCGGCCCCGTCGTCGTGTCGGGTGACGGGTCAGGCGGCGGGTCATCAACGTGATGGACGCCCAGGTGATGAGCGTTTCGCTAACGGGCACTGAGCCCGGGGGCGACACATCGACCTCCGAGGTTCAGCACGACCAGCGCGACGTAGAGGAGTACTGGACCGACCGCCGCATGGAGGAGGCCAAACCGGCTCCCATGCCGCACGAGGAGTAACGACTTCTATGTCAGCCACCTTGCCCGCCTCGACCTCTCCCTCGCCGCGTGACCGAATAAGCCAGCAGGATCGGTGACACGGTTCTTACCGGCACCCCTCGTCGGGGACATGTCGGCGCCCGGTGCCGTCTGTCGGTGGGCTGTCGGTGGTTTGTCGGTGGGGACTGGCACCGTTCAGGGCATGACGCGAATCGACGACAACCCCGGCGGCGTACCGAACGCCGTGACCGTGCGGGGGCTGGTCAAGCACTACGGCGAGACCAAGGCACTGGACGGCGTGGACCTGGACGTGCGCGAGGGCACCGTGATGGGCGTGCTCGGGCCGAACGGCGCCGGCAAGACCACCCTCGTACGCATCCTGTCCACCCTGCTCGTCCCGGACGCGGGGCAGGCCACCGTGGCCGGCTACGACGTCGTACGGCAGCCCCGTCAGCTGCGCCGGGTCATCGGCCTGACCGGGCAGTACGCCTCCGTCGACGAGAAGCTCCCCGGCTGGGAGAACCTGTACCTGATCGGCCGGCTGCTCGACCTGCCCCGCAAGGAGGCCCGCGCCCGCGCCGACGAACTGCTTGAGCGGTTCTCGCTCACCGAGGCCGCGCGGCGGCCGGCGCGCACGTACTCGGGCGGCATGCGGCGGCGGCTCGACCTCGCCGCCTCGATGATCGGCCGGCCCGCCGTCCTCTTCCTGGACGAGCCCACCACGGGCCTCGACCCCCGTACCCGCAACGAGGTGTGGGACGAGGTCAAGACGATGGTCGGCGACGGGGTCACCGTGCTGCTGACCACCCAGTACATGGAGGAGGCCGAGCAGCTCGCCTCCGAACTGACCGTCGTCGACCGCGGCAAGGTCATCGCGAACGGCCGCATCGAGGAGCTGAAGGCGAAGGTCGGCGGGCGCACCCTGCGTGTGAAGCCGGCCGACGCGCTCGAACTGGGCCCGCTGGCCGCCATGCTCGACGAGCTGGGCATCACCGGGATGGCCACGACGAGCATCGACGCCGAGGCCGGCTGCCTGCTCGTACCGGTCCTCAGCGACGAGCAGCTCACCGCCGTGATCGGCGCGGTGACCGCGCGCGGCATCACGATCACCTCCATCACCACCGAACTGCCCAGCCTGGACGAGGTGTTCCTGTCCCTCACCGGCCACCGCGCCAGTGCCCCGCAGGACACCGTTCCCGCCGACACCCGCGAAGAGGTCGCCGCATGAGCGCCCACCCGTCGCCCACCACCACCCTGAACGAGGCGCTCCGCGCCGCCCCCTTGGATGCCACGACCCCGCTGGGCTCCCCCGGCTCCCAGGCCGACGCCCGGATCCCGCTGCGTGCCCATCTGCGGCACACCGGCGCGCTGATCCGCCGCAACCTGCTGTGGATCCGGCAGGACCCGGAGTCGATGTTCGACGCCCTGCTGATGCCCATCGTCTTCACCCTGCTGTTCGTGTACGTCTTCGGCGGCTCGATCGGGCAGGCCCTCGGCGGCGGGCAGGACGGGTACGTGCAGTACGTCATCCCCGGCATGATCGCGATGATGAGCATGACGCTGTCCCAGGGCGTCGGCACCGGGTTCAGCCAGGACTTCAACTCCGGTGTCATGGACCGGTTCCGGTCGTTGCCGATCGGGCGCGGCTCGGTGCTGTTCGCGAAGATCTCGGTGGAACTGGCGCGGATGCTGTTCGCGACCGCCGTGCTGATGCTCGTCGCCGTCCTGGTCGGGTTCCGCATCCACCACTGGGGCGGCCTGTTCGCGGCCGTCGCCCTGTCCGCCGCGTTCGCCTCGTCCATCATGTGGGTGTTCCTCACCCTGGGCGTGGTCCTGAAGAACGCGCAGTCCGTGCAGGCGATGGGCTTCCTGGTGCTGTTCCCCCTCCAGTTCGGTTCGTCGATCTTCGCGCCGACGCAGTCGATGCCAGGCTGGCTCCAGACCTTCACCGCCTACAACCCGCTGTCCACGCTCGCCGACGCCGCGCGCGGGCTGATGGTGGGCGGCCCGGTCGCCCACGACCTGTGGATCACCCTGGGCTGGTCGCTGGCGATCACCGCGGTGATGGCTCCGGTCGCGATCCACAAGTTCCGCACCAAGAGCTGACCGCGCGGCGCCACGCCGGCTCAGAGCAGGGCGGCGGCCTCCTCCCGGGACAGGCCGCCGCCCTCCGCGTACGCGGCCTGGTACGCCTCCTCGCCGAGGGTGGCCCGCGTGCGCGCGACGGCCTCGTCGCGGGCGTAACGTTCCATGGACGAGGGCACGTGGCGGGGCGACAGCAGGGCGTCGGCGGCGCCGATGCAGCGGGCGGCGTCCCGGGCCCGGCGTCCGCCGTCCACGCCGGCCAGGGCCCTGGCGCCGATGGTCAGGTACGCCGAGCGCATATGGGGCGCGATGGCCTCGGACAGCGGGTCCTGGGCGCGCGTGAGGGCCCGGCGGGACTTGTCCAGGGCGTCCTCGTAGAGGCCGTCGACGGCATCCAGCCACGCCTCGGCACCGAGGATGAAGGCGTCGAAGACGACGAAGTGGGAGATGCCGAACTCCTCCCGAAGCAACTGCAGTTGCTCGCGCGCCTCGGAGACGCGGCCGGTCATGCCCAGCCGGCCGGCGAGGAAGAGCCGGGCGGCGGGCATGGCGTCGTTGTGGCCGTTGCGGCTCTGCTCGATGACCTCGCGCAGCATCCGTTCGCCGCGTTCGCCTTCGCCCGCCTCCATCAGCACGCTGCCCAGGCGGGCGTTGAGGACAGCGACCTGGGCGGGGGCGCCGAGGCGATCGGCGTGCTCGATGGCCGCCCGGTAGTCGGCGGCGGCCGACAGGTAGGCGCCGGTGCGTTCGCGGGTCTCCGCGCGCGCGGAGAGCGCCTCGGCGGTGCCCCAGGCGTCCCCGAGGCGCTGGAAGATCTCCAGCGACTCGTCGGCGTCCCGGCCCGCGTCCCCGGCCCACTCGATGCGGTTGGCCAGCAGGTTGGCGCGCCACTGGAGGGCGTGGGCCAGCTCCCACTCGAATCCCGGGGTCTCGCGGCAGGTGCGTACGGCGGCGTCGGTGACCTCGTGCAGACGCTCCACGTCGCCGCTCAGCATCACCGCGAAGACCCACAGCACGCCGGGGCTGCGGCACGTCTGCGGCTGACCGGGCTGGTAGACCTCGGCGATGAGCCGCAGCTTCTGTTTTGCCTCGGGCGACTCCCAGGCTTCCAACTCGGTGTCCATGCAGGCGAGATGGACGAGATGCAGGCCCCGGCGGGCCTCGGCGAGGACCTCGCCCGTCATCGGGGGCGGGGCGTCCGTGCACCGTTGCCAGACGGATGCGGCGCGCCGGACCGGCTCGGTGAAGGGGTCGGGGCCGAGCTCCATGACCTCGCTGCACCAGTTGCGGGCCTCGATGCGCACGTCGCGCATCTGCCAGTAACAGGTGAGCGAGAGGATCATGCACAGGCCCTCCTGCTCGTCGCGTGCGGCGACGGCGTGGCGCAGGGCGGTGCGCAGGTTCTCGTACTCGAGCTCGAACCGTGCGATGGCGGCGCGCTGGCCGGGGCCGCGCAGCAACGGGTCGGTGGTGCGGGCCAGTTCGCGGTAGTACGTCAGGTGGGCACGCTCGGTCTCCGGGCGGCCACCGGCCTCGTCGAGCCGTTCCCCGGCGTACTCGGCGACGGTCTCCAGGAGCCGGTAGCGCATCTCGCCGTCGGCGGCGGGGGCCGCCACCACGAGGGACTTGTCGACGAGGGAGGCGAGCGCGTCGAAGGCGGCGGGTCCGCACACGGCCTCGGCGGCGGCGAGGTCGCAGCCGCCGGCGAAGACGGACAGCCGGCTCAGGACGTCCCGCTCCTCGGCGTCGAGCAGGTCCCAGGACCAGTCGACGACGGCCCGCAGGGTCTGCTGGCGGGGCAGCACGGTACGGCTGCCGGAGGTGAGCAGGCGGAAGCGGTCGTCGAGCCGGTCGGCGATCTGCCGTGGGGCCAGCATCCGCAGCCGGGCGGCGGCGAGTTCGATGGCCAGTGGCAGCCCGTCCAGGCGCCGGCAGATCTCGGCGCAGGCGTCGGCGGTGTCCTGGTCGGCGTCGGTGCGGAAACCGGGCCGTACGGCGGCCCCGCGGTCGGCGAACAGCCGCAGCGCCACCGGCTCGGGCAGCGGCTCGACCGGCCGCAGCACCTCGCCGGGTATGCCGAGGGGTTCCCGGCTGGTGGCGAGGACGGTGAGGTGCGGGCAGCGGGCGAGCAGTTCCTCGACGAGCCGGGCCGCCGCGTCGACGACGTGCTCGCAGTTGTCGAGCAGGAGCAGCATGCGGCGCCGGGCGCAGTGCTCGACCAGCCGCTCGACGGGGTCGTCGTGCCGGTCGGCGACCGCGGCCCGCATCTCCTCGGCACCGGCGCCGTACAGCACGGTCTCGCGGGCGCCGACGGCCGTGAGCACGGCCTCGGGCACGGCCTCGGCGTCGTCGACGGGGGCGAGTTCGGCCAGCCACACGCCGTCCCGCGGCACCGGCCGCACGGCCTCGGCCGCCTCCTGCGACAGCCGGGTCTTCCCGGCCCCGCCCGGCCCGAGCAGCGTCACCAGACGCGCGGCCCCGAGGTCGGCTCCGATCGTCTCGATATCGGCCTCACGGCCCACGAAGGAGGTGATCCGGGCACGGAGGTTGCTCGGGGGGCGGGGAGCGAGCGTACCGGGGCCCGCCTGCTCGCCCGCCGCGCCGTCCGGGACGCCGGCGGCGGGCCCGGCGAGGGGTACCACCGCGGGCGCACCGCGGGAGAGCGCCGCCGAGGGGACAGCGGCCTCACCGGCGGCACACGGCCCGGCCACCACACCGGAACCGGACGCGACACCGGAACCGGCCTCGGCGGCCGGTGCCCCGCCACCCGTGGCCGGGCCGGACGCCACACCGGAACCGGGCTCAGCGAGCCAGCCCCCACCGCCCGCGCCTGCGCCGGGCGCCACACCGGAACCGGACACCGCGCCGGAACCCGGCTCAGCGGGCCACGCCGTGCCCGGGCCGGGCGCCGCATCGGAACCGGACTCAGCGGGCCGGCCCCCACCGCCCGCGCCTGCGCCGGATGCCGCACCGGAACCGGGCACCGCGCCGGGACCATCCTCAGCAGGCCAGCCCACGCCCGGACCGGACACCGCGCCGGAACCCGGCTCAGCAGCCCAGCCCCCGCCGCCCGTGCGCGGGCCGGGCGCCGCATCGGAACCAGGCGCCGTGCCGAAGTCAGGCGCCGGGGTCCGGACCCCGGTGCCCGCGGCCGGGCGAGGTGCCTGCTGTGGTCCGGAGGCTGGGTGTCGCTCCCGCGGCCGCAGCAGTTCCCCGTGCAGCGCGCGCAGTTCCGGGCCGGGGTCGGAGCCGAGGCGGTCGGCCAGCAGGCGGCGTACGTCCTCGTAGGCGGCCAGGGCCTCCGCGGTGCGGCCCGCGTCGCGCAGGGCGCGCAGGCGGAGGGTCTGGAGGGGTTCGTCCAGGGGGTGGGTGTCGCACAGGGCGGTCAGCTCGGGCAGGCTCCGCTCGGCGTGCCCGAGGGCGAGGGCGGCGGTGAGGCGGGCGCGGCGCACGTCCAGGTGGCGGGTGTCCCAGCGGGCCGCCTCGGCGGTGCGGTCGGGCAGGTCGGCGAGGGCGGGGCCGCGCCACAGCGCGAGGGCGTCGTCGAGGACGACGGCCGCCTTCGCGGGGTCGCCGTCGCCCAGCGCCCGCACGCCCTCCCCGGCCAGCCGTTCGAAGCGGTGCAGGTCGACGTCGTCGGCCGTGGCGGCCAGCCGGTAGCCGCCCTCCGCGGAGGCCACCGCGTCCGCGCCGAGCGTCCGGCGCAGCCGCCCGACCAGGGCCTGGAGCGCGCCCGTGGCGTCGGCGGGCGGCTCGCCGTCCCACACCTCGTCGACGAGGGCGCGCACCGGGACCGTACGGCCGGGGCGCAGGGCGAGCACGGTCAGCAGGGCGCGCAGCCGCGCCCCGCCGAGTGGAACGGCGGTGCCGTCGGGACGGAGTGCCTGGGTGGTGCCGAGGATGCGATAGCGCACGAGGTCCATTGTCTCCGGTGGTCTCACGGACAGTCACGGGATTTCGGCGGCGCGGCGCACGGGCGGCCGGGAACCCGTGGCCCCGGGCGGGACGTTCCGCCCGTGTGCCCGGTACGGTCGGGCTCGCCGCACGAACCGTACGAGCACAGGAGCCGTCCCCCATGACGTCCGCCACCACCCGCCGCGGCGACCGCCGGATCAGTCCCGTCTTCCTCGGCATCCTGGCCGTCACCGCGGTCGGGGGCTGGGCCGCCTGGACCGGTTTCGCCCCGATTCCGGGCCGGCCGGGTCTGGCGGTGTTCCTGTTCGTGACCGCGGCGTGGGTCGTCTCGCTGTGCCTGCACGAGTACGCGCACGCGCGCACCGCGCTGCACAGCGGCGACGTCTCCGTCGGCGCCAAGGGCTATCTGACACTGAACCCGCTGAAGTACACGCATGCCGTGCTGAGCATCCTGCTTCCGCTGCTGTTCCTGGTCATGGGCGGGATCGGGCTGCCCGGCGGGGCGGTGTTCATCGAGCGCGGCCGGATCCGGGGCCGCTGGCGGCACAGCCTGGTCTCGGCGGCCGGACCGCTGACGAACGTACTGTTCGCGGCGGTGTGCACGGCCCCGTTCTGGCTGCACGCGCTGGACGGCGTGCCCGACGGGTTCCGGTACGCCCTGGCCTTCCTCGCACTGCTCCAGGTCACGGCCGCGATCCTGAACTTCCTGCCGGTCCCGGGCCTGGACGGCTACGGCGTGGTCGAACCCTGGCTGTCGCACGGCGTCAAGCGCCAGGTGGAACCGTTCGCCCCGTTCGGTCTGATCTTCGTCTTCGCGCTGCTGTGGGTGCCCTCGCTCAACATCGCGTTCTTCGACGTGATCCACACGCTGCTGCACCACCTCGGCGTCGGCCCCCTCGACCAGTACTGCGGTCACGAGCTCTACCGCTTCTGGCAGGGCGGCAGCGGACTCTGCCCGGTCAGCCGGTGACGGAGCCGTCCTGCCCCGCCCGGCCGCGGCGGGCGTAGTACCAGGTCATGTTGGACGACAGGCCCGCCAGCAGCACCCACACAACCCCCACCAGCCACATGCCCTGGACGAAGGAGACGACGGCCGCGGCCGCGGTGAGCAGGCAGACGATCAGGGCGTAGAGGGCGAGTCGCCGGGCCGGGTGGGGCTGGGGCGATGACTGCATGGTGGTCGGCTCCTGTCGGGGGACACTGCTACGGCCACCAGTGTCCCCCATGGACTCATACGTCCGTGATCCGGAGCCCGGCGTGCGCCTTGTAGCGGCGGTTGACCGAGATCAGGTTCGCGACCAGCGACTCCACCTGGTGGGCGTTGCGCAGCCGCCCGGCGAAGACGCCCCGCATGCCGGGGATGCGGCCGGCCAGCGCCTGGACGGTCTCCACGTCGGCGCGCTCCTCGCCGAGGACCATCACGTCGGTGTCGATCCGCTCGATCGCACGGTCCTGGAGGAGGACCGCCGACAGGTGGTGGAAGGCCGCCGCCACCCGTGAGTCCGGCAGCAGCGCCGCGGCCTGCTCGGCGGCGCTGCCCTCCTCCGGCCTCAGCGCGTAGGCGCCCTTCTTGTCGAAGCCGAGCGGGTTGACGCAGTCCACGACGAGCTTGCCGGCCAGTTCCTCGCGCAGGGCCTCGAGGGTCTTGCCGTGGCCCTCCCACGGCACGGCGACGATCACGATGTCGCTGCGGCGCGCGGTCTCGGCGTTGTCGGCGCCCTCGACGCCGTGCCCGGTCTCCTCGGCCGCCGCCCGGGCCCGTTCGGCGGCACGCGAGCCGATGATCACCTTCTGCCCGGCGCGGGCGAGCCGGTAGGCCAGGCCCTTGCCCTGCGGACCGGTTCCCCCGAGCACGCCCACGACCAGCCCGGAGACGTCGGGGAGGTCCCAGGGATCCTTGGCGGGGGCCTTGTGTGCACTGTCGCTAGAGGTCATGCGCCGACTCTACGTCCGCGACCCCCGCTGTCGCCGGGTCCCCCGGGAGGACGAACGCGGACCGAAGTCCGCCCCGCCCGCGCCTGTTTGCGACAGGATGTGCGCGTATGGACGCCGTACGGGTCACGCTGCTGCGCGAGGTGCTCGCCGGGACCGAGTGGCTGGGGGCCACCCGGCGGTTCGCGGGGGTGCTGCGGGGGGGCCGTGGTGTCGCACGGGGGCGGGCTGCTGCTGGTGGGCACGCCGGAGGACGAGCCCTGGCACCTGGCGGCCCACCTGGTGGACGAGGCCGCCTGGTCGGGTACCCCGGAGCTGGCCCCGACCCTCGTACGGCCCGCCCCGCGCCCCGCGGACCGGGCGCATCTTTCCGTGGGCCTGGGGCGGCTGGCGGCGGCCCGGCGTGGCGAGAGCCTGCTCGTGGTGGCCCCCGAGCAGCCCGCCCCGCTCCTGGAGCGCGTGCACGAGGCCCGGCGGGCCGGAGCGACGGTGCTGGCCCTGGGGTGCGGCGGGGGCGAGCTGGAGGCGATGGCGCACGAGACGCCGGCGGTGCCGCCAGGGGCCGAGCTGGACCTGGACACCGTGCCGCACCTGGTGAGCGCGGCGGCCGGGGAGAACGCGCTGCCGGCCCCGCGCGGTCGCGGCCGCTTCCGGGACCGCCTGTCGCGGCTGGCGGACCTGCTGACGGCGCCTCCGCCGCCGCGCTGGTAGCGGAGCGCGAGGAAAACCGGTTGCCGGTGGCCCTCCGCCTGCCGACGATGGCCCCTCGTGACCGACGACTGCCCCGCCCCTGCCACCGACGTCTCTGGTGCCTCCGCTTCCGGTGCCACTGGTGCCCCTGGCGCTTCCGATGCCTCCGGCGCTCCCGGTACCCCCGGTGCCTCCGGTGCCTCCGGCCTGCGGGCCGTGCTCCCCGACCTCGCCCCCTGGCACGCCTCACGCGACTTCCGGCGGCTGTGGGTGTCGGGCCTGATCTCGAACTTCGGCAGCTTCCTCACCTTCGTCGCGCTGCCGGTGCAGATGAAGGAGCTGACCGGTTCGGCCGCGGCGGTGGGCGCGCTCGGGGCCGCGGAGCTGGTCCCGCTGATCGTGTTCGGGCTGTACGGCGGAGCCCTCGCGGACGCGCTGGACAAGCGCCGGCTCATCCTGTGGACCGAGGTCGGGCAGGGGCTGCTCAGCGTGGCGCTGCTGGCCGGGGCGCTGCTGCCGCACCCGGCCGTCTGGCCGCTGTACGTGATCGCCGCCCTCTGTGCCGCGCTGACCTCCGTGCAGCGGCCCGCGCTGGACTCGCTGTGGCCGCGGATCGTGGCCCACGAGCACCTCACGGCGGCGACCGCGCTCAACTCCCTGCGCTGGACCGTCGGCGGGGTGGCGGGCCCGGCCGCGGCGGGCGTGGTGGTGGCGTACGCGGGCCTTTCCTGGGCGTACGCCGCGGACGCGGTGACGTTCGCCGTCTCGGTCGTCCTGGTCGTGCGCATCGCCGCCCAGCCGGCCACCCACGAAGCCGCGAAGCCGTCCCTGCGGGCCATCGCCGAGGGCGCCCGGTACGCCTGGGGCCGCAAGGAACTGCTGGGGACGTACGTGGTCGACCTGGCCGCGATGTTCCTGGCGATGCCGCTGGCCGTGCTGCCGTTCCTCGCGGACGAGCTGGACGCGCGGTGGGCGCTGGGTCTGATGTACGCCGCCGTGCCGCTGGGCTCGCTGCTGGTGAGCCTGACCAGCGGCTGGACCTCCCGGGTGCACCGGCACGGGCGGATGGTGGTGCTGGCGGCGCTGCTGTGGAGTCTCGCGATCGCCGCCGCCGGTCTCGTGGGCAATCTGTGGCTGGTGCTGCTGTTCCTGACCGTGGCCGGTGGCTGCGACATGGTCAGCGGGGTCTTCCGGGGCGCCATGTGGAACCAGACGATCCCGGACGCGCTGCGCGGCCGGCTCGCCGGGATCGAGCTGCTGTCCTATTCGGCGGGCCCCCAGCTCGGGCAGGTCCGCTCGGGCTCCTTCGCCGCGTGGTGGGGTGTACGGGCGTCGGTGTGGTCGGGCGGGCTGCTGTGCGCGGGCGCGGTGGGGCTGCTGGCGCTGTGCCTGCCGGGGCTGATGCGGTACGACGCCCGCACGAACGAGCACGCGGTGCGGCTGCGGGAGGACCGCGCGGCCGCCACCGTGCGCGCGGCCGCGTGATCGGCGCGAGCGATGCGATCGACCTCTTCCTTCAGGCCTGCTCCCCCCGCTGCCGGGCCTGCTCAGCCCCCGCTGCCCCCGCTGCCCTCGTCGGTGCCGCCCGCCGACGCGTCGTGCCAGCGCGGGTCGTTCTCCCACTGGAGGTTGCGTTCGCGGGCGGTGTCCATCGCGTGCTGGGCCTCCTCGCGGGAGGTGTACGGGCCGAACCGGTCCTTGGCGGGGCACTCGGGCCCCTCCTCGACCTTCTTGTGCTCCAGGCAGTAGTACCACTCGCCCGGCTTACCGGCGGTCCGCTTCTTGAACAGGGCCATGACCAGCTCCTCTCGCCACGGACATGTTCCCCCATCGCCCCCGGATAGACTCCCCGACATGTCTGGCCAGTCACTGCTCGTCCCCGGGGAGCTGTCCCCGACCCGTTCCGTGCCCGGAAACATCCGCCGCCCCGAGTACGTCGGCAGGCCCGCACCGAAGCCGTACACCGGGCCGGAGGTGCAGACGCCGGAGACCGTCGAGGCGATGCGGACCGCCGGGCGGATCGCCGCGCAGGCGATGGAGGAGGCGGCACGGCACATCGCGCCGGGCGTCACCACGGACGAGCTGGACCGGGTGGCGCACGCGTTCATGTGCGACCACGGCGCCTACCCCTCCACGCTCGGCTACCGCGGCTTCCCCAAGTCGCTGTGCTCCTCGGTCAACGAGGTCATCTGCCACGGCATCCCGGACTCGACGGTGCTCCGGGACGGCGACATCGTCAACCTGGACGTGACCGCGTACATCGGCGGGGTGCACGGGGACAACAACGCGACGTACCTCGTGGGTGACGTGGACGAGGAGAGCCGCCTGCTGGTGGAGCGCACCCGCGAGGCCCTCAACCGCGCGATCAAGGCGGTCCGCCCCGGGCGGCAGATCAACATCATCGGCCGGGTCATCGAGTCGTACGCCAAGCGGTTCGGCTACGGCGTGGTCCGGGACTTCACCGGCCACGGCATCAGCACGTCGTTCCACTCCGGCCTGATCGTCCCGCACTACGACAGCCCGCACGCCACGACGGTCATGCAGCCCGGGATGACCTTCACGATCGAGCCGATGCTGACGCTCGGCAGCTACGAGTACGACGTCTGGGAGGACGGCTGGACGGTCGTCACCAAGGACCGCAGGCGCACCGCCCAGTTCGAGCACACGCTGGTGGTGACGGACACGGGGGCGGAGATCCTGACGCTGCCGTAGACCGCGTCCGCCCGCTGTGGCCCGCTCCCTTCAGGGGGCGGGCCTTTCCTTGTGCCCCCACACCCTCATGCCGTCACACCCTCACACCCCTATCCCCTTATACCCACCCATGCCCGTTTGGCCGGAATCCGGGGTAAGGTTTTCCCGACAAGATGTCGGTAACCCATTGACTTAGGCAAGCCTTACCTTAGAGGATGGCCTCATGGATTCCTTCTCGACACTCATCCGCACCGCCTCCCACGAGCAGCACACGGAGGCGGAGACCTCCACCTTCATGAGCGACCTGCTCGGCGGCCGGCTCGGCGTGGACGCGTACGCGCGGTACACCGAGCAACTCTGGTTCGTGTACGAGGCGCTGGAGGACGAGGCCGAACGGCTGGCGTCGGATCCGGTGGCGGGCCCCTTCATCCGGCCCGAGCTGTTCCGCCTGGCCGAGCTCGAGCGGGACCTGGCCCATCTGCGGGGCGCCTCCTGGCGCTCGGAGGTGAGCGTGCTGCCCGCGACCGAGGCGTACGCGGCACGGGTGCGCGAGTGCGCCGAGCGGTGGCCGGCGGGCTACATCGCCCACCACTACACCCGCTACCTCGGCGACCTCTCCGGTGGCCAGATCATCCGCGACAAGGCGGAGAAGACGTGGGGCTTCACGAAGAAGGGCGACGGCGTCCGCTTCTACGTCTTCGAACAGATCCCCAACCCGGCCGCCTTCAAGAGGAGTTACCGCGAGCTCCTGGACACGGTCGACGCCGACGACCTGGAGAAGCAGCGCATCGTGACCGAGTGCAGGAAGGCGTTCTCCCTGAACACGGCGGTCTTCCAGGCCCTGGCCGAGGAGTTCCCCCTGTCGGCGTGACCGTGGGCGGGGGCCACGAAGCCCCAGGGGGGCGGCGGGTGCGCGTCAGCGTTCCAGGGTCACCCGGCCGCCGACCTCGACCCAGCCGCCCGGTTGGGGGGCCGTCAGGATCTGGGAGCCCGTGCCCTGGGTGATGTTGAGGGCTCGGCCCAGGTGGGCCGTGAGGAGCAGGGCCGCCGCGCCTGTTGCCTCGTCCTCCTCTATGCCCCCGGTGCAAGCCCCGGCTCCACCGGAGCGGCTGTCGCCGCGCTCATCGATTCGGCCGGGGAAGGCGCGGGCTCGGACGCGGCCGGCGGCCTCGTCCTCCCAGGACCAGGCGTAGATCCACTCGCCCGGCGGCGGGACGGGCAGGTCGTCGACCTCGGCTGCGGTGGCGTACTGGCGCAGGGTGCGGGGCGGGGCCCACTCCGGGCGGGCCTCGATCCAGGTGAACTCGCCGTCCAGGCGGGTGCCCACCGTGCCGGCGGGGGTGACCAGTTCCGGCACGTCCAGGAGCCAGGCCACCCCCACGCAGGGGTGGCCCGCGAAGGGCAGGCGCAGGATGGGGGTGTAGATGTCGATGACGCCGCGCTCGGGGTCGTCGACGAACACCGTCTCGCTGAAGCCGAGTTTGGCGGCCAGCTCCTGGCGGTCGTCCTGGTCGGGGACGCGCGAGCCGTCGCGGACGACACCGAGTTCGTTGCCGTAGCCGCCGCGGGGCCCGCAGAAGACGCGCAGCACGTCGTAATCAGTCACCCGGGCATTGAAGCATCGCGGCGGCGGTGCCGTCCGGACCGGGACGGCGCCGCCGCCGACGCGGATCAGGCCTGCGTCTCGCGCCGCCTGCGCAGCGCGTAGAGCACACCCGCGCCCGCCGCCACGGTCGCCGCGGCGGCCGCGCCCAGGGCGCCCACCGGGACGTCCGCGCCGGTGGCGGCCATGCTGCCGCCGATGCCGCCGGTGGTGGAGCCGATGCCCCCGGTCGTCGAGCCCGTACCGCCGATGCCGCCCGTGCCGCCGGAGGTGCCGGTGCCGCCCGTGCCGGAGCCGCCGCCCGACGTGCCGTCGCCGGAGGGGAGTTGGGCGCCCTTGCTGAGGGCGACGGACAGGTTCACCGGGTCGAGCGCGGCGCCCTTGGCGTAGAAGCCGCCGAACGCCTGGGCGCCGGCCTCGGTCAGCGTCGCCGTCACCCCGTTCACGGTGATGACGTCGCTCTTCGCGGTGAACTTGGTGGAGGCGGCCTTCAGGTCGGCCAGGACCACGTTCGGTGACTTCTCGCCGAGGCTGGTGACATCGGCGGTCAGCTTGCCGGACCCGCCGGCGAGAGCGGCCCTGACATTGTTGAGGGTGAGGTCGAGCCCGTAGCCGCCGCCGTCGCCCTCGCCCTGGTGGCCCTTGAAGTTCACCGCGCCCTTGAACGCGGCGGAGAGGGTGCCGGCGTCGGTGTCGTAGGTGCCGGTGGCGTCGGCGAAGGTGAAGGCGCCGTTGCCGGACGCCTGGGAGGCGCCGTCCGACGCCGTGATCCGGCCCTTGGCCACCGGGCCGACGACATAGCTGCGGAAGGAGTCCTTCACACCCCAGGTCAGCCTGCCGTCGGCGATGTCGCCCTTGGCCGGGGCGGGCGCGGTGGACGCGGACGGGGAGGTGGACGCCGTGGGCTCGGCGCTCTGGGAAGCGGAGTCGCTGGGCTTCGGGGACGACGGGGTGCCGGTCTCCGACTCGCTCGGCGAGGCCGACGACGTCGGCGAGGAGGTCGGCTCGGGCGAGGTGGTCTCCGACTCGCTGGGCGACGGGCTCGGCGACGTCGTGTCCTGCTTCTTCACCACGGACAGCGGGTCGCCGGCCGCGCCCGCGTAGGAGGCGCTGCCGAGGAAGGTGCCGGCCTCGGCGGTGAGGGTGGTGGCCAGGTTGCTCATGTCCGAGCTCGCGGGCGCCGCGACGTCCGCGATCGGCACGTCCTGCTGGGTCGGGCCGTCGTCGGCGGTCAGGTCGGCCGTGAGGACGCCCGTGGCGCTGTCGTACTGGAAGTCGCTGAGCACCCGCTTGAACCCGTGCACCGGCGACTCGGCCACGATGGTGCCCTTGAAGGCCAGGCGCAGCGTGTGGTTGGTGCTGTCGTAGGTGCCCTGGCCGTCGGTGAAGGTGAAGACGCCGTTGCCGTCGGCCTGGGAGGCGCCGTCGGTGACGGTGAAGGTGCCCTTGGTGTAGGGGCCGGTGACGTAGTTCCGGTACGTCTCCTTGATGCCCCAGCTCAGTTCGTAGCCGGTCAGGGGCACGGAGGCCGCGGCGGCACCGGGGGCCGCCGCCAGGGCGGCGGCGCTCAGCGCGGTGGCCGTGGCCACGGCGGCGGCGAACATCACCGGCCGTCTGCGGGCGCGGGTGGCGGTGGCGGTGGCGGACATGACGGTTCTCCTCGTGACGGGGTCCGCCGGTGGGGCGGCGGAGGGGATCAGGACGTGGGGGTGGGAGGGAAAGTGGGGGTGGGAGGGGAGGTCGGGAAGGGTCACGACCCGGCGGACCGCTCCTCGCCGGAACCAGAACCGGAGTCCGAGGAAGCAGAGTCCGAGGAAGCGGAGCCTGCGGCACCGGAGTTCCCGGAGCTGCCGGAACCCGCGGCGGCCGCGGCGGACGCCGTGCGGTTTCTGCGACGGAGGAGCGCCGTCGCGCCGAGCGCGGCCACCAGCGCGCCTCCCGCGCCGAGCGCGATCGGCAGGACCGGCGTGCCGTCGCCGCCGGTGGCCGCGACCGGCTCGGCCGCGGCGGCGGGGGCGGCCGTCGCGGGTGCGGGCGTGGCGGTGGTGTCCGTGCCCGCGCTGCCCAGGTCGGGCAGGGCGGGCAGCTTGGCGTCCTCGGTGAGGGCGACGGCCAGGGACACCGGGTCCATCGCGGTGCCCGCCGGGTACATCCCGCCGAACGCCTCGGCGCCTCGGGCGGTCAGCTCGGCCGGTGCCTCGGTCACCTCCGCCAGGCCGTCGCGGGCGGTCAGGTCCCTGGCCGCGAAGGTGACCAGCGGCATCTTCGCGGCGGTCAGGCCGGGGCTCGTCACGTCGGCGTAGAGCGTGCCCGTGCCCTTGGCGACGGTGACGCGGACGGCGCTCAGTTCCAGGTCCAGGCCGTGCGCGCCGGTGAAGCGCACGGTGCCCTTGAAGGTGGCGTCGAGCGTGCCCTTGTCGTACGTGCCCCGGCCGGAGGGGAAGCGGAAGAGGGCGCCGCCGTCCTGGGCCCCGTCGGTCAGGGTCCACTTGCCGCGGGCGATGTCGCCGGTGACGTACTCGCGGAAGGTGCGGCGCACGCCCCAGTCGACGGCGCCGTTCACGAGCGCCTGGTGCGAAGTCGTCTTCTTCTTCGCGGACTTGGACGGGGTGGGCGTGGGCGACGGGGCCGCCGTCTTCGCGACCGGGCGTACGTCCGCCGCGAGGCTCACCGGGTCCAGCGGGGTCCCGGCCGTGTAGTAGCCGGCGAAGGACCGGGCGCCCTGCGCGGTGAGGGTGGCGGGCAGGTTGTTGAGGACGACCGCGTTGCCGCCGCCCTTCATGTCGATGCCACCGAGGGAGAGGGTGGCGAAGGGCACCTGTGGGGAGGTCGTGACCCTCCCGGTGTCCCTCGCCTTGCTGACGACGTCCAGGTAGAGGGTGCCGGTGGAGCCGGAGACGCTCACGGTGGGACGGCTGAGCGTGAGGTCCAACTGGTATGCGCCGCCCGCCTCCTGGTGGCCGACGAAGCGGACCCCGCCGAAGAAGGCGGCCCGGAACGCGCCCGTGGTGCCGTCGTAGGAGCCGGTCGCCGAGTGGAAGCGGAAGGCGCTGCCGCCGACGGTGGAGGCACCGCCGGTCAGGGAGAAACTCCCCTTGGCTATGGGCCCGGTGACATAGCTCTGGAAGGAGGACTTGACGCCCCAGTCCAGTCGGCCGCCCTGGACGGTACGGCTCTCGGCGTACGCGGGGGTGGCCGGAAGAAGGGTCGTCAGCAGGGCCGCCGCGAGTACGGCGAGTGCGGTGCACCACGCGGTGACCAGGGCGCGAGCGCGCGCAGGCATGGAAGTCCTCCGGATCCGGAGCCAGTAGCAAACCAAGGTAAGGCTAACCTAAGCTATGACCGCCGAAAGATCGGCACCGCCGACGAGAGAACGGACCGGACCGTGCCACGCTTGCGCACCCGACTGGCGACAGCCCTGGTGTCGGTGCTCGCCCTCGCCCTGACCGCGACCGGGTGCCAAGGGGGAACCGAGGCCTCCCCCACCAGGACCACGACGACGTCGGGTGCCGTGGACAACCGAGTCGAACCCCTCGCCTCCCCACCCGCGCCCCGGCTCCCCGTCACGGCCGAGTCGGCCGACGGCGGGAAGGTGACCGTCACGAAGGCGCGGCGGATCGTCCCGCTGTCCGGAAGCCTCAGCGAGATCGTGTTCACGCTGGGACTCGGCGACCGGGTCGTCGCCCGCGACATCACCGCCACCTTCCAGCAGGCGGCGAAACTGCCGGTGGTGACCCGCAATCACGACGTGTCCGCGGAGAGCGTCCTGTCCCTCGCCCCCGACCTGGTGCTCGCGGAGACCACGACCGGGCCGCAGGAGGCCCTGGACCAGATCCGCGCCGCGGGCGTCCCGGTGCTCGTGGTGAAGCCGGCGACGGGCCTGGCCGACGTGGGAGCGCGCATCCGGGCGGTCGCCGACGCGCTCGGCGTCCCGGCCGCGGGCAAGGAGCTGACCGAGCGCTCCCAGGACCGGATCGACGCCGTGCGCGAGGCGATCCCGGCGCACGCCGACCACCCCCGCGTCGCCTTCCTGTACCTGCGCGGCTCGGCCTCCGTCTACCTCATCGGCGGCGCCACGTCCGGCGCGACCTCGCTGGTCGAGGCGGCCGGCGGGATCGACGCGGGCGCCGACTCGGGGCTGACAAGGGACTTCACCGCCATCACCACCGAGGCCCTGGCGAAGGCCGCGCCGGACGCGATCCTCGTGATGAGCAAGGGACTCGAATCCGTCGGTGGCCTCGACGGGCTGGTGAAGATCCCGGGCATCGCCCAGACACCGGCCGGCATGGAGCGCCGGGTCGTCTCGGTGGAGGACGGCGTGCTGCTCAACTACGGGCCGCGCACGGACCAGGTGCTGCGCTCGATCGTCGACCAGCTGTACGCGGGCGGTGCCCGGTGACGGCGCTGGACGACAAGCCCGTACGCCCGCTCCAGGCACCGCCCGCGCCCGCCGTACGGAAGCGGCGCGGCACACCCTGGTTCCTGACGGGTGGTCTGGTGCTCGGCCTGCTCGTCCTGGTGCCGGTCGCCGCCGGGACCGGCGCGTACCCGATCCCGACCGGTGAGGTGCTCTCGTCCGTGCTGCACCGGATCGGGCTCGGTGGCAGCGGTCTCGACCGGGTCCCGGAGTCGGTGCTGTGGAACGTGCGCTTCCCGCGCATCGTGCTGGCCCTGCTCGTCGGCGCCTCGCTGGGCTGCGCGGGCGCGCTGATGCAGGGCGTGTTCGGCAACCCGCTGGCCGAGCCGGGCGTCATCGGGGTCTCCTCGGGCGCGGCGGTCGGCGCGGTCGCCACGATCGCCCTCGGTCTGGACCTCCTCGGCACCTGGACGGTCCCGGTGGCCGCCTTCGCCGCGGGTCTGGGCACGGTCCTGCTGGTGTACGCCATGGCGCGCTCGGGCGGCCGTACGGAGGTGGTGACGCTGCTCCTCACCGGGATCGCGGTGAACGCGTTCGCGGGCGCGCTGATCGGGCTGTTCCTGTTCTTCGCGGACTCCGCCGCGGTCAGCCAGATCACCTTCTGGCAGCTCGGCTCGCTCTCCCAGGCGACCTGGCCGAAGGTCATGGCCGTCCTGCCGTGCGCGGTGCTCGGGCTCGGCATCGCCCCGCTGTACGCGCGCCGCCTGGACCTGCTCTCGCTCGGCGAGGGTCCGGCCCGGCATCTGGGCGTGGACGTGGAGCGGCTGCGGATCGTGCTGGTGCTGGTCATCGCGCTGCTGACCGCGGCCGCGGTGAGCGTCTCCGGGATCATCGGCTTCGTCGGCCTGGTCGTCCCGCATCTGCTGCGCATGGTGGCAGGGCCCGGGCACCGCTTCCTGGTGCCGGGCAGCGCCCTGCTCGGCGCGCTCGTCCTGCTCGGCGCGGATCTGGCCGCCCGTACCGTCGCCGCGCCCGCCGAGCTTCCGCTCGGCGTACTGACCGCACTGGTCGGCAGCCCGTTCTTCTTCTGGCTGCTGCGCCGCACCCGTCGCAGGCAAGGAGGCTGGGCATGAGACTGCCTGGTTCGAGGACACGGCCGGTTCCCCCCGCCCCGGCCCGGGCCGGGGACGTGCTCGCCGAGGCGGAGGCGCTGTATGTGCGGCTGGGCGCGCGCGAGGTGCTCGACGGCGTCGACGTCTCGGTCCGCGCCGGCGAGGTGCTGGCCCTGGTAGGTCCCAACGGCGCCGGGAAGTCGACCCTGTTGGGCGCGCTCGCCGCCGACCTCCCGCCCACGCGGGGCGTGGTGCGGATCGACGGCCGCCCGGCCGCCGAGTGGTCCGCGCCCGAACTCGCCCTGCGCCGCGCCGTGCTGCCGCAGTCGACGGCGCTCTCCTTTCCCTTCCCGGTCGAGGAGGTCGTACGGATGGGACGGGCCCCGCACGCGTCCTCGTCCTCCCCGGCCGAGGACGAGCGGATCGTGGCCGAGGCGATGGCCGCCACCGAGGTGACCGCGTTCGCCGCGCGCCCGTTCGCCGCGCTCAGCGGCGGCGAGCGGGCCCGGGTGGCGCTCGCCCGGGTGCTGGCCCAGCGGGCGCCGCTGCTGCTGCTCGACGAGCCGACCGCCGCGCTGGACCTGAAGCACCAGGAGATGGTGCTGCGGCTGTGCCGGGAAAGGGCGCACGCCGGGGACGCGGTCGTCGTGGTGCTGCACGACCTGGGACTGGCCGCCGCGTACGCGCACCGGGTGGCGGTCCTGTGCGCCGGCCGTGTCGCGGCCGACGGCCCGCCCGCCGAGGTCTTCTCGGAGAAGCTCCTGTCCCGGGTGTACGACCAGCCGGTCGAGGTGCTGCCCCACCCGCGCACGGGCGCGGTTCTGGTGACCCCGAGACGGAGCCCGTCGCGGGGCGGCGCCCGTGCGACCTGATTCCGGTGGCGCACGCCGCTCATCAGGAGTGTTTGACGGTGATGGCCCCGTTGCTGGTGGTGAGGTCGAGTCGGTGCTCGCCCGACGGGTCGTCGGTCACGTCGATGTTCTTGGCGCCGTTGCTGGTCTTGGCGGTCACCTTGTAGCGGGCCTCGGGCACGGTCAGGGAGATGTGCCCGTTGGACGTCCTGGCCCGCACGTCCTGGGCGGTGTCGAGGGTGAGGTCGATCGAGCCGTTGGAGGTCCGTGCCTGGATCCGGGGGCCGTTGATGCCGTGCCCGCTGATCCGGCCGTTGGAGGTCCGCGCCTCGACGGGGCCTGACACCCCGTTCAGCTCGATCCTGCCGGAGCTGGTGCTGACCTTCACCGCGCCCACGTGCGCCAGGCGGACGGAGCCGCTCCGGGTCCCGCCGCTCACCGGGACACCAGCGGGCACGTCGACGGTGTAGCTGACCGAACAGCGGCTGCCGCAGCCGCCGAGGACCAGGACTCCGTCCTCGATCCGGTGGGTGGCACCCCGGGGCTTGTCCCCCCGGTAGGTGACCGAGCGGTGGAGCGACGATCCGCCGTTGCCCTTGGTGCCGTTCACCGTGACACTGCCCGCCCTGGTCTCCAGGCGTACCGAGGTGATCTTCCCGGACAACGTGCTGTCGTCCTCGAAGGTCTTCCCCTGCACCAGGCCGCACGCGGCCAGTTGACCGGCCGCGACCACAGCCGCCGCCAGGATCCCGAGAGCGCGGACCCGCTGACGCATGATTTCCCCCCGTGGTGGACTTCTGCCAGGTGCCGGCGCGAACGGTTCGGGCCCGACACCCCTCGAAGCTATGCCGTGGGCCGTCACTCAACCATGGGGAAAACCCCCGACCGGGGCCGCGGGTCACCCTCACCCCCGACGGGGAGTCGGCCTCGGCCAGCCGTGCGAGCCGCATCACAGACCCGTCCGGGAATGACTTAGATAAGCCTAGGGTAAGTTAGGCGAGCCTCACCGAACTTTTTTCTTCTGGAGTCTGCATGCGCGCCGCCCGCCTCTCCGTCATCACCGCCGCCGCCGCGGTCGCTCTGACCGCCGTGACGGCCTGCACGCAGAAGAGCGGCGCGCAGGACGGCGACCGCGTGGTCGAGGTGACCGCGAAGGACGACTCCTGCGAGGTCTCCAAGAAGGAGTTCCCGGCCGGACACGTCGAACTCGCCATCGAGAACAAGGGCTCGAAGGTCACCGAGGTCTACCTCCTCTTCCCGGACGACCGGATCGTCGCCGAGCGCGAGAACATCGGCCCCGGCATCAAGCAGAAGGTCACCGCGGAGGTGAAGGCCGGCGAGTACCTGATCGCCTGCAAGCCGGGCATGAAGGGCAAGGGCATCCGCCAGGAGGTCAAGGTGACCGGCGGCACGGTCGCCGAGCGCGACCCGAAGCTGGACGCGGCCGTCGCCGACTACCGCCAGTACGCCCAGGATCAGGCCGACGAGACCCTGCCCCGCGTCGAGGCGTTCGTGAAGGCGATCAAGGCCGGCGACCTGCCGGCCGCCAAGAAGGCGTACGCGATCTCCCGCCTCGGCTGGGAGCGCACCGAGCCGGTCGCGGAGTCCTTCGGCGACATCGACCCCAAGGTCGACGTCCGCGAGGACGGCCTGGAGGACGGCCAGAAGTGGACCGGCTGGCACCGCCTGGAGAAGGCGCTGTGGCAGGACGGCAGGATCGGTGCGGAGGAGAAGGCGCTCGCCGACCAGCTGCTCGTCGACCTGAAGGACTGGCAGAAGCGCGTCGGCACCGCCGAGATCACCCCGACCTCCATGGCCAACGGCGCCAAGGAACTCCTCGACGAGGTCGCCACCGGCAAGGTCACCGGCGAGGAGGACCGCTACGCCCACACCGACCTGGTCGACTTCAAGGGCAACGTCGAGGGCGCGCAGAAGGCGTACGAACTCCTCAGGCCGGTCGCCTCGAAGAACGACCCGGCGCTGGCCAAGGAGCTCGACAAGCAGTTCGCCGCGCTCGAGGCGCTTCTCGACAAGTACCGCACGGACAAGACGTCGTACGAGTTCGTCTCCTACGACAAGGTCGGCAAGGGCGACCGCAAGGAGCTCTCGGACGCGGTGAACGCGCTCGCCGAGCCGCTGTCCAAGCTCGCCGCGGCCGTAGTGAAGTAGGGGACGCGAGATGACCGAGACCCAGGGCAGCACTCCGTCCCGCCGCGCCGTGATCGGCTGGGGCGGGGCGGGGGTCGCGCTCGGCGCCGTCGCGGCCGGCGGCGCGGTGGCGATGACCAGGACCGGCTCCGACCTGGACCCGGTCGGCGCGGACGCGGGCGGCGCGGTGGAGTTCCACGGCGCCCACCAGGCCGGCATCGCCACACCCGTGCAGGACCGGCTGCACTTCGCCGCGTTCGACGTGAAGACCGACGACCGCGACGAGTTCGTGCGGATGCTGAAGGACTGGACGGCCGCCGCGCGCCGGATGACCGCCGGCAAGGAGGTCGGTGAGGGCGCGTACGGCGGACTCCCCGAGGCGCCGCCCGACGACACCGGCGAGGCGCTGGGCCTCAACCCCTCGCGGCTGACGCTGACCATCGGCTTCGGGCCTTCGCTGTTCGACAGGTTCGGGCTGCAGGACAGGCGGCCGGCCGCCCTGGTGGACCTGCCCAGGTTCCCCGGCGACAACCTGGACCGCTCCCGTACCGGCGGCGACCTGTGCGTCCAGGCCTGCGCGGACGACCCGCAGGTCGCCGTGCACGCGATCCGCAACCTGGCCCGCATCGGCTTCGGCAAGGTCGCCGTCCGCTGGTCCCAGCTCGGCTTCGGCAAGACCTCCTCGACCACCCCGGACGCCCACACCCCACGCAACCTCTTCGGGTTCAAGGACGGCACCCGCAACATCGCGGGCACCGAGACCGGCCGGCTGAAGAAGTTCGTGTGGGTCGGCGACGGGGACGGCGGTGCGAACGACGCCTGGATGAACGGGGGTTCGTACCTCGTCGCCCGGCGCATCCGGATGAACGTCGAGACCTGGGACCGGACTCCGCTCCAGGAGCAGGAGGACATCTTCGGCCGGGACAAGGGCGAGGGCGCGCCGGTCGGCAGGCCCAAGGAGCACGACGAGCCGTTCCTGAAGGCGATGAAGCCCGACGCACACGTACGGCTCTCGCACCCCGACGCCAACAACGGCATCACGATCCTGCGCCGGGGCTACTCCTTCACCGACGGAACCGACGGCCTCGGCCGCCTGGACGCCGGGCTGTTCTTCCTGGCCTACCAGCGCGACCCGCGCAACGGGTTCATCCCGCTCCAGCGCAAGCTGGCCGCGCACGACGCGCTCAACGAGTACATCCAGCACGTGGGTTCGGCGGTCTTCGCGATCCCGCCCGGCGTGCGTGACGCGCACGACTGGTGGGGACGCACCCTGCTGTCCGAGGAGGCGTGACCCTTGTTCTCCAACTACCTGATCGGCCTGCGCGAGGGGCTGGAAGCCAGCCTCGTCGTGTGCATCCTCATCGCCTATCTGGTCAAGACCGGCCGCAGGGACGCCCTGAAGCCGATCTGGACCGGCATCGGCATCGCGGTGGCCATCGCCATGGGCTTCGGCTGCGTCCTCGAATTCGGCTCCCAGGAGCTGACGTTCCAGGCGCAGGAGGCGCTCGGCGGCTCGCTGTCGATCCTCGCGGTGGGCCTGGTGACGTGGATGGTCTTCTGGATGCGGCGCACCGCCCGGCATCTGAAGTCCGAACTGCACGGCAAGCTGGACCAGGCGCTGGCCCTGGGCACGGGCGCGCTGGTCGCCACCGCGTTCCTGGCCGTGGGGCGTGAGGGCCTGGAGACCGCGCTGTTCGTGTGGGCGTCCGTCCACGCGGCCTCCGACGGCACCCCGCGCCCGCTGATCGGCGTCGCGCTGGGCCTGGCCACGGCGGTCCTCCTGGGCTGGCTGTTCTACCGGGGCGCGCTGCGGATCAACCTCTCCAAGTTCTTCACCTGGACCGGCGCCATGCTGGTCGTCGTCGCGGCGGGCGTGCTGGCGTACGGCCTCCACGACCTCCAGGAGGCCGGCTGGGTGCCCGGGTTGGGTGATCTGGCCTTCGACATCAGCGGGGCCATCCCGCCGGACAGCTGGTACGGCACGCTGCTGAAGGGCGTGTTCAACTTCCAGCCCGACCCGACGGTCCTCCAGGTCACGGTGTGGCTGCTCTACTTGGTCCCGACGCTCACCCTCTTCTTCGCCCCGGTAGGGTTCGCCTCCGGGAAGAGGAAGGTGACGGTGGCTGATGAGCAGGGTTCGCGGCCCTCACAGGCTTCGCAGGCTTGAGCGCCTGGCGACGGCAGCGGTCACGGCGGCCGCGCTGACACTGACGGCGAGCGGGTGCGTGGTGGTGCACGGGGAGCGTGAGGTGCTTCCGGCCACCACCCCCGCCGAGGCGGCCAAGGCGCTGACCCGGTTCACCGACGCCTACAACGCGGCCGACAAGGCCTACGACCGCTCCCTGGACGCGGACGTCGTGACCGGCGCGCTCGGCGCCATCGACGGGGCGCGGCTGAAGGCCGGGCACACCAACAACCCGGGCGGCAACTCGGCGCACACTCCGCTGACGCTGACGGACGCCAGGTTCACGATCCCCAAGAAGGCGGGCTGGCCGCGCTGGTTCCTCGCCGACGCCAAGGGGAACAAGGGCGGCGACCAGCGCTGGCTGCTGGTGTTCCTGCGCTACGGCGCCACCGAGAAGTGGCGGGTGGCGTATCTGACGCTGGCGCCGACGGGGGGCGTGCCGGAGTTCCGGAAGGACGCGGACGGCCTGGCCGAGGCCCTGCCCGTGAACAGCCCCGGACTGTCGGTCGCGCCCGGCGACCTGAGCAAGGCCTACGCGACGTATCTGAGCAGCGGCGGGGACGCCTTCGCCGACGGCACCCACACCACCGGGTGGCGCGGGCTGCGCGCCAAGGCCGCGAGCCGGCCGGGGCTGGCGCGGCAGTACATCGACCAGCCCATGACGGACGGCGCCTACGCCCCGCTGGCGCTGCGCACCGCGGACGGCGGCGCGCTGGTGTTCTTCACCACCCGCCACTACGAGAAGCAGACCGCCGCCGAGGGCGCCTCCGTCCCCACCCCGAACAAGGACGTCCAGGCCCTCACCACGGGCGAGGTCAAGCAGTCCCTGACGATGGAGTTCATCTCCAACGAGGCGGCCCTCGACCCGGCGAAGGGCGCGGGCGCGGCCGGGGGCAAGGTGTCGATACTGGCCCGCGTCCAGGGCCTCACCTCGGCCCAGGGCGAGTAGGACCCAAGGCGGCCCAGGGCGAGTAGGGCCCGGGGCCGCAGGGCGAAGGGGTCCGGCCACCGGGGTCGGCCACCGGAGGTCAGTGGCGCAGGGGCCAGGTCGTGGTGTGGAGGTCCGGCTCCTGGGCGGCGTGGCGGGCGCAGGCGTCGGTGAGGGGCTCCAGGAGGCTCAGGGGGTCCGGGAGGGCGTGCTCGGGGCCGCGCAGCCAGCGCACCTGCTGGTCGTCGTCGCCGGGCAGGCGGGCCGGCGGTACCAGGACGTAGGAGCCGCGGCAGTGCCAGCGCAGGCCCGGGTGCTCGTCCATGGTCTCCGGGTGGCAGTCCAGCTCGCAGGGCCACCACTCGTCCTCGTCCTCGGGCGTGCCGCGGGTGAGGGCGAAGAACAGCATGCGGCCGTCGTCGCTCTCGGCGACCGGGCCGACGTCGACGCCCTCGGCGAGCAGCCGCTCCAGGGCCTGGCGGCCGGCCTCCAGGGGCACGTCGAGGACGTCGTGCACCATTCCGGTCGCGGTGATGAAATTGGCCCGCGGCTGGTGCCGGGCCCAGCGCTCGATCTGGGCGCGGTCGGTGGTCGACTGCGTCTGCCAGGCGAACGACACCGGGTGCCGGGCGGGCGTGGGACAGCCGACGCGGTCGCAGGAGCAGCCGTATCCGGTGCCCGGGTGCGCGGCGGGCGCGAGGGGCAGTCCCGCGGCCGCGGCGGCGAGCAGCAGTGCCTCACGACCGCCGTCCCCGGCGGTCTCCTTGGGGCGGCGTCCCCGCAGCCACCTGGTGAGTTTGCCCTGCCGGCCGGTGCGGTCGCCGAACTCCGCGCTCATCTATCCCCTGACCTCGCTGGTGTGGACAGCATGTCCCATGGTCCCACCATCCTCCGCCCCGCGGGACCGGAGCCGGCAACCGGGGTGGTGGCGGCGACGCTCAGCGCGGCGCGAGCCCGTACAGCGCGTAGTCGACGAGGGTGTCGGTGTACTCGTAGGAGATCGGCGCCGTGCGCTGGAGCCAGCGCTGGGCGAGCGGGGAGACGAAGAGCTCCAGGGCGACCCTCGGGTCGACGCCGGGGCGTACGGCGCCGGCGTCCTGGGCCGAGCGCAGTCTGCGGACGTACAGCTCCAGCTGCGGCTCGAGCAGCTTGGCCACGAACTGCCGGCCGAGCCGCTCGTTCACCACGCCCTCGGCGGCCAGGGCCCGGGCGGGCGCCTCGAACGCCGGGTCGAGGAGTTCGTCGACGGTGGCGCGCAGGACGGCCTTGAGGTCGGCGGCGAGGTCACCGGTGTCGGGGATCCCGTCCGGCGGCCCCTCTCCCGGCCCGTCCACCTGCTCGTCCCCCTGCCGGGCCGCCGCCTGCTCGCCGAGGTCGAGGAACGCCTCCATGAGCACCTCCGCCTTCGAGGGCCACCAGCGGTAGATCGTCTGCTTGCCCACCCCGGCCCGCGCCGCGATCGACTCGATGGTGGTCTTCGGATACCCGGTCTCGGCGACGAGCGCGAGGGCGGCCGCGTAGATCGCGCGGCGGGACTTCTCACTGCGGCGGCTGGCGTCGGGGGCGGGCTTGTCGACCATGGGCCGACGGTAGCAGGGACGTGAGACGGCCCGTCTCGCCGCTCCCGCCGAACCGTGCGGGTCCGCCACCCGCCGCGGTGCCGGTGGCTAACGCGTCGGGTCGGGGGGCGGCCAGGGGTCGCCCCAGTCCGTGTCGCGGGCCGCCTTGTACAGGTCGCCGTGGCGCTTGGTGACCGTCTCCCGGCGCAGGCCCTCGTCGGGCGCGCACAGGTTCAGCAGGACCTGGCCCTTGCGGATCTGGGGGCGGCGGACGACGCGCGCGGGGGCCGGGGTGGCCGGGAAGCGGGTGGCGGCGACGTAGCTGAACTTCTCGTCCTCATAGGCGAGGGAGCCGCCCTTGACCTGCCGGTGCAGGGAGGACCGGCTGACCCGGGCCGAGAAGTGGCACCAGTCCGTGCCGGGCACGATCGGGCAGGCGGCGCTGTGCGGGCAGGGCGCGGCGACCTGGAAGCCGGCCGCGATCAGACGGTCCCGGGCCTCGATGACGCGGGCGTAGCCGCCGGGTGTGCCGGGCTCGACGACCACGACGGCACGGGCGGCGGCCGCGGCGGCGTCCACGACGGCGGCGCGGTCGGCCTCGGTCAGCTCGCCCAGGACGTAGGAGACGGTGACGAGGTCGGTGTCGTCGAGGGTGAGCGCCTCGCCGATCCGGGTACGTTGCCAGCGGGCGTCCCGCAGGGCCGGGTCGGCCTCGGCGATCTCCCGGCCGAGGGCGAGTGCGGGCTCGGCCCAGTCCAGTACGGTGACCGGCCGGATCTCGTCCCAGGTGGCGCCGACGGCCCAGGCGGCGGCGCCGGTGCCGCCGCCGACGTCGGTGTGGCTGCCGGGCGTCCACTGCGGTGCGGCCTCGGCGAGGGCCGCCAGCGCCGAGCGCACCGCCTCGAAGGTGGCCGGCATCCGGTACGCGGCGTACGCGACGACGTCCGCGCGGTCGCGCAGGATCGGCGCGTCGGTCGGGGTGCTCCCCCGGTAGTTGGCGATCAGCCGCTCCACGGCGCCCGCGGCCTGCCGGGGCGGCAGCCCGTCGAGCAGCCCGGAGAGCGCGGCACGGAGGGTCTCCGACGGGGGTACGACGTCGTTCACCGTGCGATTCTCTCAGGTCCGGCGGACCCTCAGAACCGCCCCCGACGCCTCTCGAACCCGGCCACCCGCGCCGCCGGGTCACCGCGGCGCGCAGGGGCCTCGCGGCTCTCGGGCCCGGCAGGCCGCCGGCCCGTCGAACCCGGCGGAGGCCCGGGGTACTCGCCCCCTCAGGTCCGGCGGGCGCCCCGGACCGCCCGTGCCAGTCGTGTCGCCGCCGTCGCGCGTGGGCCGCTCGCGGGTGGGCGGCGGCGGGGGTGGACCGTGGTGGCCAGGAGGACCAGGAAGGTGTCCGTGGCGGGGTCGAGGACCAGGGACGTGCCGGTGAAACCCGTGTGGCCCGCCGCTCCGTGGCCCGCCAGCTCGCCCATGAACCACGGCTGGTCCACGGCGAAGCCCAGGCCCGGCGGGGCGAGCAGCAGGTCGACGAGGTCGGGGCCCAGGATCCGGGCGGGGCCGTAGGAGCCGCCCGCGAGCAGCGCACGGCAGAAGACCGCGAGGTCGGGTCCCGTCGAGAACAGGCCCGCGTGACCGGCCACGCCGCCCAGCGCCCAGGCGTTCTCGTCGTGGACCTCCCCGCGCAGCATCCCCCGGTCCGCCTTGGCCCACGGCCGCCGCTGGTCCTCGGTCGCCGCCGCGCCGGGGCACGGGCCGAAGCGGGTCGAGGCCATGCCCAGCGGTCGGGTGATCCCGTCGCGGACCAGGACGTCCAGGGGGCGGCCGGTGATGCGCTCCAGGACGCGCTGGAGCAGCAGCGGGTTGAGGTCCGAGTAGGTGTACGTGCCGGGCACGCCCACCGGGGCCTCCGCGTGCAGCAGCGCCGACCGGGAGGCGTCGTCGGGGCAGTCGTACAGCGGGAGTTCGGGCCGCAGCCCGGAGGTGTGGGTGAGCAGCTGCCGTACGGTGACGCCGTGCGCGGCGGCCGCCCGGAACTCCGGCAGGTACGCCCCCACCCGCGCGTCGATGCCCAGCGTGCCCCGTTCGATCTGCTGCACGGCGGCGACCGCGGTGAACAGTTTGGTGAGGGAGGCCAGGTCGAACGGCGTGTCCACGGTCATCGGCACCCGCTGGTCGGGCGGCAGTTCGACGCCCCGGTCGGTGGCCGGGTCGTAGGACGCGTACCGCACCGCCCAGCCCACCGCCTCGGCCACGGCGATCACCGGGCCGCGTCCGGCGATCACGACGGCGCCGGCCGCCCAGGGGTGCTCCCCGGCGGTGAGGTCGTGGACCTCGCGGACGAGGTGACGCAGCTCGGCGGGGTCAAGTCCGGCCTTCTCCGGTGTGTCCCGGCGCAGTCTCGGTGCGCTCAGCTCTCCTCCTGCACGCTCTCGGCCGCATATGGCCTCCAGGGACGGCACATTCCCATGAAGCAGGCCAGCGCCACCAGCGCGGCCGCCAGTTGGACCAGCGCCATCGGCACGGCGGTGTGCTCCCCGGCGATCCCGACGAGCGGGGAGGCGACCGCGCCGATGAGGAAGGAGGACGTACCGAGCAGGGCGGACGCGGAACCGGCGTGCTGCCGGGTGCGCATCAGGGCGAGCGCCTGGGCGTTGGGCAGGGTGACGCCCATCGCGGACATGAGCACGAACAGCCCGGCGGCCACGGGCACCAGGCCCACGTCCCCGAAGACGCCGGCGGCCATCAGCAGCAGGCCGGTCGCGGCCAGGACGACCACGGCGAGGCCGACGGCGAGCACCCGGTCCAGGCGGACCCGGCCGACCAGCACCCGGCCGTTGACCTGGCCCACGATGACCAGTCCGACCGAGTTGAGCCCGAACAGCAGGCTGTACGTCTGCGGGGAGGCGCCGTAGATCTCCTGGATCACGAACGGCGAGGCGGCGATGTACGCGAACAGCGCGGCGAAGGCGAAGCCGCCCGCGAGCAGGTACCCGGTGAAGGCGCGGTCGGCGAGCAGCCCGCGCATCGAGCCCAGCGTCTCGCCCACCCCGCCGCCGTGCCGGCGGGCGGGCGGCAGGGTCTCCGGCAGCCGGGCCCAGACGACCGCGGCCAGCAGCGCCCCGACCACCGTGAGGACGACGAACACGCCCCGCCAGTCCGTCACCCGCAGGATCTGCCCGCCGATCAGCGGCGCCACGATCGGGGCGACCCCGGATATCAGCATCAGGGTGGAGAAGAAGCGGGCCATGGCCACGCCGTCGTACAGGTCCCGGACGACCGCGCGGGCGATCACGATGCCGGCCGCGCCGGACAGGCCCTGGGCCAGCCGGAAGGCGACCAGCGTCTCGACGTTCGGGGCGAACGCGCACAGCGCGGTGGCGACGACGTAGACGGCGAGCCCCGCCAGCAGCGGGCGGCGGCGCCCCCACCGGTCGCTCATCGGGCCGACCACCAGCTGCCCGAGCGCCATGCCGGCCAGGCACGCGGTGAGCGTGAGCTGGACCGTCGCGGCCGGGGCGTGCAGGGACCGGGTGACCTCCGGCAGGGAGGGGAGGTACATGTCCATCGCGAGCGGGGGCGTCGCGGTCAGCCCGCCGAGGATCAGGGTCACCAGCAGTCCGGCGCGGCGGGCCGCGCGCGCCGGCGGGCCGGCGGGTCCCCGCTCCGGTACGGCCGTTCGCGGCGCGTGCGGTGCCGGCGCCCCACCCTCCGACATGTGTGTCCTTCCTCACCCGGCGCTCGCCGGGCCCTCTGCGGCCCTCCGGCCCTCTGCGGCTGATCCGCCGCCTATGCTCTCAGCTCGTACACCGTGCCGAGGAACGCGCGAGCGAGGGTGGGGTCCGGGATGTCGGAAGTGTCCGGGGTGGCGGAACAGACGGTGCGCTGGGGGATTCTGGCGACCGGCCAGATGGCGGCCGCGTTCACCGCGGACCTGGTGGACCTGCCGGACGCCGAGGTCATGGCGGTGGCCTCGCGCGCCGAGGGTCCGGCGAAGGAGTTCGCGGAACGGTTCGGGATCCCGCGGGCCTACGGCGACTGGCAGTCACTCGCCGAGGACCCCGACATCGACGTCGTCTACGTCGCCGCCCCGCACACGGCCCACCGGGCGGCCGCCGGCCTGTGCCTGGAGGCAGGGCGGAACGTGCTGTGCGAGAAGCCGTTCACGCTGAACCTGCGGCAGGCCGAGGAACTCGTCGCCCTCGCCCGGGAGCACGACCGGTTCCTGATGGAGGCCATGTGGATGTACTGCAATCCACTGACACGGCGACTGAAGGCACTGGTCGACGACGGCGCGGTCGGCGAAGTGCGCACCGTCCAGGCCGACTTCGGGCTCGCCGGCCCCTTCCCCGCCTCGCACCGGCTGCGCGACCCGCAGTTGGGCGGCGGGGCGCTGCTCGACCTCGGCGTCTACCCGGTGTCGTTCGCCCAGTTGCTGCTCGGCGAGCCGTCGGACGTGACGGCCAGGGCGGTGCTCTCCGCGGAGGGCGTCGACCTCCAGACCGGCGTGCTGCTCTCCTGGGACGGCGGCGCGCTGGCCCAGTTGCACTGCTCCATCACGGGCTCCACGGCGACCTGCGCCTCGGTCACCGGCTCCGAGGGCCGGATCGACGTGCCCTCCGGCTTCTTCCACCCGGAGAGCTTCGTGCTGCGCCGGCACGGCCGTGAGCCGGAGGAGTTCACCGCGGACCCGGCCGACGGTCCGCGCACCAGCCTGCGGCACGAGGCGCGGGAGGTGATGCGGGCCCTGCGCGCCGGCGAGAAGCAGTCGCCTCTCGTACCCCTGGACGGCACCCTGGCGGTGATGCGGACGCTGGACGCGGTGCGGGAGCGGATCGGCGTGCGGTATCCGGGGGAGGCGGCCGGACCGGACGCCGGCCAGGCCCGGGAGGCCGCGCTCGCCTGAGCCCCGCCCGAGACCCGCGGCCTCGGCGGGCATCCGTATGGCGGACAGTGGATTCCGCGTGACGGACCGCCCTCGTACGCTCCGGTGCCATGACCGACAGGCAATCGAAGATCGCGGTGGTGACCGGAGCCGGCTCGGGCATCGGGCGGGCCGTCGCCGTGGAACTGCTGCGCACGGGCTGGCGCGTGGCCCTGGCGGGGCGGCGCCCCGAGACCCTCGAGGAGACGGCGGCGCTCGCACCGGGGACCGCCTCCCTCGCCGTGCGCACCGACGTGACCCGGCCGGACGACGTGGCCGCGCTGTTCACCGCCACCGTCGAACGGTTCGGGCGCGTCGACCTTCTGTTCAACAACGCCGGCTCGTTCGGGCCGGGCGGCGTGCCGGTGGAGGACCTGTCCTACGAGGCGTGGCGGCACGTGGTGGACACCAACCTCAACGGGGCCTTCCTGTGCGCGCAGGCGGCGTACCGGCGGATGAAGGAGCAGGACCCCCAGGGCGGCCGGATCATCAACAACGGCTCGATCTCGGCGCACACGCCCCGGCCCCACTCCGCGCCCTACACCGCCACCAAGCACGCCCTGACCGGCCTGACCAAGGCGCTCTCCCTGGACGGGCGGCCGTACCGGATCGCGGTCGGGCAGATCGACATCGGCAACGCGGCCACCGACATGACGGCCCGGATGGAGACGGGCGCCCTCCAGGCCAACGGGGAGGTCGTGCCGGAGCCCGTGATGGACGTCGCCGACGTGGCACGCACCGTGCGGCACATGGCGGAGCTGCCGCTGGAGGCGAACGTGCAGTTCGCGACGGTGCTGGCGACGACGATGCCGTACGTGGGGCGGGGTTGAGCGGCACGGGACGGACCGCGTGAGGGACCACGTGACGGACCGCGTGCGGTACGGGACGGGCCGCCGACGGCGATCTGCACAAGCGGAATCCCAACGTCCGTACCATCAAAGCCGGTTGGCCCCCTATGCTCGACATCTCCTCCACCAAAGCTTCACAGTTGGAGCAGCGCGCTTCCGTCGGCCGGGTCCGGAGCCACATTCCCGGGGGGAGGCGGCAGCCGTTCCACCGCACCGGCAGGGGGTGAACCCCGCGGCGGGACCGTGGGGTGCGCGCCGGCGCGTGGAACGGCTGCCGCACTGTCGGCTCAGCGCCGGTGGCGGCCCCCGGAGTCCGCGGCGACCGCGCCCCGGCGCCGGCGCAGCGCCCACACGCCGCCGGCCAGCAGCGCGACCGTCCCGCCCGCGCCTTCCAGCAGCCGCCAGGCCGAGGGGCGGCTCTCCGCCGCGGCGCCCGGCGGCCCGGCGGCGGCCGGTGCGGCCTGCTTCTCGGGCGGGGCGCCCGCGTCCGCCTTCGCCCCGCCCTCACTCAGCGGCTCGACCAGCGTGCCGACGGGCTGCGCGGAACGCCCCTGCCCGAAGCCCCAGTCGAGCAGGGCGGCGGTCTCCTCGTAGACGGCGTTGCTGCCGGCCGCGGGGTTCAGCACCGTGACCAGCAGGGTGCGGCCACCGCGTACGGCCGCGCCGGTGAAGGTGTTGCCGGCGTCGCTGGTGTAGCCGTTCTTCACCCCGATCAGGCCCTGGTACGCCTTCAGGCCCCACGCGCCGGTCAGCAGGCGGTCGGTGTTCTGGATCTGGAAGCTCTTCTTCCGGCCGGCCGGGAAGTCGGCGTCGCGCGTGCCGCAGTAGCCGCGGAAGTCGGCGTCGCGCAGCCCGTGCCGGGCGATCAGCGTCAGGTCGTACGCCGACGACAGCTGACCGGGGTGGTCGAAGCCGTCGGGGCTGACCACGTGCGTGTCCAGGGCCTGGAGGTCCTCCGCCCTGGCCTGCATCTCGGCGACCGTCTTCGCCACTCCGCCGTTCATGTGGGCGAGCACGTGCACGGCGTCGTTGCCCGAGCGCAGGAACACGCCCTGCCACAGCTGCTCCACCGTGTAGGTGGTCCCGGCCTGGATCCCGACGAGGCTGGAGCCCATGGGGATGTCGGCCAGGTCGGCGTCGGTGACGGTGTGCCGCTCGGCACGGTGGAACTTCCTCAGCACCGTGTCCGCGAACAGCATCTTCAGCGTGGAGGCGGGCGCGAGGCGCTGGTGCGCGCGGTGGGCGGCGAGCACGTGTCCCGTCTCCCAGTCGGCGAGGAGCCAGGCGCGGGCGGTGAGGCGGCCGGGCAGACCGGTGGCGCCGCTCACCTGCACCCCCGCACGCGCCAGCCGCTCGCCGCCGACCACGGTGGCGGCGCGGGCGGGAGTGGCGGCCGCGGCCGGGCCGGTGCCGGTCAGGGCGGTCAGCGGTGCGGCCGTGGCGAGGGCGAGCAGGGAACGTCGGGTCAGGGGGTGGGGGGACGGGGAGTGGGGGGACCGAGAGGAATCACGCACCCCGGGACCGTACAAAGCGATCCCGAGCCCGTGCACGGGATGCGCTCAAAACCTGACTAAAAGATCATCAAAGGGCGAGTCACCGGATGCCCTGCCGGATCGCGCTCCCGGCCCGCACCCCGCCCGGCTCCCTGCCCCCTCACCGCCCCAGGATGCGGTCGGTCTCGGCCAGCTGGGCGGCGGTGAGCGGGCCCTTGGCGAGCGCGCCCGCGTTCTCCTCGGCCTGGGCGACCGAGCGGAAGCCGGGGATGGGAACGGTCCGCGTGCTGCGCGCCCACAACCAGGCCAGGGCCCCCTGCGCGAGCGTACGGCCGTCGCTGGTCAGGACCTCGCGCAGCGCCTCGACGCGGGCCAGCCACTCCGGGTCGGCGCCGGAGCCGTCGCCGAAGCCCTTCAGCCAGGCGGGCGGCCGGCTGCGGATGTCCCCGGCCTCCAGGTGCGCGCGCCCGGCATGCTTGCCCGTGAGCAGTCCCATGGCCAGCGGGCTGCGATCGACGCTCGCGAGGCCCCTCTCCTCGCAGAGCGCGAGCATCCCGGGCGCGTCCTGGAGCACGTTCAGCGCGTGCTGCACGGCCGTGCAGTGCTCACCCTCGGCGAAAACGGCCGCGCGGGCGGGGTCGTCCGTGCTCCAGGCGTAGGACCGGATCAGACCCTCGGCCACGAACTCCTCGCAGGCGTCCCGAAGGGCGGCCGCTTCGTCGAGCCGTGCGTGGGAGAGGTGCAGCTGGTACAGGTCCACATGGTCGGTGCCGAGGCGGGCGAGGGACGCGGTGAGGGCGCGGCGGGCGTGCTCGGGCGTGGCGTCCTGCCCGTCGGCCGTGCGGGTGCGCTCGTCGAACAGGTTGCCCCACTTGGTGGCGACGACGACCTCGTCCCGGCGCTTGCCGAGAGCCCGCCCGAGCAGCCGCTCACTGTGCCCGCAGCCGTAGACATCCGCGGTGTCGAAGAAGGTGACGCCGAGGTCGAGGGCGCGCCCGATCGCCCGTACGGACTCCTCGTCGTTCACCGCGCCCCAGCCGAGCGGCTGCCCGTCCGCGGACCGCCACTCCCCGCCGATCGCCCAGCACCCGAAGCCGAGCGCGCTGACCTCCGTCCCGCCGCGTCCCAGTGTCCTTGTGAAGGTGGTGGTCTCCATGCCCGGGAACGCTACGAGTTCGAGCGCGCACGAGGGCAAGGGACCGTGCGGGGACTCGTGTCACGTCGGCAGCGTCGCATCGCCCCCGGACCCCGCCACCCGAACGGCGCCCAGGACGGGCCCGCCGGGTGTGGGCGGTGCGACGGTGGACATCCGGAAAGGGGCCGGAAAGGGCTCGTTGCCGCTGTTCCTCCGCCGTCTGCCTGGGGAGTCACCGTGACCTGTTTCGACCGCCGCGATCTGGGCCTGCTGCTGCTCCGGCTGGGTACCGGCGGCGTGCTGGCCGCGCACGGCGCGCAGAAGCTGCTGGGCTGGTTCGGCGGGGGCGGGATCGAGGGGACCGGCCGGTTCATGGAGTCCGTGGGCTACCGGCCGGGGAAGGCGAGCGCGATGGCGGCCGGCCTGGCCGAGGCCGGCGGCGGTCTGCTGCTGGCCGTGGGCCTGGCGACCCCGGCGGCGGGCGCGGCGGCGGCCGGTGCGATGGCGGGGGCGGCGGCGGTGCACGCGCCGAGCGGCTTCTTCGCGCAGAGCGGCGGCTACGAGTACGCCGCCTCTCTGGGCCTGACCTCCGCGGGCCTGGCCATCGCGGGCCCTGGCCGGATCTCCGTGGACCACGCCCTCGGACACACCGTCAACCGTGGCTGGATGGTCCCGGCGGCGTTCGCGACGGTGGCCGCGGCGACGTGCGTGGTCCTGGGCGCGCGCGTACGGCAACTGCGCAGGGAGAAGGAAGGGGAGCAGGAGACGCTGTTCGAGGAGTAGACGCTGTTCGGGGAGTAGACGCTTTTCGAAGCGTGGTGGGGAGGAGCCGTGGTGGGGAGGGGTGGCCCTGCGCACCCTGACCCCGCAGGCCCGGGAGGTCTTCGCTCGGCATCTGGGCCGGGTCAGGCAGCGGTCCCTGGGGGCGGGGCTCCGGAGCCGGAAACCCCGGAGCCGGGTGCGCTGGGGTCGGGATGGTGACGAGCGATCAGGTCCGGTTGAGATCGGTCAGGTCCGGTTGAGATAGAGGAGCACCGCCAGCACACGGCGATGGTCCTCCGCGGAGTGGGCCAGGCCGAGCTTGGTGAGGATGGAGCTGACGTGGGTCTCCACCGTCCGGTTGGTGAGCCACAGCCGGCGCGCGATGCCGACGTTGGTGCGGCCCTCCGCCATCAGCGCCAGTACCTCGCGCTCCCGGGCGGTCAGGGACTCCAGCGGATCGGCGGTCCGGTGCGCCCCGATCAGTCGCGACACCACCTCGGGGTCGAGGGCGGAGCCGCCGGCCGCCACCCGGCGCAGCGCGTCCAGGAAGTCGTCGACGTCGAACACCCGGTCCTTGAGCAGGTAGCCGAACCTCCCCCGGGACACCAGGTCGACGGAGTGCCGGGTCTCGACGTGCTGGGAAAGCAGGACGATCCCGATCTCCGGGTGGGTGTCGCGGATCCGCCGGGCCGCCCGGACGCCGTCGTCGGTGAGGTCGGGCGGCATCCGAATGTCGATGATCGCCAGATCGGGGCGCGTGGCCGCGACCGCCGAGACCAGCTCTGGTGCGTCCTGCGCCTTGGCCACCACCTCGTATCCCGAGTCGGCCAGCAGACGTGCCAGGCCCTCCCGGAACAACGCCGAGTCCTCACCGATCACCACGCGCACGGCAGCACCGCCTCCACCACGGTGCCGCCACCCGCCGGGCTGGTCAGCCGCAGTGTGCCGCCGGCCGCCTCGACCCGGTCCGCCAGCCCCGCCAGGCCGGCACCCGGGCGCATGGTGGCCCCGCCCGGCCCGTCGTCGCCGATCCGCACGCTGACCTGGCCGGCGACCCGGTGGACACGGACCGCGATGGCGGCCTGGCCCGCGTGCTTGACCGCGTTGGTCATCGCCTCGCTCACCACGTAGTAGGCGGTCATGGCCACATCCTCGGGAAGGTCGTCGACGGCAGCCTCGAGCCGCACCGGCACCGGTGCCCGGCCGGCCAGTACGGCCAGCGCGTTGCCGAACCCGTCATCGAGGCTGCTCGGCCGCAGACCGTGCGCGATCTGCCGCAACTCTGCTACGGCTGACGCAAGTTGGCACACCGAGCGGTCGAGCAGGTCGTCGACGTCGACCGTGCCGTCGGCAAGGTGGCGCTGCGCCAGGCGGATCGCCATGCCCAAGGAGACCAGGCGCTGCTGCGCCCCGTCGTGCAGGTCGCGTTCGAGGCGCCGCCGCTCCTCGTATCCGGCGTGCAGCAACCGTGTGCGGCTGGCCTCGGCCTCGTCGAGTGCCCGGCTGACCTCGATACGCAGCCGGACCACCTCGACGAGCAGGGCGCAGGCGGACGCCACCTCGCGCAGCAGTTCCCGGCTGCCGGTGCCACCGCGGACGATCGCACCGATGTCATGGCCGCCGAGCCGCACCGGAGCCACGTGCGCCTCCCCCGGATCCAACGCCGCGCCCGCCGCGTCGACCAGCCCGGACGCACCAGGCAGCCGGTAGCCGACCCTGAGCAACGGATCACGCAGGGCCTCGCGCAGCGCCTGCTCCAGCTGCTCGGGCCGGTCCTGGCCGGCGTGGGTGCGGACGCGCAGACCTTCGATGGCGGTCAACACGGCCTGCCGCGCCGGGTAGAACCGTCCGTCGACCCGTCGCTGGAGCCGGGAGCGCAGCGGGGACAGAGCGGCGGCGCAGACGGCGGTGGCCGCCGCGGCCACCGCCGGCGAGGTCCGTCCGGCGCCGAGGCCGGCCACGAACGAGGCCGCCGTGTAGAAGCCCAGCAGGACCGTGGTCACCAGGCCGTAGCTGACCGCGGTGCTGATCGCCCGGTCGATGTCGTAGAGGTCGTGCCGCAGCACCGCGATCGTGGTCGCCACCGGGATCGCCAGGGCCGTCGCCGCCAGGCCGACGACGGCCAGTTCCGGCCCGCCGAGAAGCAGGTAGCCGGCCCAGCACAGCAGCAGGGTCAGTGGCAGGAAGGCGGCACCGAGCGCGAACCACTTGAGCTGTGCCCGCCGCACCTCGTCGGTGGCCCGCCGGTAGCGGACCACCACCGCCGCCGCGGAGGCGGTCAGCAGCCCGAGGAAGACCGGCAGCAGGAACAGCGCCACCGCACCCAGCACCGGCACGTAGGGCTCGGAGAGCCGCAAGGGGTGCGGGATCGACTCGAGGGGCTGCCGAAACGGTCCGGGGTCCACAGCCGCGATCAGCGTGAACAGCGTCGGCACGACCAGCAGCCCGGCGACCGCCCAGCGCCAGCGCCGACCCGGCAGCCGCCCGTCCGGGAAGACCAGCATGAGCAGCGCGGCGGGTACGTAGAGGAACATCCAGTCGCCCTGCGACAGCGCCGCGTACCAGGAGGAGACCGCCAGGCCCGGCCGCCGGGCGAGAGCCAGCGCGGAGAGGTCGCTGACCGTGAGCCACACGGTCGTCGCGCCGACCAGGACCAGCAGCAGACCGACCGCGCTGTCCGGCCGGCGGACGGCGACGAGCATGCCGAGCACGACGGACGGCAGCCCGAAGGCCGCGCCGATCGCGAACGCCGCAGCCGCGCCGGCGTCGCCGGTGAGCACGGCGAGCACCACTCCGGCAACCGCCAGCAGGCACGTCAGGACTGCGGCGGCGGTCGCGGACAGACGCCGAGTTGCCACGTACTCAGGGTAGTTCGGGCGGTCACCGGGAGTGAATACGTGTCAGCACGGAGACACGGTCCCGGGCCGGCCCCGATCCGCGAGCCGGGTACGCGGCCCCAGACTGCGGACGTCGGTATGTCGCCCCCTGCGGAGGAGGATCCCGTGAAGCGCTCCCGTGTTCTCGTCACCGGGCTGGTCCTGGCCGGCCTGCTCGGTCTCGTCGACGTGGTCTCGATGCCGTTCGGGGACGGTGAACACCCCCCGTTCGCGGTCGCCGTGGCGGGCGCCGTCATCGGACTGATCACTCTGGTCGGCGTCGTCCTGGCCTGGCGCGGGAGCCGCGCCGGAGCGGTGGCCGTGATCGTCACCCGGTTGCTGTCGGCGCTCAGCGCCGTACCGGCGTTCTTCGCCGACGATGTGCCGGGAGCGCTGGTCGCTCTCGTCGCGCTCGCCATCCTGCTCACCCTCGGCTGCGTCGCCCTGATCGCCCCGGGACTGCGGGACCGCGCGGCGACGGAGGGATGACCACGACCCTCGTGGCCCTCGCCTCGCCCGCCTCCGCGCCGAGCGGGGTGCGCGAAATCGGCCTGGCGGGACGGGGCTCACGGCGGTCGGCACCCGAGCAACCGGAGCATTGAATTCCGCGTTCCAGGAATTGAGTCCCCTTTTCCCGCATCAACGGGTGCCGTGCGGTGCTTTTCCGCTCCGCCTTTCCGGGTCGACGCGATGCGCAGCCGCGCCGAATTTCTAGTCACCTCACAGACACCATGTCAAGCGAGCGGACATTACCGGCACTTCATCGACTTCGCCAACACTCCAGGCGGAGCAGAAGCCCCGAATGTCCGCTATTTCCTTTCGGTGGACAGCTGTTCCCGGTACCGGGTATAAACGCCGACTCACACAACAGCTGAATGGAATGCACGAGGGGACGGAAATCATGACGGCATGTCACCGAGCGTCGCCGCATTCGAATCCGCCGACCGGCATTCCCCGCGCGCTGCCTGATCGCGAAGAGCGCGAAGAGCACGCACTCGACACCACCGAGGGAAAAGCATGAGCTCCACAAGATCTCGTTCCCGCCGCGCACGTGCCGGTAGACGCCGGGTCTGGCTGGCCGTCGGCGCCACCGTGATCGGCGGCGCCGGTCTGGCCACGGCCGCCGTGGTCCTGACTCCCGATCACGCCACGGACGCGGGGGCCGCGGACGCTCGCCCGGCGAGGGCGGACACCATCACGCTCGCCGGTTCCGACAGTTCCGAACGCACCCTTCCCCGCACCGACACCAAGGCCTTCTCCCTGATCGGTGTCTCCTGGGAGGACCGCGCCAGGTCCTTCGACGGCACGGCCCAGATACGTACCCGCGCCGCCGCCGACGGCGAGTGGACCGACTGGCGCGACCTCGACTTCGACACGGTCGGACCCGAGACCGACGAAGGCCGCGCCCCGGGCACCCGTGGCGCCTCCGAACCGCTGTGGGTGGGCCCCTCCGACGCGGTCGAGGCACGCGTCACGGCCGACGGCAGGCAGACCACCGTCCCCGACGGACTGCGCCTCGACCTGATCGACCCCGGCACCGCCCCGCAGGGCAAGGGCAACGGCAACGGCAACGGCAACGGCAACGGCAACGGCAACGGCAACGGCAACGGCAACGGCAAGGCGAACGGCCAGGACAAGGGGAACGGCCAAGGCCAAGGCAACGGCCAGGACAAGGGGAACGGCCAGAACAAGGGCAACGGCCAGAACAAGGGCAACGGCCAAGGCCAGGGCAACAACGGCAACGGCAACGGCAACGGCAACGGCAAGGGTGGCACGAAGCCGGGCGACGCCACAGGCGGCACGGCAGCCCCCACCCCACAGCCGTCCTCCCCCGGCTCCTCCTCCGCGCCCGGCGACACCCCGACGGACACCGACTCGTCCGCCACGCCCACCGATGCCGCCGGCAACGGCGACGGCTCCTCGGACACGGCCCCCTCCCCCACCGCCGAGGCCACCACCGACGACGGGAAGGCACCCGAGCCGACCAACCCCGCCGACCACACCACCGAGGCACCCGTACCCACCTCGGACACCGGCTCGGACACACAGCCGACCACAGGTTCGGAGCCCACCGGCCCCGCGGACTCCGGCGGCTCCCCGGCTCCTGGCGACAGTACCGGGCCGGAGCCGGCCGACTCGGCCCCTCAGTCCACGGGCGACACCTCCGAGCCGCCCGCCTCCTCGGCGCCCGGCACGACCGCGCCCACCGGGCCCGCCGCCCCCGCGATCGTCGACCGCGCCGCCTGGGGCGCCGACGAGTCCCTGGTCGAGGACCCGCCCGAGTACCTGGACAAGATCGAGGCCGTCTTCGTCCACCACACCGCGGGCACCAACGACTACAGCTGCGCCGACTCACCCGCCATCATCCGCGCGATCCTCGTCTACCACGTGCGCACCGAAGGCTGGAACGACCTCGGCTACAACTTCTTCGTCGACAAGTGCGGCACCGTCTTCGAGGGCCGCGCCGGCGGCGTCGACCAACGGGTGCGCGGCGCCCACACCTATGGCTTCAACGGCAACTCGGCGGGCATCTCCCTGCTGGGCGACTACGAGAACGGCGGCACTCCGACCGCCGCCGCCAAGCAGGCCATCGCCGACCTCGCCGCCTGGAAGCTCGGCCTGGACGGCGTCGACCCGGAGGCCAAGGTCACCCTCACCGCGGCGGGTGACACCGGCGTGTACAAGTCCGGCCAGAAGGCCACCTTGAACACCATCTCCGGCCACAGGGACGGCTTCGCCACCCTCTGCCCGGGCAAGACCCTCTACTCCGCGCTCCCGGGCATCCGCACCGCCGCCGGACAGTCCCGCTACGCCACGCGCTGACCCGACCGCCCCGCCCGGCCACGCCGCCCCGTCCCCATCGGCCGACCCGTCCCCACCGGCCGGGCGGGGGCACCGGCCAGGGCGGCGGCACCGGTCGTAGCACCGGCCTCGCGTGACGTTCCGGCAACGGAATCCGCTTGCTAACCGGGGAGCAAGTCAAGGCCCCACAGCAAGCGAAGGGGTGGGATTCCATGGCCGAGGCCGACGAGAACAACCCGGACGCGGAGGGGATGCACCTGCACGCGGCGGCCCTGGTCGCGCGCCTCACGGGGCGCAGCCGGCTGCCGCTGGACTACTCCGTGGCGAGTCTGCGGATCGTCGACTTCCTGATCGACGGCATGCGCAAGGGTGGTGCTTCGTGCGAGCGCGTACGGGGACCCCTACTCGGGCTCGGAGCTTACGTAGGTGAGGTGTTGGTGCGCCACGCCGGAGCGACCTGGGTGGACTTCGATGCCGACCTGCGGGCCTGCTTCGGCCAGCCGGTCGGCGTCCGTATGCCGGACGGGCGTCTGTGGAACCCGCTGGGCAAGGTCCTCAACCGCTTCGAGACGGGCGGAGCACGGGATTCCCTCCAGATCTTCTATCTGACCCTGCACGGCCGGCCGCGGCGGGCGACCGTGTCGGACGCCCAGGCCGATGGCGTGCGCGCGGAGGACGTCCGGCGCGTCGAAGGGTCCCGCTGATCACCACCCTGGGTGAGTTCTCGCTCTGCGACGGGATGGCGTTTGGGATTAACTGCAAGTGCCTGGTTCTACCTCTGAGCCCGTGGAGGCGGCCGATGCTGCTGACGTTGCACGAGCGTGAGCGCCTGATGATCTACACGGCAGCGAAGCTGGCCCTGGAGCGCAGGGAGCGGGGCCTGCTGCTGAACCTGCCGGAGGCGACCGCGGTGATCACGTCGTTCCTGCTGGAGGGGGCTCGGGACGGCCGGACCGTCACCGAACTCATGGAGGCCGGCCGCACGGTGCTCACGCGCGACGACGTGATGGAGGGGGTGCCGGAGATGCTGGGGCACTTGCAGGTCGAAGCGACCTTCCCCGACGGCACGAACCTGATCACGGTGACAGGACCCATCTCATGATCACGAAAGGCGGCCGGCAGGCCGGCGACGACCCGGGCAGGCCGAACCAGCACGGCTCGGTGCTCCACCCCGCCGGCGGCGTCGGCAGCCCCAGCCCGCCGCGCCGGGGCGGGACCGGGGGGTACTGCACGGGCGATCAACCGGAGACCGACCGGCCGCTGATCCCGGGTGAGGTGCTCTACGGCGACGAACCGGTCGTGATCAACGCCGGCATGGAGGTCGTCAGGCTGCGGGTGGAAAACACCGGCGACCGCCCGATCCAGGTCGGTTCGCACTTCCACTTCGCGGAGGTCAACGCCGCGCTGGAGTTCGACCGCGAGGCCGCGTGGGGGCTGCGGCTCAATGTGCTCTCGGGCGGCTCGGTGCGTTTCGAGCCCGGCGCCGTGGAGGAAGTGGAGCTGGTCCCGATCGGGGGCCGGCGGATCGTGGCCGGCCTGCGGGGTCTGTGCGGAGGGGGACTCGATGGCTGAGGTCAGCCGGCGCGAGTACGGCGCGTCGTTCGGCCCGACCGCCGGGGACCGGATCCGCCTGGCCGACACCGACCTGTTCATCGAGGTCGAACAGGACCTCTGCGGCGGCGGTGACGAGGCCGTCTTCGGTGGCGGGAAGTCCATTCGGGAGTCCATGGGCCAGTCCCGGGCCACCCGTGGCGAGGGCACCCCGGACCTGGTCATCACCGGCGCGGTGGTCCTGGACCACTGGGGCGTGGTGAAGGCCGACGTGGGCGTCCGTGACGGCCGGATCGTGGCACTGGGCAAGGCGGGCAACCCCGACACCATGGACGGGGTCCACCCCGACCTCGTCATCGGCCCGTCCACGGAGATCGCGGCCGGAAACGGCCTGATCCTCACGGCGGGCACGGTCGACACCCATGTGCACTTCGTCGGCCCGGACATGTTCGAGGAAGCCCTCGCGGCGGGCACCACCACGTTCGTCGGCGGTGGCACGGGGCCGAGCGAGGGGTCGAAGGCGACCCTGGCCACGCCGGGCGCCTGGTGGCTGCGGCGGATGCTGGAGGCCTGCGAGCCCTGGCCGCTCAACGTGCTGTTCCTGGCCCGCGGCAACAGCGTGTCCCACGAGGCACTGTGGGAGCAGCTGCGCGGCGGCGCCGGCGGGTTCAAGGTGCATGAGGACTGGGGAGCCACCCCGGCCGCGGTCGACGCCGCGCTGACCGTCGCCGACGAGGCCGGGGTGCAGGTCGCGATCCACAGTGACACCCTCAACGAGGCGGGCTTCGTGGAGGATCTGCTCGCCGCCGTGGGCGGCCGGACCTTCCACGCGTTCCACACCGAGGGCGCGGGCGGCGGCCACGCACCGGACATCATCCGGATCGCCGGCGAGCCGAACGTGCTGCCCGCCTCGACCAACCCGACCCGCCCGTTCACCGTCAACACGGTCGCCGAGGCACTGGACATGGTGATGGTGGCCCACCACCTCAACCCCCAGGTGCGCAACGACCTGGCGTTCGCCGAGAGCCGGGTGCGTCCCACGACCATCGCCGCGGAGGACGTGCTGCACGACCTGGGAGCTCTGTCGATCATGTCGTCGGACGCGCAGGCGATGGGCCGGATCGGGGAGGTCGTGACCCGGACGTGGCAGACCGCCCACCAGATGAAGAAGCTGCGCGGCTCCCTGCCCGGCGACAGCGTGGCCGACAACCACCGGGCCCGCCGCTACGTCGCCAAGTACACGATCTGCCCGGCGGTGGCCCACGGCCTCGAACGCGAGATCGGTTCCGTCGAGCCCGGCAAGCTGGCCGACCTGGTGCTGTGGCAGCCCGCCCTGTTCGGTGTGCGGCCCACGGTCGTGTTCAAGGCCGGCATGGCCGCGAGCGCCGCCCTCGGCGACCCGAACGCGTCGATCCCCACGCCCCAGCCGGTGCTGAACCGGCTGGGCTACAACGTGGGCAACCCGGCCGCCGCCGCGAGCAGCGTCGCCTTCGTCTCGCCGGCCGCCCTGGAGGACGGGCTCGCCGAGCGCCTGGCGATCCGGCGGCCGCTCGTGGCCGTGGAGAACGTCCGCGGGCGCGGCAAGCGGGACCTTCCGGAGAACACCGCCACTCCACGCATCGAGGTCGACGCCGACACGTACAGCGTGCGCGTCGACGGCGAGCTGATCGAGCACGAGCCCGCGGCCGAGCTGCCGATGGCTCAGCGCTACTTCCTCTTCTGACCCCGACACCACCGCGCTTCGATGAACGCCGACGACACCCAGGACACCCGGACATCCGAGGACCGGCAGCCGCAGACGACGCTGCCGGCGCTGCTGCTGCTCGCCGACGGCCGCTTCCCCTCCGGCGGGCACGCCCACTCCGGCGGTCTGGAAGCGGCGGCGGCCCTGGACGGCGTACGCGATCTGGCCGCGCTCGAGGAGTTCCTGCGCGGGCGCCTGGCGACGACCGGCGTGGTGACCGCCGCGTTCACGGCGGCGGCGTGTGCCGCCTTCGGCGGTACGGACCGCCGGGGGTCTGACACCGGCGCGGCTCTGGAAGCGTTGGAGACACTGGAGACGCTGGACCACGAGTTCGCCGCGAGGACCCCGTCAACGGCGCTGCGGACCGCCTCCCGCCGCCTGGGACGGCAACTGCTGCGGGCAGCCCGTACGATCTGGCCCCACCCCCGCCTGGACGAGCTGAGCGCGGCGCCCCGGCACGGCCCCCATCACCCGGTGGCCCTGGGCGCGGTGGCCGCGGCGGCGGGCTTGGGGCCGGACGCCGCGGCGCTGGCCGCCGCTCACGACGCGGTACTCACCCCGGCGACGGCCGCCGTACGGCTGCTCGGTCTCGACCCGTTCGCGGTCCACGCGGCGGTCGCCCGGCTGGGCCCGCGGATCGCCGCCGTCGCCGCCGAGGCGGCACACCACGCGCACACCGCGCCCGCGGCGCTCCCGTCCCGCGCGGGCCCTCTCCTCGACATCCGTGCCGAACACCACGCCGCCTGGGAGGTGCGTCTCTTTGCGTCCTGACCCCTTGCTCCCCGACCCCACCCCGCGCCCCGACCGCCCCCGTTCACACCCGCACGACCACGCGCACGACGACTCACACGGCCACGCGCACGACCACTCGGACGTCGGCGCGCAGGGGGCCGGAGCCCTGCCCCGCCACCCCGGCCGGGCGCTGCGCATCGGTATCGGCGGCCCGGTCGGCTCCGGCAAGACCGCACTGGTCGCGGCACTGTGCCGCACCCTGGCCCCGGAACTCTCCCTGGCCGTGGTCACCAACGACATCTACACCACCGAGGACGCCGACTTCCTGCTGCGCAACGGCGTACTGGCCGCCGAACGGGTCCGGGCGGTCGAGACCGGGGCGTGCCCCCACACCGCGATCCGGGACGACATCTCCGCCAACCTCGAAGCCGTGGAGGAACTGGAGGCGACCCTGCCGCCGCTCGACCTCGTCCTGCTGGAGAGCGGCGGGGACAACCTCACCGCCACGTTCAGTCGCGGACTGGTCCACCACCAGATCTTCGTCATCGACGTCGCCGGCGGGGACAAGGTCCCCCGCAAGGGCGGCCCCGGTGTCACCTCGGCCGACCTGCTGGTCATCAACAAGACCGATCTGGCGCCGCAGGTCGGCGCGGACCTCGCCGTGATGGACCGCGACGCCCGCGCCAAGCGCGGCGACCTGCCCGTGCTGTTCACCTCACTGGTCCAGGACCCCACCGCGGCCGACGTCGCCGCGTGGGTACGGCAGCGCCTCGGCGTCCCCGCCCGGTGATGCGTGCCCACGCCTGCCTCGAGGTGACCGCCGACCGGGACCGGTCCGGCAGGGCCAGGACCCGGATCAGCCGGCTCCGTTCCGACGCGCCGCTGGTGCTGCGCCCCACCGTCGCGGCGGAGCCGACGGGCCGCTGGAACCCGCGGGGCGCCGCCCACGTCGCGCTGGCCGCCGCGGCCGCGGGCCCGATCGGCGGGGACCTCCTGCGGCTGGACGTCGAGGTCGCGGCGGACGCGGCGCTCGTCGTGCGCACGGTGGCGGCGACCCTGGTGCTGCCGGGGCCGCACGGCCGTCCCTCGCACATGGAGACCCACCTGCGGGTCGCGCCGGGCGGCACCCTGGTCTGGCTGCCCGAACCGGTCATCGCCGCCGGGCGCTGCGACCACCACGCCACGACACGCGTCGACCTGGCACCGGGCGCCCGCCTGCTCGCCCGCGAGGAACTGCTCCTGGGCCGCCGCGGCGAAGCCCCCGGCGCGGTCCGCCAGCACCTGCGGGTGACCCTCGCCGGCCGCCCCCTCCACGACCAGGAGTTCGCCGTCGGCCCGGACGTCCCGGGCTGGCACGGCCCGGCCGTCACCGGCGGTCACCGAGCGCTGGGCACGCTGCTGGTCGTCGACCCCGACCAGCCGTCCGCACCCGAACCCGAGCCCACGCCCGTCGAAGCGGACGCGGCCGTCCTGCGCCTCTCCCCCACCGCCACCCTGCTCACCGCCCTGGCCGACGACGCCCTCGCCCTCCGCCGGCACCTCGACCGGGGCCTGACCGACCCACCATCGACATCGCCGGGTTTACCGCGTGCGATTACGCGGCTGACCATGTCTCGCTAACCGGGGGCCTGCCACCCTCGTGCGGTTCACGGAAGACGTCGAGCAGGAACCGACCGCTCACCGGATCCCGCAGCCAGGTCTGGTGCGTGGCCGCGAGCACCTCGGCTCCTGCCCTCGGCCAAACCCGTCCCGAGCCCACCGCGTCGAACACGTACTGGGGGAAGCGGTCCCGAACCTCCGTGAACCCCGCCGCGGGCACCGCGATCTCCAGATCACCGTGGGGCCGCGACTGGCCTCCGCGGAACAGATCCAGCGCCCAGCCTGCCACGACGCACCAGGGCGCGCTGACGCCGGCCAACCGCTCCGCAACCTGTTCCGGCCGCCAGGCATTCGCCCACCGAGCGTCCAGTTCATCCGCATCAAGGACAGCACCGCCGGGCGGCACAGCATCGATCATCGGACCAACGTACTGCCTCAACCGGGTGATCCAGGGAACAACAACAGCCGTCCAGCGGACCGCCGGCCAGTTCGGCGCAGCACCGGTCCGGCCGCGGGCCCGGGTGGTCGTGGTCTGCGCCGTAGTAGGTGGGACAGCCGGGGACCAGTGGGGGCTGTCTTTGCTGACCATTGATCAATTACCTTGTGGCGAAAGCGAGTCACTGATCTTGAGGGAGCCCCATGTCCACCGCGCAGCAGGTGCCCGACATCCTCTCGCCCGAGTTCGCCGCGGACCCCTACCCGGCGTACCGTCTGATGCGCGACACCGCGCCCCTCATCTGGCACGAGGCCACGCAGAGTTACATCATCTCGCGCTACGAGGACGTCGAGCGCGTCTTCAAGGACAAGAACGGCGAGTTCACCACCGACAACTACGACTGGCAGATCGAGCCCGTGCACGGCAAGACGATCCTCCAGCTCAGCGGCCGTGAGCACGCCGTGCGCCGCGCCCTCGTCGCCCCCGCCTTCCGCGGCGCCGACCTCCAGGAGAAGTTCCTCCCCGTCATCGAGCGCAACTCGCGCGAACTGATCGACGCCTTCCGCAACTCCGGCTCCGCCGACCTGGTCAACGACTACGCGACCCGCTTCCCGGTCAACGTGATCGCCGACATGCTGGGCCTCGACAAGGCCGACCACCCCCGCTTCCACCGCTGGTACACGTCCGTCATCGCCTTCCTCGGCAACCTCTCGGGCGACCCCGAGGTGGCCGCGGCGGGCGAGCGGACCCGTGTCGAGTTCGCCGAGTACATGCTGCCGATCATCCGGGAACGCCGCGAGAACCTGGGCGACGACCTGCTGTCCACGCTGTGCGCCGCCGAGGTCGACGGCGTGCGGATGAGCGACGAGGACATCAAGGCGTTCTGCAGCCTGCTGCTCGCCGCCGGCGGCGAGACCACCGACAAGGCGATCGCCAGCATCTTCGCGAACCTGCTGCTCCACCCCGACCAGCTCGCCGCCGTCCGCGCCGACCGCGACCTGATCCCGCGGGCCTTCGCCGAGACCCTGCGGTACACCCCGCCCGTCCACATGATCATGCGGCAGTCCGCGACCGAGGTGGAGCTCAGCGGCGGCACCATACCCGCCGGCGCCACCGTCACCTGCCTGATCGGCGCCGCCAACCGCGACGAGAGCCGCTACCGCGACCCCGACCGGTTCGACATCTTCCGCGACGACCTGACCACCACGACCGCCTTCTCCGCCGCCGCCGACCACCTCGCCTTCGCGCTCGGCCGGCACTTCTGCGTCGGCGCGCTGCTCGCCAAGGCGGAGGTCGAGATCGGCGTCAGCCAGCTGCTGGACGCCATGCCCGACCTGCGCCTCGCCGACGGCTTCGACCCGGTCGAGGAGGGCGTCTTCACCCGCGGACCGCAGCGCCTGCCGGTGCGGTTCACGCCCGTGACGGACGCCTGACCGCCCAGCCCGCACCACCGCCGAGGTCATGGGCCCCGCCAGGGGCCCATGAGCCCACCCGCACCGGCGCCGTGCCCGCGCCGCCGCACCACCGGGTGGATCGCACCGCCGCACGACTGGGGCGCCCGCCCTACCGGGTCATCGGCCGCCGCACGCCCGGGCGCCCGCCGCCTCACCGGGCCACCGGGCCACCGGGCCACCGCGTCACCGGGTCACCGGGCGCCTGCCCTACCGGGTCACCGGGCGCCTGCCCTACCGAGTCAGCGGGCGCCCGCCCTACTGCACCACCGGCGTGAACCGCACCGGCAGCGCCGTCAGCCCCCGCATCCAGATCGACGGGCGCCAGGTCAGCGTCTCCGGCTCCACCGACAGCACCAGGTCGGGCAGCCGCTCCAGCAGCGTCTCGACCGCCGTCCGCGCCATCACGTCCGCCAGCAGCGGTGCCGGATAGGGGCAGCGGTGCTCGCCGTTGCTGAACGACAGGTGCGCGGCGTTCTCCGCACCCACGTGCGCATCGGGCCAGATCTGCGGATCGGTGTTGGCCGCGGCCAGCCCCAGCACCAGGCAGTCGCCCGCCCGGATCTGCCGCCCGCCCAGCTGGGTGTCCCGAACGGCCCAGCGCCCGATGAAGTTCTGCGTCGGCGTGTCCAGCCACAGGGCCTCGTTGAGCGCCTCGCCCACACTGAGCCGCCCGCCCGACACGTTCACCGCGAACCGCTCGTCCGTCAGCAACAGCCGCAGCGTGTTGCAGATCCAGTTCGCCGTCGGCTGCTGCGCCGCGGCGATCACCGAGATCAGGTCCTGGACGATCTCCTCGTCCGTCAGCCCCGCCGGATGCAGCAGCATGCGCGAGGTGACGTCAGGACCGGGGCTGGCCCGCTTGTCCTTCACCAGCTGCCGCAGCCGCTCGCCCACACGCCCGTACGCGGCCACCGGGTCGTCGCCCTCCGCGGCGTCCAGCGAGATCCGCAGGTCCTCGACGAGTTGCTGGGTGTCCTCGCCCGAAGTCGGCATCCCGCACATCTGGACCACGGCCCGCATCGGCAGGGCGTGCGCGTATCCGGTCATCAGCTCCGCCTGGCCACTGCCCGCGAAGTCGGCGATGAGCCGGTCGGCGATCAGCTGACAGTTGCGCGCCAGCTCGAACTGGTCGACGCCCTCCAGTGCCTGAGTGATCACCCCGGCCCGCCGCCGGTGCTCGTCGCCCTCGGTGAACAGCACCGACGGCTGGTGGCCGACGTACGGCAGCAGCGGCCAGTCCGCCGGGATGTTCTCCCACTGGTTCCAGCGCCGGGAGTCCCGCGCGAACAGCTCGTCGTGACCGGTCACGTACGTGACCTCGGAATAGCCGAGCACCAGCCAGGCCGGGATGTCCCCGTCGAGCAGCACCGGCGCGACCGCGCCGTGCTCGCGGCGCAGCGCGCGGTACAGCTGCGACGGCGTCTGCTGGTACTCGAGCCCTCCCAGGCGCACCGCGTCGGTGTGGGCGGGGCAGCCCGGCGGAGCCGGTTGCGCGGAAGAGGGGTCGGTCATGGTGTCGCCTCCTGGGCCGTCGCCAGTTCGTACAGGTGGTCCACGAGAGTGACCAGCACGTCCTTGCCGGACTCCCGGACCCGCGCGTCGCAGTCGAGCATCGGCACGTGCTCGGGCAGCGCGAGCGCCTGGCGTATCTCCTCCAGGGAGTACCGGTTGGTGTCGTCGTCGAACCGGTTGACGGCCACCACGAACGGCGTCCTGTGGTGCTCCAGCCGGTCGATCGCGTACCAGGAGTCGTTCATCCGGCGCGTGTCCACGAGCACCACGGCGCCCAGGGTTCCGGAGAACAGCCTGTCCCACAGGAACCAGAAGCGCTCCTGTCCCGGCGCGCCGAACAGGTACAGCACCATGCGTTCGTTGAGGCTGATCCGCCCGAAGTCGAACGCCACCGTCGTGGTCGTCTTCGTCGCGACCGCGCTGGTCTCGTCGACGCCGACGCCGGCCTGCGTCATCACCTCCTCGGTGTTCAGCGGCCGGATCTCGCTCACCGAGCGGACCAGGGTGGTCTTGCCGACGCCGAAACCGCCCACGATGACGATCTTCAGGCCGGTCTCCGCCGCATCGGCCAGTGGCGTGCGGTGGGAGGGCGGCTCAGAGGTTGCGGAGCCCATGGAGCACCTCCTTGAGAAGCGCGGAATCGGGGAGCGAGGCGACGGAACGCGCCGCGCGCGGGTGGCGGGCGGTGATGCGGCCCGTGTCGAGCAGGTCGCCGAGCAGGATCCGCACCACGGTGATGGGCAGCTTCAGCTCCGCGGCGATCTCGACGACGGCCGTGGGGTGTTGGCACAGCTCCAGGATCCGGGCGTGCTCCGACTGCATTCCCGCGGTGGGCCGGCACTCACTGACGATGAGGGTGACCAGGTCGAAGGATTCGCCGGCGCGGCTCCGGCCGGCCGTGACCGTGTAGAGCCGGTCGGGGTCACCGGTGTCCACGGGCTTGCGCATCACGAGGCGGCACTGCCCGGAACGGAATCCCGGGGCTCGGCGCGCAGGTGCTCGCCGATCTGCTCCACCAGCTCCGACATCTGGTGGCCCACCACTCCGGGGTCGGCGTCCTCCTCGGCGAGGACGGCCAGATGCGCTCCCTCGCCGGCCTCCACGATGAACAGCAGGCCGCCGTGGAATTCGGTCATGGACTGCCGGACGCCGCCGCTGCCGTCGCCGAACTCCACGGACGCGCCTTGGGCGAGGGCCTGGATGCCGGAGCAGATCGCGGCCAGCTGGTCGGCCTGGTCGAGCGTCAGGTGTTCGGTCCAGCAGAGCTTCAGGCCGTCCCGGGACAGGGCGAGAGCGTGCCGGGTTCCGGGGGTGCGCTCCAGGAGGCTCTTCAGAAGCCAGGTGAGGCTGTTGTCGGTGGTCTGCATGATGGGTGATGGGACGGTGGTGCCCGGTTGACCGGTCACCGGCCCGTTCCTCCAATCTCAGGAACTCGAGCGGGAAGTGAGCGCCGACGCCCCGGGCGCCGTACGGGAAGGGGCGGCGGCTACGGGGCGGCCGGCGGCTCGGAGGCGCCGTACGAAAACGGTCGGCGGCTACGGGGCGGCCGGCGGCTCGGACTCGGACCCGGCGTCCGGTCCTGCGTCCGGCCCGGCGTCCGGCCCGGCGGTGCCGCCCGCGGACCGGCGCCCGCGGTGGAAGGCGCCGAACCGTGCGCCGGCGTCGCGTGCCGAACGCGGCTCCGGGCGGGCTCCGTCCGCCGCCTCTGACGCGCCCCCGGATGCCGAGCCGGTCGCCGACCCGGACGCCGCCTCGGACGCCGACCGGCGCTGCTCGCGCTCCCGCTCCGCCTCGGCCATGGTGCGGCCGGGGGCGCGGACGGGCAGGCCGTTCGGCGTGGCGCCGGTGGCGCGCCGGGGCAGGCCCTGTTCGGGCAGCTCCGGCCGGGCGGCGGGCCGCTCCGGGGTGCCGGCGCCGGGGCGCGAGGTGGGCTCGGGCGCCGGGGCGAGCGAGGCGGCGGGGGCGGGGCCCGGCGTGGGCGCGGCCCCCGCGGCAGGGCGGCCGGCCACCTCGCGCGACACCGACTCGCGCTGCTGGGCGAGCAGTTGCGGGGGCAGCAGGACGACGACGCCGGTGCCGCCGCGCGACGAGGGGCGGTAGTTGACGCTGATGCCGTACTTCACCGCGAGCCGTCCGACCACGGCGAGGCCGAGCCGGGTGCCCTGGAGCGAGGCGAGGTCGGTCATGTGGCCGGACACCGCCTCCTCGGCGCGGCGCATCGCCGCGTCGGCCATCTTCAGGCCGCTGTCCTCGATGGTGACGACCATGCCGGCGCTGCGGTCCTCGACGTAGACGTGCACCTCGTCGATGGGCGGGGAGAAGTTCGCGGCATTGTCCATCAGCTCGGCGAGCAGATGCATGACGCCCTCGGCGGCGAAGCCGGAGATCGCGGCGGTGGTGGAGCAGTGCAGGCGCACCCGCTGGTAGGCGGCGATACGGCCGACGGCGCCGCGCAGGATGCTCTCCATCACGATCGGCTTGTTCCAGGCGCGGCTGGACCGGCCGCCCATGAGCAGCGCCAGCCGGTCGGTCATCAGTCCGAGCTGGGAGGTGCCGTGGTCCAGCTTCAGCAGGTCGCCGAAGACCTCCTCGCCGTGTCGTTCCTGCATGTCCCGCAGGTCGGCGAGCATGCTGACGGACTTGGCCTGGACGCGGCTGAGCGCCTTGGTGGAGGCGGCCTGTGCCGCGGCGGCGCGCCGCTCGCTGTGGGCGAGTTCGCGGACGAACGACTCGGTCGGGGTGCGGACCATGGGCAGCCGCGGCAGGTCGAGTTCGGCGAGCACCGTGTCGGCGGACTGGCCCTCGCGCAGCCGGGCGACCGCGGCGGGCAGGGTCTCCTGCACCAGCCGCTCCAGCGCGTCGGCCGCCTCGTTCAGCTCCCGCTGGGCCTGCCGGCGCTCGCCGTCCAGGGCTGCCGCGTGCCGCACGCCTTCCTCGACTGCGGCGGCGAAGGTGTGCGCGATCCGGCCCAACTGCGGTTCGGACGGCGGCGGCACGCTGCCCAGCGCGTCGGTCGCGCTCGCGCCGTCCCGCAGCCGCTTGGCAAGGTCGGGCAGCACCACGTTGACCAGGTGCGCGGTCTCCGCCGACAGCTGCGCCGACTGCGCCCTGAGACGGCCGGTCTCGGAGGTCTGCGCGGCGGCCGTACGCCGGGCCCGCTGGACGAGCCGATGGCTCACGAGGACGGTCACGGCCACGCACACCCAGGCGACCGCCGCCACGGTCAGCGCCCAGGTGTGGACGCCGGACGGCGCCAGCGTGACGGCCACACCGCCGGCCGTGGCGCCCACCACCAGCACGACCAGGGGCATGGTCGGCGAGGTGTGCGGCGCCTTCGCCGGCCGGTGCTGACTGGGCGGTGCAGGCACTGACATTCCGCGGTCCCTCGGTCCAGGAGATCAGAAGAAACGGGGCAGCCGACTCACGGCGGCCGCAGGTCGGAAAGGAGGTCGCCAAGTGGATGACGATCTTCCGACCGGGTTCCTGATCATGCTAGCCACACTGTCGCGCGAGAAGATCTGACCGGCCGCACAGACCGCCGGTGACCCAACTTCGTCGTGAACCAACCGCCTGAACGCCCGCTCGTGATAAGGAAGATGACATACCCTCAGCCCGGCCGGCGCACGGGGACAGGCTGCCAAATGTGTTGACGAAGTGTCAAACTTGTAAAAACGAACTCCCCTGGCGCGTCAACTCCGAACACCACCAACCACTTTCCAGCCAAGCACGGGCAAGCCGAAGCGGAACACATCCGCCTTCCGGGGCAGTTGGGACTCACGGGGCGGGCCTGGTCACACGGATCAGGGTCTGCTGGCCGTTGGCGACGAGCTTGCGCCCGCCCTCCGCCTGGACGCCGTACACCTCCAACTGGCAGACGGTCAGGGTGCTTCCGGCTTTCAACACGGTTCCGATCGCCTCGATGTGGTCGCCGACGGCGGGCGCGATCAGGTTGATCTTGTACTCGACGGTGAGGACGTCGGAGTCCTCGGAGAACAGGGTGAGCGCCGCGTAGCCACCCGCGGTGTCGGCGACGGCGCTGGTGGCGCCCGCGTGGATGTAGCCGTGCTGCTGGGTCACCTCGGGGCGGGACGGCAGCACGATGTGCACGCGGCCCGGCGCGATGTGCGCTATCCGGGCGCCGAGGTGGGCCATCAGCCCCTGGCGGTCGAAGCTGTCCTGCACGCGCTTGTGGACCGCGGGGTGTGCCTGTTCCTGCTGCGTGAAGTCTTCCACGTACGTTCTCTCCTTCGGCGGACATCCAGGTGTGCGTACGGGCCGAGGGCGGGCCCGTCAGCCGACCAGACGTTCCACCAGCAGGAACCCGCCGAGGACGATCATCATGGCACCGAAGGCACGGAAAGGGCCCCCGACGCAGGTCGGAGGCCCTTTCCCAGTCAAAGCCGTAGGAAGCGGCAGACGAGTCGGGCTGTACGCCGGGTTCTGTTCCCCGGGTTCCTCGCGGAGCCCGGGGCGACGGCCATCCATCTAGGACCGGCGTTGCCGCCGGCCTCGTGCGGTCCACCCGCGGACTCGGGCGGGCAGCCCTCGAACGTCCGCGCAGGGCCGCCTTGCGGCGGCCCCTTTTGACCTTGCTCCGGGTGGGGTTTACCGAGCTGCCCAGGTCACCCTGGGCACTGGTGGTCTCTTACACCACCGTTTCACCCTTACCGAGGACCGAGATCCCCGGCGGTCTGTTTTCTGTGGCACTGTCCCGCGGGTCACCCCGGGTGGCCGTTAGCCACCACCCTGCCCTGTGGAGCCCGGACGTTCCTCGGGAAGCCCCTGAGGGCTCCACGCGGCCGTCCGCCCGGCTCGTCTGCCGTAGGCACCATGGTACCGGTCACCCAGACCGGTACCGCTTCCGGCTGGTCAGAGGAAGTCCGCTGTGTTTAGGTCGAAGGCGAAGGGCTCGGGGAGAGACAGAGAGTCGCCGAACGAGCGCTTGAGCAGCCGTAGATAGTCGCCCTTCTCCGGCTCGCTGAACAGCGTGACCATGGAGGCGTCGCGATCGACGAGCAGATGGAGGGGAATCCCCTCTCGGGCATAGCAGCGGCGCTTGGCCTCACGGTCGGCCTCCGGCTTGGCGGACGTCACCTCCAGCACCATGGCCACACCGTCACAGGGCATCCAGCAGTCGGCGCCCCCGAAGAAATCGAGCTTCAGGGCAGCGAACGTGACGTCCGGGACCGCGTAGTTCTTCGGGCACCCGCCGCCCTTCGTCAGCTTCAGCCCCTTGTTCCCCGAGAAGTCCATGTCGATCCTGGGCCGCTTGATCACTTGCCTCACGACCCGGCTGATGTACTTCTCGTGCTCCCCGTCCGGCGGCGGCGTCACGACGATCTCCCCCTCGATCAGTTCGGCCCGGAAGCCTTCCGGGGTGTCGAGGGACAGGAAGATCTCCAGCAGGCCCTCAGCCGGCGTGGTGGGCTCATGAGCCACGGCAGTCATGTCACGCCCCTCCTTCGGTCGCTCACCGGACTGGGACATTCCAAGATCACCTTTTCGAGAGACCGGGAACCTTCCCTCGATCGTGGCACAGGAGCACCACCCGGGTCAGCCGCCGGACCGGCGGTGCGGCTCGTGCGGTTCCACGCCGAGGATGCCGGTGGGCTCGTGCGGGTGCTCACGCGGGGGTGAAGCGCACCCTCGCGGGTGGTGGGGCGGACGGGTCGGCCCGGGTGAGGCGTACGCGGAGCCGTTCGCCCAGGGGCAGGGGGGCGGCGCCGACGGTGCCGGACTCGACGCGGGCGACGACGGGCGGGGACTCCACGCGGACGGTGCCGGCCGTGGGGCCGTGTGCGTCGACGTCGATCACCCAGCCGTCGAAGAGCTCGCCGACCCGGTCCTTCAGCAGCGCGGCCTCCACCACGTCCAGGCACTCCCGCTCGACGGCGGCCGCGCGCCGGGTGCCCTCGGCCATCCGTTCCGGCAGCGCGTCCAGCCCGGTGAGCACCCACTCGGGCACGTCCTGACCGGCCGCGGCGGCCAGGCAGATCTCGGTGGCGTACCGGTCGGCGAGGCGGCCCAACGGGGCCGTGCAGTGCGCGTAGGGCGCGGCGACGGCGGCGTGCGTGGTGATCGCCGGGAGACCGCCGTCCCGGAAGACGGTGTAGCCGGCGCCGCTCAGCAGGGACGCGCACTCCCGCAGGAAGGCCGCGTGCCGCGGCCGGTCCGCGTCGAGGGTGCGCAGGAGGGCGGTGTAGGACACGTGGTGCGGCCAGTCGACGCCCAGGGCGTGCGCGCTGCGCCGCAGGCGGCCGACCGCGCCGTCGGGGGCGGGCGGCAGGGTGCGCAGTACGCCGGTGCCGTGGGCCAGCATCAGTTCCGCGGCGGCCATGCCGGTGAGCAGGGAGAGCTGGGCGTTCCAGCGGTCGGCCGGGAGCGGGGCGCGGTACGCCGGCTCGTAGGCGCGGCCCCCGGGCACGTCCGCCGGGTGCTCCACGACCTCCTGCTCGGGCACCACGAGCGAGATGCCGCCGCGCTCGGCCTCCAGCCGCTCCCGCAGTCGTGCCACGTCCCGCAGCAGCGCGACCGGTTCGTCGGCGGTCCCGCCGTCGATCTCCTTCTGCACGCCGGTGCGGTCCAGCTGTGCCCGGCTGCGGACCAGGGCGCGGCGGACGTCGACGGACCGCGTGCGGCCCTCCGCGTCCAGGTCGACCGTCCACAGCACGGCGGGCCGGGTCTGCCCGGGCAGCAGGCTCGCGGCGCCCTCGCCCAGGACGGCCGGGTGCAGCGGGACGCCGCCGTCGGGGAGGTACAGGGTGACCGCCCGCCGGTGCGCCTCGGCGTCCACGGCGCCCGCCGGCACGACGAAGGCGGCCACGTCGGCGACGGCGCAGCGGACGCGGTAGCCGCTGCCCCGGCGGGACAGGTGCATCGCCCGGTCGAGTCCGGACCCTTCGCGACCGGCCCCGTCGAGTCCGGCCCGGTCGAGTCCGGCCCGGTCACGACCGGCGGATCCGGGCGGGTCGAGGGTGAAGAACGGGATGTCGGTGGCGTCGTGCAGGGGGAGCGCGGGGTCCCGCGCGGCCCGTTCCGCCTCGGCGAGCACCGCGGGCGGGAAGCCTCCGGGCACACCGAGCGTGGTGCGCAGTGCGGCGAGGGCGGCCCGCAGGGGTCCTTCGGGGGCGCCGGTCACGCGGAGCGGGCGGCGGGGCATACAGCGAGCGTAGGGCGGAGGCGCGCGGGCGGCACGCCGTACGCTGTCGCGGAGCGCTACCCGAAGGAGCAACTCCGTGCTTGTCCTGCTGCCCCCGTCCGAAGGCAAGGCCGCCGCCGGCCGCGGCGCCCCGCTGAGGCCCGAGTCGCTCTCGCTGCCGGGGCTGGCCGCCGCCCGTGAGACGGTGCTGACGGAACTGGTGGAGCTGTGCGCCGGGGACGAGGAGAAGGCCCGCGAGGTGCTGGGGCTGAGCGAGGGTCTGCGCGGCGAGGTCGCCAAGAACGCCGGGCTGCGCACGGCGGGGACGCGTCCCGCCGGGGAGATCTACACCGGGGTCCTCTACGACGCCCTGGACCTGGCCTCCCTCGACCCGGCGGCCAAGCGGCGCGCCGCGCGCTCGCTGCTGGTCTTCTCGGGGCTGTGGGGCGCGGTGCGGGTGACCGACCGGATCCCGTCCTACCGCTGCTCGATGGGCGTGAAGCTGCCCGGACTGGGCGCGCTGGCCGCGTACTGGCGCACGCCGATGGCCTCGGTGCTGCCCGAGACGGCCGGTGACGGGCTGGTGCTCGACCTGCGGTCCTCGGCGTACGCGGCGGCGTGGAGGCCGAAGGGGGAGGTCGCCGGCCGGACGGCGACCGTGCGGGTGCTGCACTCCCAGGTCGTGGACGGGGTGGAGAAGCGGTCCGTGGTCAGCCACTTCAACAAGGCCACGAAGGGCCGGATCGTACGCGCCCTGCTGACCGAGGGTGCCGCCCCGAAGGACCCGGCGGAGCTGGTGGAGGCGCTGCGGGACCTCGGGTACGTGGTGGAGGCGGAGCCGCCGGGGAAGGCGGGGCGGCCGTGGGCGCTGGACGTGGTGGTGACGGAGATCCACTGACGCGGGGATCCGCCCACGCGGCCCACGCCGTGGGCATCCGCTCGCCCGCGCGGCGGTGGCGTTCAGCGCAGGTGGGACGTGTCGTTGAACAGGCGGACGCTCGCGTTGCCGTCCGCGTAGTACGCCACCGCCGACAGGGACGCCGCCGACAGCTCCATGCGGAACAGGGACTCCGGCGGGGCGCCGAGGGCCAGTTGGACGAACGTCTTGATCGGGGTGACGTGGGTGACGAGCAGCACCGTGCGGCCCGCGTGGGCGGCGACCAGCTTGTCCCGGGCGGCGGCGATCCGGACCGCGGTGTCCGCGAAACTCTCGCCGCCACCGGTGGGTTGGGCCTCCGGGGAGGCCAGCCAGGCGTTCAGGTCGTCCGGGTAGCGCTCGCGCACCTCGCCGAAGGTGAGCCCCTCCCAGGCGCCGAAGTCGGTCTCGCGCAGCCCTTCCTCCACGGTCACGTCGAGGCCGAGGCGGGCGGCGACGACACCGGCGGTCTCGCGGGTGCGGGCGAGCGGCGAGGACACGACGGCCTGGACGGTGCCGCGCCGGGCGAGCGCCGCCGCGACCTTCTCGGCCTGCTCCCGGCCCACGCCGGACAGCGACGGATCGGTGCCGCCACTGCCCGAGAAACGCTTCTGCGGTGTCAGCGGCGTCTCGCCGTGCCGCAGCAGAACGAAGGTGGCGGGGGTACCGAGGTCGGCGGGTGCCCAGCCGGGCGTGGCGGCCCTGTCCGGCTCCGCACCGGCAGCGGAAGCCTCCGGGCCGCCCGCGGCGGTGGCGCGCGCCGCCCGCACGTCGGCGCTCGCGCCGGTGCCGGGGAGCTGGTCAGTGCCCGCGCCGATGCCGGGGAGCTGTTCGGCGCCGGGAAGTTGGCCGGTGTCGGGGAGTCGGTCGGTGGCCGGGCCGACCCGCGTGTCCGCGGACGGGCCGGACCACTGTTCGCCGCGGCCGCCCGCGTCCATCGCCTCGTTGGCCAGCCGGTCGGCGTGCTTGTTGCGCTCGCGGGGGATCCACTCGTAGGTCACCCGGTCGGCCGGAAACTCCCGCGCCGCCGCCGTCGCGAGCGGCTTCAGACCGGGGTGCTTGATCTTCCAGCGGCCCGACATCTGCTCGACGACGAGCTTGGAGTCCATGCGGACGTGCACGGCCGCCGAGGGGTCCAGGGCGTGCGCGGCGCGCAGGCCGGCCAGCAGGCCCCGGTACTCGGCCACGTTGTTCGTGGCCACGCCGAGGTACTCCGCGTGCTCCGCCAGGGTCTCCCCCGTCGCCGCGTCCAGCACCACCGCCCCGTAGCCCGCGGGCCCCGGATTGCCCCGTGACCCGCCGTCGGCCTCGACGATGAACTCCCGCACGCCGCTCGCTCCTTGCAGACCCGGCTACAGACCCGACTACAGACCGGACTCGGCGGTGCGCACCAGGATGCGGCGGCAGTTCTCGCAGCGTACGACCGTGTCGGGGGCGGCCTTGCGGATCTCGCTCAGCTCGGTGATGGCGAGCTCCTGCCGGCAGCCCTGGCAGGTGCGCTGGTACAGCTTGGCCGCGCCGATGCCGCCCTGCTGCCCGCGCAGCTTGTCGTAGAGCTTCAGCAGGTCCGCGGGTACGGCACCGGCGATGACCTCGCGCTCCTTCGTCACGGACGCGACCTCGCCGTCGATCTCCTCGAAGGCCGCGTCCCGGCGCGCGGTCGCGTCGTCGGCCTTCGCCTGGACGGAGGCGACGCGCCCGGTCAGCTCGGTGACCCGCTCCTGCGCGGACTCGCGGCGTTCCATGACCTCCAGGACCACGTCCTCCAGGTCGCCCTGCCGCTTGGCGAGGGACACGATCTCGTTCTGGAGGTTCGACAGGTCCTTGGGCGAGGTGATCGCGCCGGAGTCCAGGCGCTGCTGGTCACGGGCGGCGCGCCTGCGCACCTGGTCCACGTCCTGCTCGGCCTTGGTCTGCTCGCGTGCGCAGTCGCTCTCCTCGGTCTGCGCGGCCACCAGGAGGTCGCGCAGCTGCGTGAGGTCCTGGTTCAGCGACTCGATCTCGGCGTGCTCGGGCAGGGACTTCCGCTTGTGGGCCAGCTGCTGGAGGCGGACGTCGAGGGCCTGGACGTCGAGGAGTCGGATCTGGTCGGCGGGCGCGGCGTTCAGTTGGGGGCTCCCGTTAGCTAGTAGAGGAAGGGGCGCGCGAAGCGCTCGTCGGAAGGGTGGCGGCGGACGCCGCGTGGGCGGTCCAGGGGTCGGTGACCGTCTTGGAGACGTGGACGCGCAGGCCCCATCCGCACCGGTCGGAGATCCCGTCGAGCTGGGCGGCGGCCAGCTCGCACCAGGGCCACTCGGTGGCCCAGTGCGCCGCGTCGAGCAGCGCGAGGGGACTGCGGGCGCCGGCCGCGATGAACTCGGAGGCCGGGTGGTGGCGCAGGTCCGCGGTGAGGAAGGCGTCCACGCCCGCGGCCCGTACGTCGTCGAAGAGGCTGTCGCCGGAGCCGCCGCTCACGGCGACCGTGCGGACGACCGCCTCCGGGTCGCCGGCCACGCGGATGCCCTGCACGGTGGCGGGCAGCCGCTCGGCGGCGCGGGCCGCGAGTTCGCGCACGGTCAGCGGATGGTCCAGTTCGCAGACCCGGCCGAGGCCGCGACGGCCCTCCGGGTCGGCGGTGTCCGGCACCAGGGGGCGTACGACCCTGAGGTCCAGCGCCCCGGCCAGCGCGTCGGAGACGCCCGGGTCGGCGGTGTCCGCGTTGGTGTGGGCCACGTGCAGGGCGATGTCGTTCTTGATCAGGGTGTGCACCACGCGGCCCTTGAAGGTGGAGGCCGCCACGGTCGTCGTACCGCGCAGGTAGAGCGGGTGGTGGGTGACCAGCAGGTCCGCGCCGAGCTCCACCGCCTCGTCGGCGATCTCCTGGACCGGGTCGACGGCGAACAGGACCCGGCCGACCTCCTGCTCGGGGTCGCCCACGACGGTGCCGACCGCGTCCCAGGACTCGGCCCGCTCGGCGGGCCACAGGTTCTCCAGCGCGGCGATGACTTCAGACAGACGGGGCACGGGTGCAAGGCTACCTGGGTGTTCGCCGCGGCTGAACCGGTCCCGTCGCCTCCGTACGGACCGGTCCGCTCAGCACACCGGTCTCGGTTTCCTCAGGCGAATCGTTTTTGGGCCACCCGTATGTGTGAAGCAGCCGCCCGCCGGTCCGTCCTGTGTGCGGAGGAAAACTACCGTCCTGGCAGGAGGTGACCGAAGAATGACAGCCTGCATTGTCGAGACTTCGGCGGCCGGCGAGGACGACGGTACCCCGCGGGCGGGCTGCACGATCACGGTGGACGGCGCCTACGCCGCCCGGCTCGCTCGCGGCGGCGACTCCTGGTACCCGGAGCGCTGGACGCTGGACGGCCCCGAGCCGTACGCGGTGCCGCTGCCCGGCAACCAGCCCGAGGAGCCCGGCACGGAGGTGCTGCCGATGGGCGACGGCCGGGTGCTGATCCGGCGGCTGGTGGCCGGCCGGCACACCTTCTCGCTGCTGTACCCGACCGGCCCGGGCACCGGTGAGCTGCCGCTCGGCGCCATCGAGTGCCCGGAGGGCACCGGGCTGCGACTGCTGCCCCCGGCGCCCGGCGGCGAGCGGGCCTACGCGCTCGCCGTGGGCCGGCGGTCCTCGGCGGTGTGGCTGGTGGTGGGCGGCGGCTTCGGGCCCGAGCACCTGGCCGAGGTGCCGGGTCGCTGCTCGGGCGGGGTCTGGCTGGACCGCGCCGGGCGGATGCTGGCCCTGGACCAGGAGACGGGCGGGCGCACCAAGGCGGTCGTGGTGGACCTGGAGGGCGGCGGCGAGACGTCGCCGCTGCTCCAGATCGCCGCCGGAAGCGACGACCGGCTGCTGCTCGCCGACCTCGACAGCGGACTGCTGCTGATCCGCTCGGACGCCCCCTCGCCCGGGCGGCAGCGGCTGGGCTGGGGCGTGCTGGGCAGCACGCAGCCGGTGCGCTTCCCGGAGTGCCTGCGGCTGCCGGACTGCGCGGTGACGCCGTTCGCGATCCAGCCGGGGCAGGTCCTCACCCCCGAGCAGTGCGGGGTGGCGCTGCGGTGCGACGGCGCGTCCGGCAGCTGGGTGGCCGTGTGGCAGCCCGCCGAGCGTCAGGTACGTCATCTTCGGGCACCCGAGGGGTGGCTGGCCGGGTCCGGACTGTGGACCGACGACGGCGTACTCCGTCTGCCCTACGCCACGAGCGCGGTGCCGTGCGGTGTGGCGCGGTGGACGTCTCCCACAAGGCAGTCACCCCCGGCGCCGGAACCGGGTGGGGCCCGCACCCCGACCCCCACCCCACCCGACACGCCGGGCCTGCCCCCGGCCCCCGCCCCACGCCCCGGACCATCCACGGCGTCCGCGCCGCGATCCGAGCTCGGACCACCCGCCGCATCCACGCCGCGATCCGAGCCCGAACCACCCGCCGCATCCGGACCGCGAGCCGACGCCGGACCGCATCCCGCACCCCCGGCCGTACCCCCCACCGGGCCCGACCCCGCACACCACACCGGCCCCCAAGTCCCTCGCGAAGCCGAAGCCGCCCCGCGCCGGCACCTCACCCCGGGAACCAGAACGCACGCGACCCTCGGCACCACCCCCCTCATCGGGCGCGAAACCGGCCCCCGCCCCGCGTCCGAAGCACCCGCGCACGTCCCACCCGAAGCCGCAACGCCCCCCGGCTCCGCACCGGAACCCGGTTCTCCGCCCCCGCTCGGCCCCCGCCCCACCCCCCGTCCCGTTCCGCTCCAACAGGCACCGTTCCTACGATCGGAGCGGAAGTAGGGAGGCTGGTGGTCCTCGGATCCGGCCTTCGGAGCCTCCAGTTGGCTCGACCCGGGCCTGACTACCGTGGAGACTCACCCGAAGTGGCACCTCCGCCCCCTCGATGGGCAGCCGAGAGGCCACGGCTGGATCGGGCCCTCGGGAGGTGGCGGTGTGACGGAGAAGAGGCGGACAGGCACGTTGCTCTTCTGTGAACGGAGGCGTCTGCCTCGCCCTGTCGACATCCCTCTGTCCGTGTTCCTGGCTGCCTGCGCGGCAAGCACCCCGTTTCTGTGGGCCCAGTCGGCGCAGATCGTTCCCCGCCTCCTGGTCGTGACCTGCATGGGCCTCGTGCCTGTGCTGATGCTGTCGATGCACAGCACGCTCCGGATCGACGACGAGAAGATCGTCCTGTCCCTGTTTCCGGTGTGGAGGAGAACCATCGAGGTCACCGACGTGGTCGCCGTCCAGCCCCGTCGGATTCAGGCTCGCGACATGCAGGGCCTGGGACTTCGCATGACCACGGACGGCACGCTCGGGTTGGTCATGCGGGGACACGACGCCGTGGAGATCACGGTGTCCGACGGCAAGCGCTACGTGCTCGGCACCGCCCGCCGCGCCGAACTCCTGCGCGTGCTCGCGGCGAAGTGCAGGGGCCGTCGCTGACGCAGCGGACGGCGCGTACTCCAACCCCTGGGGCGGCTTGTAACGAAGTAGTGCCAGTCGGCGTGGCCGCCTGGATTCGACCCGAGGTGTGCCGGTTAGACTCGCCCGGCTGCACGAAAGATCATTGTTGACGGGGTGAATTTCTTCCGATGAGCGACGCCAGCACGAACCAGCCGTCCGCCGCCGACGTCGAAGAGTCCGCGGCTCACGGCAAGCACCGGGGTCCGGTTTCGATCGGCGACGGTGAGACCGCACCCAGCGGCCGCCACCGCAGGCCCGCGGAGCAGAACGAATCGGCGGCCTGACGGCACGTCGAACGCCGCGGCCCCGCCCGTCAGCTGACGGGCGGGGCCGTTTCGTGTCAGGCGTGGCCGACGACCGTGCCGGTCAGCACCGGCGCGTCCCCCCGCTCGACGGCGCTCACCGTCACCAGGACCCCGCCGTCCCCCCGCCACATGCGGATGCGCAGGGTCTCCCCCGGGTACACCACCCCGGCGAAGCGCGTGCCGTAGGACCGTACGCGGGCCACGTCACCGCCGAGCAGCGTGTCGACGACCACCTTGAGGGTCATGCCGTAGGTGCACAGCCCGTGCAGGATGGGCCGGTCGAAGCCGGCGCGCCCGGCGAACTCCGGGTCGGCGTGCAGCGGGTTGCGGTCGCCGCTCAGGCGGTAGAGCAGGGCCTGGTCCTCGCGGACCGTCCGCTCGACGACCCGGTCCGGCTCGCCGGCCGGCGCCACGGGGCGGGCGGAGGGACCGCGGGCGCCGCCCCAGCCGCCCTCACCCCGGACGAAGATCTCCGCCTCGTCGGTCCACAGCGGGCCGTCGCCGTCACCGACCTGGGTGCGCATGACCAGGACGGCCGCCGTGCCCTTGTCGTACACGGCGGCGATACGGCTGGTGGCGGTGGCGGTACCCGCCGCCGGGAGGGGGCGGTGCACGGTCAGTGACTGGCCGCCGTGCAGGACACGGGCGAGGTCGACGTCGACGCCGGGCATGGACAGGCCTCTGATCACACCGGGCGGGCCGCCGCCGGCGACGGTGGCGAAGCTCGGCAGGACGTGCAGCCGGGTCTCCAGGGTGTAGCGCAGTTCACCGGGGTCGGTGGCGGGCAGGCCCGCGCCGATGCCGAGGTGGTAGAGCAGGACGTCCCCGTGGCTCCAGGAGATCTCACCGGTACGGGGTTCGGCCGCGAGGGCCTGGGCTGCGTCGATGGGCATGGGTCTCCGGAATCAGAATCTCCTGGCGCTCCCCTGTATAGCCCAGCGCCCTTCGGCTGTGAAGGAATCCGGCAGTCCGGCACGAGGCACGAGACGCGAGACGCGAGGCACATCCGCCGGCCGTGACATTTGTCCTGCCGGAGTCCGTACAAGCGCATCTGCCCCGCCCGGCAGGGGAGTTCGTAGCGTCGTAGACATGACACAGGTCGTAGACATGACACACACGGAACGTGCCGTGTCCTTCACACGGGCGGTCAAGGCCTTCGGCGCCGTACGCGCGGTCGACGGCGTCGACCTGACCATCGAGCGGGGCGAGACGGTGGCCCTGCTCGGCCTGAACGGCGCCGGCAAGTCGACGGCGATCTCGCTGCTGCTCGGCCTGCACGCGCCCGACGCGGGCAGAGTCGAACTGTTCGGCGGGCCGCCGGAGCGGGCGGTGCGCGCGGGCCGGGTCGGGGCCATGCTCCAGGAGGCACGGGCGGTGCCCCGGGTCACCGTCCGCGAGCTGGTGGCCTTCGTGGCCGGCCGCTACCCGGCGCCGCTGTCCGTCGCCCGCGCGCTGGAACTGGCCGGGATCGCGCACCTGGCCGGACGGCGGGTGGACCGGCTGTCCGGCGGCCAGACGCAGCGGGTCCGGTTCGCGGTCGCGGTGGCCGGCAACCCCGCGCTGCTGGTGCTGGACGAGCCGACGGCGGCCCTGGACGTGGAGGCGCGCCACGCCTTCTGGGACGCGATGGGGACCTACGCGCGCGGTGGTCGCACGGTGCTGTTCTCCACGCACTACCTGGAGGAGGCCGACGCCCACGCCGACCGGATCCTCGTCCTGGACCACGGCCGGCTCGTCGCCGACGGCACCGGCGAGGAACTGCGGCGCGCGGCGGGCGGCGGCCTGGTCGCCTTCGACCTGGCCGGGCGGGGCGCCGAGGGCCTGGACCTCCTGCCCGGCGTGCGGTCCCTCGAGGTGCGCGGGGACCGGGCGCGGCTGCGCACCGACGACCCGGACGCGACCGTGATCGCCCTGGCCGGACTGGGTGCCGTGCGCGGTCTTGAGGTCGCACCGGCGTCGCTGGACGACGCGTTCCTCGCCCTGACGGGCGCGCGGGCGGCCACGGAGCGAGAGCGGGAGGCGGCGTGATGCGCGACATACTGGACTACCTGCGCCTCGAGGTGCGCCGCGCCCTGCGCGACCTGGGCTTCGTGATCGGCGGGATCGCGATGCCGGTGATGATGTACCTGCTGTTCACCAACCTCGGCGACGGCGCCGACCGGGGCTGGCGGACCGCCTCCATGGTCGGCATGGCCGCCTACGGCGCGGTCGGCTCGGCCCTCAACACCGGCGGCGGGGTCGCCGAGGACCGTACGGTCGGCTGGCTGCGGCAGCTGAGGGTGACCCCGATGACGCCGCGCCAGGTCGTCGCCGGGCGGGCGCTGACCGCCTCGGTGACCGTGCTGCCCGCGATCTGCGCGGTACTGCTGGCGGGCGGCCTGCTCAACGGCGTACGGCTGGCGGCGTGGCAGTGGGTGTCGACGGCGCTGCTGCTGTGGCTCGGCTCGATCCCGTTCACCCTGCTCGGGCTGGGCAACGGCTACAAGCTGACCGCGCAGACCACCGGCGTGGTCAACATGGTGTGCAATCTGGGGTTCGCGGTGCTCGGCGGCCTGTGGTTCCCCGTGGAGCTGTTCCCGCGCTGGCTGCGCGCCCTGTCCGGGTACACGCCCACGCGCGGGATCGCCGAACTCGGAATCTCGGTCACCGAGGGGACCGCCCCGGCGGCGGGTGCCATCCTCGTACTGGCGGCCTGGCTGTCGCTGTTCGGTTCGTACGCTGTGCTGTCCTACCGCCGCCATGCCGGCGAGGCCTGATCGGGGGAACGGAACATGAGCTGGTCACACAGGATCTCCTGCCGCATGGAAAACGGGATGGGGCGCCGAGGCGGGCTGGAGTCCGAGCACCCGGGGCCGCCGCCCAACGGCTTCTCCCTGCTGCCCTGGCTGCTGATGGGGATGGGCGCCTTCTCCAACCTCTTCCAGGGCGAGACGCCCAACCCGTGGATCGGCGCCCTGGGCCTGCTGGCCTTCAACTCGCTCTACGTCTATGTGGTGTTCCGCGCCTTCCACCAGCAGACGCGCACGGCCCGCTCCACCCGCCTCGCGCTGCTGCTGCTGTTCCTGGTGACGTGCGGTCTGGCCGTCGGGTACGGCGGCACCTGGCTGCTGTTCCTGCCGCTGTTCGGCCTGGCGGCGGGCGCGTCCCTGCGCGGGCCGTCGCTCGGCCGGTTCGGCGTCGGACTGGGCGTGTTCGCGGGGGTCGTCGCCGGGCTGCACGAGGGCTGGAACGGGATCAACATCGGCTACGGCACGTTCCTGTCGACGGTGGTGACGGCGGTGATCCTCAGCCTGTCCGACGCCGTACGGGAACTGCGCGCCGCCCGTGAGGAGCTGGCCCGTCGGGCCGTGGAGGAGGAGCGGCTGCGCTTCTCCCGGGACCTGCACGACCTGCTCGGCCACACGCTGTCGGTGATCGTGGTGAAGTCGGAGGCGGCCCGACGGCTGGCGGCCCGCGACATGGGGGCGGCCCTCACGCAGATCACCGACATCGAGTCCGTCGGGCGGCAGGCGCTCACCGAGATCCGCGAGGCGGTCACCGGCTACCGCGAGGGCGGCCTCGGCGCGGAACTGGACCGGGCCCGCTCGGCGCTGACCGCCGCCGGCATCGAGCCCGTCGTACGCCGCTCGGGCCCTCCGCTGACGCCGGACGCGGAGGCGCTGCTGGGCTGGGTGGTGCGCGAGGCGGTCACCAACGCCGTACGGCACAGCGGCGCGAGCCGCTGCGAGATCACCGTCACCGGCACGGCCGGGCGGGCGCGTCTGACAGTCGTCGACGACGGGGACGGCACCTCCAGGGGGCGGACCGGCGTCAGGGTCCCGGGGCAGCTCCAGGACTCGGACCCGACCGAGAATCCGGGACCGACCGGGGATCCGGGACCGACCGGGGATCCGGGACCGGCTGCGGTGGGCGGCACCGGTCTGAAGGGGCTGACCGAACGCCTCGCGGCGGCGGGCGGCTCGCTGCGGGCCGCCCCCTCGTCCCACGGCGGTTTCACGGTGACGGCCGAAGTCCCCGTGGACAGCGAGGAGCCCGTGAACAGCGGGGAGCCGGTGGACAGCCGGAAGCCGGTGGAGACCGGGAAGCCGGTGGACAGCGGCCGCGCCCGGCTCGGCTCCGCGTCGAGGTAACTGCCCCGAGTGCCCGCGCCCGCGGGGCGCGAGTCCATAGCCTTGGTCCGTGAACGAGATGCCCGGGGACCGCCGGCCCGCCAAGTCCATCCGCCTCCTGCTCGCGGAGGACCAGCAGATGATGCGGGGCGCGCTCGCCCTGCTGCTCGGCATGGAGGACGACATGGAGGTCGTCGCCCAGGTCGCGGCGGGCGACGCCGTCGTGGACGCCGCGCTGACCCACCGCCCCGACGTGGCGCTGCTGGACATCGAACTGCCCGGGATGAGCGGTCTGGACGCCGCCGCCGAGTTGCGCGAGCAGGCTCCCGGCTGCCGGGTGCTGATCCTGACCACCTTCGGCCGGCCCGGTTATCTGCGCCGCGCCATGGAGGCCGGGGCCGGGGGCTTCCTGGTCAAGGACGGGCCGGTGGAGGAACTGGCGGCCGCGATCCGTCGGGTGCTCACCGGGGAGACGGTGGTCGACCCGGTACTCGCCGCGGCCGCCCTCAGCGCGGGCCCCAGTCCGCTCACCGCCCGCGAGTGCGACGTGCTGAGGGCCTCCGCCGACGGGGCGACGGTCGCCGACGTCGCCGCGAGGCTGCACCTGTCGGAGTCCACCGTCCGCAACTACCTGTCCGCCGCGATCGGCAAGACCGGCACCCGCAACCGCACGGAGGCCGTACGGGAGGCCCGCCGCCAGGGATGGCTGTGACCACCGGGCCGACCGCGGCCGCCGGCACGACCGCGACCACCGGACAGCCACAACCGCCGGACCGCCGCCACCCCCACTCCCCAGGTCCGCACGCGTCCTGACAGGCGTTCAGATCCTCACGGAACGGTCAAGAATTCGTTAGTACGCCAAAGCATCGGAATAGTTGCCTGGGTCTACGGGGTTCACCCGGCGCCCGTTCCGCACGGATGACCGCCTGTTCCCCCCTCACGGCCCGGAGGCCCCACTCGATGACGCTCACGACGACCGGACGGCCCGAACGGAGCGCGAGCGGGACCGTCGTCCCGGTGCTCGCCTTCGCGGGAATCGCAGTCGCGGTGATGCAGACCCTGCTCGTCCCGGTCATCAAGGACCTGCCGCAGCTCCTTGACACCTCGCCCAGCGACGCCACCTGGGTTCTGACCTCGACCCTCCTGTCCGGCGCGGTGGCCACGCCGATCATGGGCCGCCTCGGCGACCTGTACGGCAAGCGCCGCATGCTGATCGCCAGCCTCGCCGTGATGGTGGTCGGCGCGCTGGTCAGCGCGTTCACCTCCGCCCTTGTGCCCATGATCGTGGGCCGCACGCTCCAGGGCTTCGCGATGGGCGCGATCCCGCTCGGCATCGGCCTGATGCGGGACATGCTGCCGCGCGAGCGGCTCGGCTCCGCCATGGCGCTGATGAGTTCCTCGATCGGCGTCGGCGGCGGTCTCGCCCTGCCCGCCGCGGCCATGGTCGCCCAGCACGCCGACTGGCACACCCTCTTCTACGGCGCCGCCGGTCTCGGCGCCCTCGCGATCGGCCTCACCCTCCTCGTCGTACCGGAGTCGCCGGCGCGCGCCGAGGGCTCCTTCGACCTGCCGGGCGCGCTGGGCCTGTCCGGCGGCCTGGTCCTGCTCCTGCTGCCCGTCACCAAGGGCAGCGACTGGGGCTGGTCGTCGCCCACCACGCTCGGCCTGTTCGCGGCGGCCGTCGCCGTCCTGCTGCTGTGGGGCCTGATGGAGCTGCGGATCGCGGCCCCGCTGGTCGACCTGCGCACCACCGCCCGCCGCGAGGTGCTGCTGACCAACCTGGCCTCGATCATGGTCGGCGTCAGCTTCTACGTCGTCTCCCTCGTCCTGCCCCAGCTGCTCCAGCTGCCCACCGCCACCGGTTACGGGCTCGGGCAGTCGATGGTCGTCGCCGGTCTGTGCGTGGCCCCGCTGGGCCTGACCATGATGTTCACCGCGCCGGTCTACGCCCGTCTGTCCACCCGCTACGGCCCGAAGGTCACCCTGATCATCGGACTGCTGGTCATCGCGGTCGGGTACGCCGCCGGCCTCGGCCTGATGAACGCGGCCTGGCAGACCGTCGTCGTCTCGGTGGTCCTGGGCGCGGGCATCGGACTGGCGTACTCCTCGCTGCCCGCGCTGATCGTCGGCGCGGTCCCGGCCTCCGAGACGGGCGCGGCCAACGGTCTCAACACCCTGATGCGGTCCATCGGCACCTCCGTGTCCAGCGCCGTGATCGGCATGGTGCTCGCCAACACCGCGCACCACAGCGGCGGCGTCGCGATACCCACCCTGCACGGTTTCCGCGTCTCCTTCCTGATCGCCACGGCCGCCGTCGTCGTGGGCCTGGTGCTGGCCCTGTGCCTGCCCAAGCCGAACCTCCCGACGGGACTGCGGCTGCGCGCGAGCAGCGAGGAGGACGCCAACCTGGCGAGGGCCGAGGCGGTCCTGCGCGGTTTCCGCGGCCGGGTCCTGGACGCCGGCGGCGCCCCGGTCGCCCGCGCCAAGGTCACGCTGATCGACCGGCGCGGCCGCCAGGCGGGCGCCACGCTCTCCGCGGAGGACGGCAGCTACGCCCTCGCGGTCCCGTCCCAGGGCCCGTACGTCCTGGCCGCCCGCGCCGCCGGACACGGCCCGCACGCCAGCGCGGCGGCCCACCACGGCGAGGACCGCCCCGTCGACCTGGACCTGTCCCTGCCGGGCGAGTCGGTCACCGCCTGACCTCCGCGCGACGTACGCCTGACACGCACGCCACCGCACCCCCTGTCGCCCCGCGACCGGGGGTGCGGCACCATGGCGGCCTGAACGGACGCACGACACGTACGCCCGAGACGACCGATCGAGACGACCGATCACGACGCACGACCGGAAGGACCCCATGCCCGCGGCACCCGAGCCAGAGATCCTCGCCGCGTTCGAGGCAGCGAAGGGGTTCATGCCCACCGACGAGGGGCTGGCACTGTACGCGGCGGCCGTGACGGCCGGGCGGCTCGGGCTGCCGCTGCTTGAGGTCGGCACGTACTGCGGGCGCTCGACGATCCTGCTCGCCGACGCGGCCCGGCGGGCCGGGGTCACCGCGCTCACCGTGGACCACCACCGCGGCAGCGAGGAGCAGCAGCCCGGCTGGGAGTACCACGACCCGGAGACGGTCGACCCCGAGATCGGGCTGATGGACACGCTCCCGACGTTCCGCAGGACCCTGCACCGGGCGGGTCTTGAGGACCACGTCGTGGCACTCGTCGGCCGCTCACCGCAGATCGCCGCCCTGTGGAACACCGCGCTCGGCCTGGTCTTCGTCGACGGCGGCCACACCGACGAGCACGCCGGCGCCGACTACGAGGGATGGGCGCCGCACCTGGCCGAGGGCGGGCTGCTGGTCATCCACGACGTGTTCCCGGACCCGGTGGACGAGTTCACCGGACAGGCCCCGTACCGCGTCTACCTCCGGGCCCTGGAATCGGGCGAGTTCACCGAACTGCCGTCGACCGGATCACTACGCGTCCTGCGCCGAACGGAAGCCGCATGAGCCATGGTCGCCGCAGTTCCTCCAGGCACTGACAGACGCGGGCACGATCCACGGCTACCTAGCCCTGCGCTCCGCCTGCTCTGAGGGGGCGCCGTCGCATCGCCCCCGGCCGCGAAGAGTCAGCACGCGACCAGCCCGGGGGACCCCGACGCGACCGGTGGTCCCGCAGGCGCGGTTCTCCACACGATGAAACCAGTGGCCTGCATGGGTCGGGATTGGCAGGATGCCCGGCAATGGCCTCCCGCTCGTACTCCTTCGACAGTTCTCCGATCGATCCCATCGCCACCGCCCGCGACGCCTTGAACGGCCTGGCCGTCGGCGACGCCTTCGGAGCCCAGTTCTTCGTCCCCGACAACCTCCCCGCTCTGCGTGCCCGGCAACTGCCTGACGCGCCCTGGCCGTGGACCGACGACACGGAGATGGCCTGCTCCCTCCACCAACTCGCCGTGCGGCGAGGTGAGGTGGACCAGGATGAACTCGCCCGTTGCTTCGCCGAACGGCACGACTTCGACCGCGGCTACGGTCCCGCGATGAACCGCCTGCTGCGCCTGGTCCGCCAGGGCAACAACTGGCGCGAACTCGCGGCCGGGCTGTTCGACGGGCAGGGCTCCTGGGGCAACGGTGCGGCGATGCGCGTCGCCCCTCTCGGCGCCCGCTACCCGGGCGACCCGGAACACGCGGCCCGGCAGGCTGCCCTGTCCGCCGAGGTGACCCACACCCACCCCGAGGCCGTCGCCGGGGCCGTCGCGGTCGCCGTCGCCGCCAGCCGCGCGATCGTCGCCTCCCGCGTCGGTACCGAGGGCATCCCCGCCCCCTGGCGCAACCGCACGGAGCCCCTGCCCGCTTGGCTGCACGGACACCACTCCTAGACCAACGGCTGGTCCAGACGCCGCGCGCGGTGCACTACGACGATCGGGTCGAGGACCGTCAGGCAGATGAGTACGGGGAGATCCACCCCGTTGTGCGAAATGGCATTTCGTGCCCTTTTCCGCAGGCCCATACGGTCGCATTCATGGAGTGGAATTTTCCGACGGCCGAACAACTCGCGGCTGCCTTGCGTGCCGGTGAAGTGACCTCGGCGGAACTGACCGACGAGGCGATCGCCCGTATGGAACGCGACGACGAGGCGATCAACGCTATCTGTGTGCCGGACTTCGACCGTGCGCGGGCCGCCGCGCGCGATGCCGACCGGGCGCGTGCCCGCGGTGAGGACCGGCCGCTGCTGGGCATTCCGGTGACGGTCAAGGAGTCGTACGACATTGCGGGGCTGCCCACGACCTGGGGTCTGCCGCAGCACCGGAACTTCGTGCCGGCAAAGGACGCGGTGCAGGTGTCGCGGCTCAGGGCCGCGGGCGCGGTGGTGCTCGGCAAGACCAATGTGCCCATCGGGCTGCAGGACATACAGACCTTCAACGAGATCTACGGCACCACCAACAACCCGTGGGACCACCGTCGTACGTCGGGCGGATCCTCCGGCGGCTCGGCGGCGGCCCTCGCGTCCGGATTCGGCGCGCTGTCCATCGGCTCCGACCTCGCCGGTTCATTGCGCACCCCCGCGCATTTCTGCGGCATTTACGCGCACAAGCCGACACTCGGGCTGGCAGCGAGCCGCGGCATGGTCCCGCCGCCCGGGCCGGCCCTGCCGGTCGAGCACGACCTCGCCGTCGTCGGTCCGATGGCGCGCACCGCTCGCGACCTCACGCTCCTGCTCGACGTCATGGCCGGGCCGGACCCGCTGACGCTCGGTGTGGCGTACCACCTGACGCTGCCGCCCGCGCGCCACGAACGGCTCCGCGACTTCCGGGTCCTGGTCCTCGACGAGCATCCGCTCATTCCGACCGGGTCCGCCGTGCGGGCGGGCGTGGGCCGGGTGGCCGACGCGCTTGTCGACGCCGGTGCTCGCGTCGAGCGGGACAGTCCGCTGCTGCCCGATCTGGCCGAAGCCGCGGTGCTCTACACGAAGTTCCTGTTCTCGGGCTCCGTCGCACGCTTTCCCGTCGAAGCGTACGAGCAACTGCGGGCCCGCGCCGCCGGACTGAGCGCGGACGACCAGAGTCTCGATGCGACGCGGCTGCGCGGCATGGTGCTCAGCCACCGCGACTGGATCGAGGCGAACAGCTTTCACGAGCTCCACCGCCATGGCTGGCGGCAGTTCTTCACCGAGTTCGACGCCGTGGTGTGTCCCATCACGCCCACTCCCGCGTTCCCGCACGACCACAACCCCGACCTGATGGAACGTCGGATCGACATCGACGGCGTCGAGTACCCGTACTTCGACCAGCTGGTCTGGGCCGGTCTGGCCACCCTGCCCGGTCTACCCGCCACCGCTGTACCAGCGGGCCGATCGCCCGAGGGTCTGCCGGTGGGAGTGCAGCTCATCGGTCCGATGTTCGAGGACCGCACCCCGCTGCGGCTGGCCGAACTGCTCGAGCAGAAGATCGGCGGCTTCCAGGCACCGAAGTAGGGAGTACTACCTGGGTGTCCGTCGAGGGCGGGGTGCGGATCACGCCCAGCTGCTGCCTCCGCACCGTAGGTGCAGGTCGATGTGGAGATCAGCGGAATCGACGGACGGCGCCGGCCGGCCACGACCGACGCCCACCGCGCCGGTGGCTTCCACCGGCCCGCCAGGGGCCCTATGGACTCCATGGACGGCCGCTAGGTCCTGTCGTCAAACTCCCGTCGTCCGCCCGGAGGGCGGGCCTCGCGGCGTCAGGTGCGTGCTCTGGGGGTCCCCCCTGCTCGAAGAGCTTGGGGGAGTGCCGGGCCCTGGCCCTCGTACTGGA
>NZ_JBQRUW010000056.1:0-77827 GCF_052663305.1 Streptomyces cyslabdanicus
GACTGATATGAACAATCGCCTGGTGGAGGACGCGAGCGACGACAACTACGTCATGGACATCCTCGACATCACCTGCACCCCCGCGCTACCGCGCCTCGGACACCCGGTCCGCTGGGAAATGGACAGCTACCTCAAAGAGACCGTCGACCTGACCCAGGTCACCTGCAGGGTCATCATGAAGATCGGCCCCATGAAAATACTGGACAAGAGCTACAAGCTGCCCGACCTGCTCGCACACATGGGCACACACCTCTCCGGCGACACCCACCCACCCGCCGGCCCCTGGAAACAGACCTGGGACCTGCAGATCCCCAGGACAGTACCCGTGGCCAGACACCGACTCCACCTACGCGCCCGAACAGAAGACGGGAAGAACTTCCTCGCCCTCGACATCCCCGTCGCCTTCACCCACAGCTGGACCACCACCAGCGACAACATCAACCCGCCACACCGCCACGCACTCGACAGAGACCTCACCGGAGCACTCTGACCGGTCCCGGCAGCAGGCGGTGCTCCGGCGCCGTACGCGGTACGGGAAGGCGGTCGCCCGCGCCTTTGGGGCGCGGGCGGTGGCTGACGTGCTAGAACCCCAGGTCACTGAGCCCCGGGTGGTCGTCGGGACGACGGCCGAGGGGCCAGTGATACTGACGTTCCTCTTCCTTGATCGGGAGGTCGTTGATGCAGGCCAGGCGGACCCGCATCAGGCCCTCCTCGTCGAACTCCCAGTTCTCGTTCCCGTAGGAGCGGAACCAGTTGCCCGAGTCGTCGTGGCACTCGTAGGCGAAGCGTACGGCGATGTGGTTCCCGTCGTAGGCCCACAGCTCCTTGATGAGCCGGTAGTCCAGCTCCCTGGCCCACTTCCTGGTGAGAAAGGCGACGATCTCCTCGCGTCCGTTGATGAATTCAGCACGGTTGCGCCAGCGACTGCCGACGGTATAGGCGAGGGCCACACGCTCAGGGTCCCGGGTGTTCCATGCGTCCTCGGCGAGACGGACCTTCTCGATCGCGCTCTCCCGGGTGAACGGCGGAACAGGGGGCTTCGGTGCCATGGATTCTCCCAGAACGGTGCGAGCAGGGGTCTTCTGGTTCTCAGCCGCCGCCCGCGGTGGAGGCCACCCGCGATGTGTGGGCGGAACCAGCCGCGGTGGCGGCTTGGAGGACGAGGTCGGTGACCGCGTCGGGATGCGAGATCATGGCCACGTGGGAGGAGTCGATCTCCACGGTGTGAGAACCGGCGCGCCTCGCCTCGAAGCGTTCCTGATCCGGGTTGATGCTCTTGTCCTGCTTGGCGACGAGGGCCCAGGACGGAATGGACCGCCATGCTGCCGCCTTGGCCTTCTCGGAGAACGCGGCCACCGCGGCGGGCCGTTGGGTCGCTGCCATCAGATTCGTCATGCTCTGCGGCAGGTCGGCGGCGAAGACCTCGTGGAGCTTGTCCGGCCGAATGTACATGTCCGTTCCGCTGATGCCGCCGGCACGGTAGGGGACCGACGTGGTGGCGTTGGCGAGGGCGGAGGGGAATCGGGCGGCCAGGGCTGCGGGGCTCTCTCCCTTGTCGGGCATCTGGGCCGCCACGTACACCAGGGACTTGACCCGTGGGTTGCCGGCTGCCGCCGAGCTGATGACGGCGCCACCGTACGAGTGGCCCACCAGGACGATCGGGCCCTTGATGCTGTCCAGCACCGAGGCGATGTAGTCGGAGTCGCTGGACAGGCTCCGCAGCGGGTTGGCGGGCGCCACGACTCTGTAGCCGCGGCGTTGGAGTCGCGCGATGACACCGTTCCAGCTGGAGGCGTCCGCGAACGCTCCGTGCACCAGGACCACGGTGGGTTTGCCGCCGCTCGTGTCACCGGCGGCGGCGACCGGGGTTGCCGCGGACGTGCACAGAGCCACCGCGCATCCGGCGACCATGAAGGGTTTCCGACTCGTACGGCGTATGAAGCCGAGTACCAGGGATGCCGTCATGCAGGCCTTCCTTCCCATGGACCCCCACCTCTCGAGCTTTGCGCCATCCGCGTCACGCGGCCCGACGGCAGGGGCCGACGGAGTGAGAACGGCTGAGCATTCGGGTGCAAGAACGCGCCACAGGTTTCCGAGGCGTCGCCGAGGTCGCCGCCGGCTCGCCTTTGGCGATCAGCCGGGGAAGCGCACCGACTCCAGCACCCGGGTTGTCTCAGCGTGCCCCGTGTAGTCCAGAAACAGCACCCGGGAGACGGGCAGGTACCACGCCTGGGGTGAGAAGCCGTAGCCGCTCGCGCAGGCGGCCGTCCAGCGGTCGTAGGCCGCCGTGCGGTCGCCCACCGGACGCAGGCCCGATTCGACCGGCGGCGACGACGTGCCGCTGGTGATGCCGTTGAAGGACCCGTCCGCGAGGGTCGGCCGGACCGGGCAGGGCTGGACGTCGGCAGCCGCGTACCAGCCGCCGGGCTGACGAGCCGCGTAGGGCCGCAGTTCGTTGCCGGCGATGGCGCCGGACTTGACGGCGATTCCGGCGCAGCCGAGCACCGTGGGCAGCCCGGCCCGGTGTACGGGCTGCACGCAGGCATCGTTGCCGTACTGCGTCAGCGTCCAGCCCGGGGGTATCTCGAACGTCAGCCGGGCGAAGGCGCCACGGGGCCAGACGGCGCGCGTGCGGGGCGTGGCCGTGCTCTTGACGGGTGCTGGTTCCGGTGTGGGGCTGGACGTGGTGCGCGCGGGGGCGGGGCTCGGCGATGCGCTCGGCGAGGGGCTTGCCGAGGGGCTCGCCGGTGAACTCGCCGATGTCTTCGGGGTCGTGGAGGCCCCGGCCGTCGGCTCTGCGCCGGCGGCCGCGGGCTTCACCGACGCGGCCCCCTCATCGGCCGGGCCGCACGCGCTCGCGGCGACGGCCACGGTCAGGCTCGCGCCGGCCAGCAGCAGGGGTCTGAGGCGCTTCTTCATGGCGTATCCCTTCATCGCAGGCAGGAGTGTGCCATTCCTCGGCCGGGAGGCATCTCACACGTACGTAACGAAGTCCCGCCTCGTCATGGATGGTTGCCGCGGATGAACGTGCTCCCCTGTGCGTCCCAGAGTGCTCCCAGCGCCAGCAGCTCGGCCCGGTACTCGATCCGGTCGACCCACTGGGCGGGCCAGGCCTCCGCGCCCAGCCAGGCGCCCGCGAAGGCGCCGGTGAGGCAGGCGATCGAGTCCGAGTCGCCGGAGGAGCAGGCGGCTCGGCGCAGGGCGGTGACCGGCTCGTCGGGGAAGAGCAGGAAGCACAGAAGACCGGTGGCGAAGGCCTCTTCGGCGACCCAGCCCGCACCGGTGGCCAGGCACGGGTCGGCCTCCGGTGAGACGGTGCGCACGGCCTCCTGGAGCCGGTCGAGGATCTCCAGGCACTCGTCCCAGCCGCGCGCGATGAAGTGCTCGGGGGTGGGGTCCTGGGAGCGGGTCCACAGGTCGCCGAGCCAGGTGTGGTGGTAGCGGGTGCGGTTGTCGTGGGCGTATGTGCGCAGTCGGGCGACGAGTCCGGCGGGGTCGGCGCCCTGGGCGAGCAGCCGCACGGCGCGGGCAGTGAGGTCCGAGGCCGCCAGCGCCGTCGGATGGCCGTGGGTGAGCGCGGACTGCAACTGGGCCGCGCCGGCGCGCTGTTCGTCGCTGAGCCCGGGTGCGAGTCCGATGGGGGCCACACGCATGTTGGCGCCGCAGCCCTTGGAGCCGATCTGGCTGGCCTCCTGCCAGGCCCGTCCGTCCGCCTTCAGCAGGGAGCAGGCGGTCAGGCAGGTCCTGCCCGGGGCCCGGTTGTTCTGCGGCGACTGGTACCAGTCGACGAACTCCTCGCGCAGCGGCCGCACCAGCCGTTTCGGGGTGAGCACGCCCCGGTCCATGGCGGTCCTGAGCCCGTGTCCGAGCGCGAGGGTCATCTGCGTGTCGTCGGAGACGAACGCGCGCTGCGGGAGTTCCATCTCCCGCCATGGACCGCACTTGGCGAGGATCGAGGGCACGTCGTTGAACTCGGTCGGGAAGCCGAGGGCGTCCCCGAGGGCGAGTCCGGTCAGTGCTCCGGTCGCGGCGCGCTTGCCCACCGTCGTCGTGGTCATCCAGGAAGCCCCTTCCCCCGATTATCGTCAGGACGACCATAAGCCGGGGAAGAGGCTCCTCACAACCCCCGAAGCCGATCCGACCTGGCCCGACCTGACCTGGCCCGACCCGGCCCCGCGGTCGACGATGCCCTGTCGAAGTCGTGCCGTCGGCCTCGACGGCGACGGGCATGGCGCCCCACATAGTGGCGTGCGGCACGGCTCTTCCAGTACGGCGGGCGAAGCCGCCGTCTGATCTCGGTGAGAACGCGCTCGCGTGGCACGTCGTCCCCTACCTACACTGACGGGCATGGCATGCCGCATCAGTGAGCTGGTCCTCGATGCCGCCGACCCCGAACGCCTCGCCGCGTTCTGGAGCCAGGTCCTCGGCTATGTCGAACTCGGCCGGGAAGACGACGGAAGCATCGAGATCGGGCCGCCCGACACCGGCTTCGGCGGCCCGCGGCCCACACTCGTCGTCAGCCCCAGCAGCGACCCGCGGACCGCGAAGCTCCCCCTGCACATCGACGTCAGCCCCACCGACCGCGACCAGGACGCCGAGCTGGAGCGGCTGCTCGTTCTCGGCGCCAGGCCCGTCGACGTGGGCCAGACCGGCGCGGAGACTTGGCACGTCCTGGCCGATCCGGAAGGCAACGAATTCTGCCTCCTGCGCACCCGGCTCCAGCCCCTCTGACCGCGTTCGGCCGCGGCACCGCCGCCGGGCGCCCCGGTGTCCTACCCGTCGGAGGTCAGGCTCCCCCACTCGTGGTGCCCGGCTGCTCATCGGCCCAGTGCGGGGTGCGGAAGGTGCCGCCCTCGTAGGCGGGGAGCTTGATGGTGCCACCGTAGTGGGCCAGTTGGGCCCAGGGGCGGTTGAGTCCGTTGCTGCCCAGGGCGCGTACGCGGTCGACGGTGCCGAGGTCCAGGGTGTCGACCAGGATCTCCTCGCCGGGTCCGGCCTGCTGGCGGACGACGCCCTCGGGGTCGACGATCAGACTCTGGCCCGTGCCCGCCGGGTCCGCCGCGTTGACGTTGACGACGTACACCTGGTTGGTCCAGGCGTTCGCGCGGGCCATGACGAGTTCCATCTCGCGGTCGCGTGTCGTGGTCAGGGTGGGCTGAAGGATGATCTCGGCGCCGAGCCAGGCGAGTTGGCGCGCGGTCTCCGGGAAGGAGCCGTCGTAGCAGATCGCCAGGCCGATCCGGGCCACGCCGGGAATGTCGAAGACGGTGAACTCCCCGCCGGGCGCGGCCTGTTCGTACGGCTGCCAGGGGAAGACCTTGCGGTAGGCCGCGACGATCTCTCCCTCGGAGGACACGGCGAGGGCGGTGTTGTGGACGGTGCCGTCCTCGGCTCGCTCGTAGAGGGTCCCGGGTACCAGCCACAGCCCGGTCTCGACGGCCAGGTCGCGGATGCGGTCGGTCAGCGGTCCGGGCACGGTGACCGCGGCCCGGTCCATCCAGTTCTCGGCGGCCTGGAGCAGGGGGGCCTCGGCGGCGAGCATCAACTCGGGGACGACGACGAGCTGGACGTGCGGGAAGAGGCTCCGGGTGGCGCGAACCCGCTCGGCGTAGCGCTGCCAGGTGGCTTCCGGGTCGTGCGGGACCGGCGTGGTCTGAAGGGCGGCGACGGTCAGGGCACGCGGGGGCGTGGGCATGATCAGTCCTCGGTGACGATGAGCTGGGTGACAGTGGTACGTCCGTCGCTGAAGAAGCGGCGGTAGCGGGAGCGCAGGGCGAGAGCCAGGACGGCACCGAGCACGATCGAGCCGATGCCGAGCAGGAAGACGCCGCCGACACCGCCGATCGAGGTGCTTCCGTAGTGGGGGTCGATCATGTCGACGGCGCTGCGGACGAAGGCGGCAAGCATCATCAGCGCGCCGATGACGGGCAGGACGCCCTTGAGGAACAGGTCGCGCACCGAGGTGCGCAGTTCGGCGCGGAAGTGCCAGGCGCAGGCGAAGCCCGTGACGCCGTAGTAGAAGGCGATCAGCAGGCCGAGGCAGCTGATGGCGTCGCCGAGGAAGTCGGTGGACAGCGCGGTCAGGCCGACCAGGACGAACCCGGCGGCCACCGCCCAGCAGACGGTGCCGAAGGCCGGGGTGCCGAAGCGGGGGTGGATCCGGGTGAGGGCCGGTGGCAGAGCGCCGTGGGCGGCCATGGACAGGGCGCTGCGTGGACTGGCCACCAGGCAGGTGAGCAGCGCCGCGATCGCGGAGACGCAGACGGCGAGTTCGACGACCTTGGCGAGCGCACTGCCGAGCACGGGCGGGGCGAGTGCGGCCAGGGCGTCGGAGGCGGTCTGCGGATTGCCCAGGCCCAGGTTGTCCGTGCCGGTCCCGGCGAAGGCCACGGCGGAGTAGGCGGTGAACACGTAGACGCCGAGGAGTAGCACGGTGGAGAGCAGCGCGGCCCGGCCCGGGGTGCGGGTGCTGTCCTTGGTCTCCTCGTTGACGGTGATCAGGCTGTCCCAGCCCCAGTAGATGAACAGGCACAGCAGCACGCCCTCGGCCATGCGGCCCATGTCGGGGAAGGCGAAGGGGTTGATCCAGGACAGGGAGGGCGTGGCGGCGCCGTCCCGGGCGAGGGCGACGGCCCCGAAGCCGACCAGGGCCACCAGTTGCAGCCCCAGCATGAGGTACTGGGCGCTCGCCGCGAGCTGGATGCCCCGGTAGGCCAGGACGGAGACCGACGCGATGAGCAGCACGGCGGTGGCGGTGACCGCGGCGGGCCGGGCAGCCAGGGAGTCCAGGCCGAGCAGGGTGAGCAGATAGGTCGCGCCGACCTGGGACAGCGCGGCCATCGCGAGCAGCGTGGCGAACTGGGGGACCCACCCACCCGCTATCCATCCGGCGGACGGTCCGAAGGCCCGGGTGTTCCATACGAAGGTGGTTCCGCAGTCGGGCATCTCGCGGTTGAGTTCGCGGAACGCGAACGCCGTCAGCACGATCGGCACGAAGCCGAGCAGGAGTGCGGCCGGGGCCAGTTTGCCCACGGCGAGCGTGACGAAGCCCAGTGTGACGGCGATGCTGTAGGCCGGCGCGGCGGACGACAGGCCCAGGGCCATCGAGGCCATCAGGCCCACGGAGCCGTGGCGCAGTCCCTTGTCGGCGGTGGTGGAGGCGTCGGATGCGACGCCGGTCGGCGGAGCGGTACTCAAGGTGCCTCCCGGAGTGAGGGGTGTGCGACGGTGCGACGCGTCCCCCTTTCGTTAAACGCAGATTTAAGGAACCCTTCGGCTGCAACGTCAAGGGATGAGCGGGTATCTTTTTGGTCAGGTTCAGACTTCCATCACGTCGAACGGTCCGGTCGAGCGGTCCGGTCGGGCAATCCAGGGGGTACGGTTCGGTGGCACGGTCGAAGGATCAGCAGGCGCGACGGACCCAACTGAGCCAGGCGGCCCAGCGGGCGCTGCTCAGAAAGGGGCTGGAGGGGCTGCGGCTGCGCGACGTGGCCGAGGAGGCGGGCGTGACGCCGGCCGCGGTGCTGTACTACTACGACGATCTCGATCAGCTGATGCAGGAGACCTACCAGCAGGCGATCGAGCGCTTCGGCACCGAGCGGGAGTCCCTGGCGGACGCCTTCGACGACGCCCGCGACCAGTTGCGCTCCTGTATCGCCTCAGGGGTGGCCGCCGGCCCCGAGGATGAACTGCCCCGGCTGCTGTTCGAATACTGGCCGCGCAGCCTGCGCGACCCTCGGGCGGCGGCACTCGACAGCAGCCTGACGGAGCGTCAGGTCTCCGCCTACAACGGCATCCTGGTCCTCGGCCGGGCGCAGGGCCACTTCAGCCTCACCACGCCGCCCCGGGTCATCGCGGCCTGCCTCGTCGCCATGGAAGACGGCTTCCAGATGGATATCCTGGCCGGCCGCCGAACCCGCCCCGAGGTCATTTCGGCCCTGTACTCCTACGTGCACGCCGTCACCGGCTGCGACCTCACCGCCGACGAGCAGGGGTCCGGTCTCCACGCCGACCGACCATGACCAGCACCTGACCGCCGGCAGGATGTGCCCCGTGTGCGGGGCGGGCCACTCCCCGAAATCCTCCGGCGCCCACCGGGGAGAACGGACCGCCCAGGGCGGAGAGTGTCACTCACTCCCCCGCCACGCCGCTATCGTGCCACCGTGACAAGCGCAGCGGAGCGCCCCTTCCTCTTCCTCGACGTTGACGGTCCACTCATCCCGTTCGGGTCGTCGTCCGATCCCCTGCCGGCCCCTGCTTCCGGCTTCCACCCGTCCCTCGACGAGGGGAACCCGCTGCTGGCGCGGCTCGATCCCGGTCTTGGGCCGCGCCTCATGGCCCTGGGTTGCCACCTCGTGTGGGCCTCCACATGGATGGAGGAAGCGAACGAGGTCGTCGCCCCACGCCTCGGGCTGCCGAGGCTGCCCGTCGTGGAGTGGCCGGACATCTGCGCCGACGACAGCCCGCACGGCCTGCACTGGAAGACCCGCCGCCTTGTCGAGTGGGCCGACCGCCGGCCGTTCATCTGGGTCGACGACGAGATCAGCACCATGGACCGCCTCTGGGTCGCTGCCCAACATCCCGGGCCGTCGCTCCTGCATCGCGTCGCCCCGACCAGAGGTCTCGTGGACGCCGACTTCCGCGCGCTCACCGATTGGCTCCGTACCGCTGCGCCAAGCTGAGTGCCGGGTCGCAGTCGTCCGGGAGATCGGCGCCGGTCGCATGGCGCCAGGCCGTGTCCTCTCCAGTGGGACCGGACCAGGCTGGGAGAAGGCCGACGTCGTCAGGGGTGGTGGCCGCGTGAAGTCGGGCCAGCGTCTCGGCATAGCCAACGGCCCAGTCGTCGGGCGGCGGTTGACCGTCCAAGTGCTCCACCGTTCGACGGGGTCGGCGCCAAGGAGCTTTGGCACGACGGGCGGGCCAACCCGGCAGGCGAGCCGCAGCGCAGCCACCTCGCGGGCATCTCTCCCAGCGGCCTCCGGGCCCTCGACGAGCTGCTTGACCACCACCAGCGTGCCGGACAGATCGGCCCGTCACACCCGTGATCGCGGACTGCCGGCCAGCCTGCGAGCCCGGCGCGGCGAACCCAGGTCAGCCCGCAGCCCTTCCCCGAACGGCAGCCGTGCTCACATGGCCACATGTTCCCACGCGCACGCGAACAGGTGGAGGAGCGCGATCGGCCGCGGGCTGACGGAAAGTGATGATCGGCGGGCCGCGTCGCGGGCAGGATGGTCGCCATGACCGTTGACGGCTCCTCCATCGACTCCACCAAGCCCAGCATCGCCCGCGTCTACGACTACCTGCTCGGCGGCAAGGACAACTACGCCGCTGACCGGGAGATCGGCGACGTGTTCAAACGCGACCTTCCCGGTTCGGTGGCCATCGCCTTCGCCAACCGCGCGGCGCTGACCCGGGCGGTCGAGGAGATGGCGACGACCACCGGTGTACGGCAGTTCATCGACCTGGGCAGTGGTCTTCCGACCGCCGACAACGTCCACCAGGTCGCGCAACGCCACGCTCCCGAGTCCCGGGTCGTGTACGTCGACACCGACCCCCAGGTGCTGGTCCACGGCCGGGCACTGCTGGAGGAGAACGAGCGGACCCGGGTCGTCCCCCTCGATGTGCGGAACCCCGAGGACATCCGCACCCACCCGGACACCCTGGACCTGATCGACTTCGAACGCCCCGTCGCCGTCGTCTTCAGCGCCATCCTCCACCACGTCAACGACGAGGAGGACCCGGCCTCAATCGTCCGCTACTGGCGCGACCAGGTGCCCTCCGGGAGCTACTTCTTCGTCAGCCACTTCCGTTCCGGCAACAACCCGGAGACGGCGGAGGCCGAGAGAGTCCTCCAGCAGACCTTCGGCCGCGGCCGGTGGCGCACCGACGAGGAGATCGCCTCCCTGCTGGACGGTCTGGAGATCCTGGAACCCGGGATCGTTCCCGCGCCGTTGTGGCGTCCGGACGTGGTGGAGGGCCCGTGGCACGGCGGCGGCGAACGGGAACTCACCGTCTGGGAGCGACTCATCGCCGCCGGGCTGGCCCGGAAAGCGTAGCCCCGTCGCACTACCGCCTCGTGTGCGGTGCTCGGCCGTCGGTCCGCCCGACGTTGCCGACCCGGAGATGCCTGCCGAACACCCGCGGCACAGCACGTGGGGTCAGTCCCCGCAGACCAGTCACGTGATGGTCGCTTCCTGCGCGACCGGAGCACAGCACCTTTCGAAAGACACGTTTCGAGCGTAGAGTCTCGAAACATGTCTTTCGACGCTGCAGGCGCTGCTCCACGTGAGCATCGCAAGCTCACCGACCCAAAGGCCATGCGGGCCGTTGCACACCCCACCCGCCTCGCTCTGCTCGAAGCGCTGAACCGGCGCGAGCCGCTGACCGCGACCGAAGCCGCCGAGATGGTGGGAGAGTCCCCGACGAACTGTGCCTTCCACTTGCGCACCCTCGCGAAGTACGGCTTCGTCGAGGAAGCGGGAGGCGGCACCGGTCGCAGTCGCCCCTGGCGGCGTGCCCACATCGGCTTCACGGTCGACGATTCCGGCCCGGAAGGGGCGATCGCCGCGGCTGCGCTCGGCACCATGCTGTGGGACTCCTGGCTGGAACGGATCCGCAAGATCGGCGCCATGCGGTACGCGTTCCCCGAGCATTGGAGCAAGATCACCAGTGCTGCCGAGTCGGTCTTCTATCTGACCCCTGAGGAAGCCGAATCCTTCAAGGAAGAGCTGACTGCCCTTACCTTTCGCTACCGCGAGCGCCTTGACGATCCGTCGCTGCGCCCCGAGGGCTCCCTTGCAATGGAGCTGATCCAGTTCACGTTCCCCGCCGACGCCCCGCGAACGCTGGAGGATTGACCGTGCGTGCACTACTCGCTCGCCGCGACGTCCGCCTGTTCCTCCTTGCCAGGCTGATCGACACCGCCGGGAGCAATGCCCTGTGGATCGCCCTCGGCGTCCACGTCAAGGAACTCACCGGCAGCAACTCGGCGGCCGGCCTTACCTTCTTCGCCTTCATTCTCGGCACCCTGGGGGCACCTCTGGGCGGCGTGCTGGTGGACCGACTGCGTCGTCGGCCGCTCCTGATCGTCCTGAACCTGGTCTCCGCGGTGCTGGTCCTGCCGCTGTTACTGGTGCACGACCGCCACGGCGTCTGGATCTGCTACGTCGTCATGACTCTGTACGGGCTGGCCAACGGCGCTACCAGTTCGGCCATGACCGCACTCACCCAGACGCTGATCCCGCCGAAGCACCTGGGCGATGTCAACGGCCTCCTGCAGACCTTGCTGCAGGGTCTGCGGCTGATCGCGCCGCTCTTGGGTGCGGGCGTGTTGTCCGCGTTCGGCCTGGGTCCGTTGGTCGTGGGCGACGCGGCGACCTTCGCTCTCGCAGCCCTGCTGATTGCACGGATCCGACAGCAGGAGGATCGCCCGCAGCCGGCTCAGCACGAGGAAACCGGCGCCCAGATCGCCGCCGGCTTCCGTTACATCGCACGGGCCCCCGTCCTGCGCCAGTTGACCGTCGCCGTCGTGCTCGCCATTGTCGCCTTCGGCTTCTCCGAGTCAGTGCTCTTCGCCGTCGTCGACGCGGGGCTGCACCGCCCACCGGCCTTCCTCGGTGTCCTCAGTTCCTTGCAAGGTGCGGGGGCGATAGGAGCCGGGGTTGCCGCCGCAGTGCTCATGCGGCGTGCGGGGGAAGCGCTGACGGTGGTGTTCGGCCTGGCCTTCGCCGCCGCGGGCTTCCTGCTGAGTGCCGTCCCCTCTTTGCTCGCGGTCGCGCCGGGCACCGTGTTCATCGGCGCCAGCCTGCCTTTGATCATTGCGGGCGCCATGACCGCCTTCCAACGGCGCACGCCCGCCTCGCTGATGGGGCGAACCGATGCCGCGTTGAACGTGCTGATAGGGATACCGCAGACGGCGGCCATCGCCGCCGGAGCGGCTTTGATCGCGCTGGTGGACTATCGCGTCATGCTCGCCGTGATGGCGGTCCTGATGGCCTCTTCGGCGCTCTACCTGGCCACGCGCAGCATCCGCCGTCCGACCGAGTCCGTAGTCACCGCGAAACCGGCACAAGAGCCGGGCGAAGCAGCGCCGGAAGCTTCACCACCGCATCGTGGGTGAAGTCAGCGCCCCTCGGCGGCGGCTGCCCGGGGCATCTCCTTGACGCGGCGGGACGCCAGATGCGCCGGGTTGCAGGGCCGGTGGACGCAGGTGTCGCACAGGGTGGCGCACTGGCGTACGACACCGGTGCGCCGGTCGGCGCGAGTTCCTCCAACTGCTTCGCCGTCTGCCGCTTGCGTTCTTCCGAGGCGGCGATCTCCACGGCCACGTCCGGGATGCCGTCTGTCACGGCCGCCTCCCGGACACCTACTTCGACTTCCCCGTCACCAGGCGGTCCCTCACGGCGAGGGGCTGAACCGCCCGGCGCAACCGGGGCGCCGGGGCGCTTCCGTGCCGTCGGCGACGGGGGCGTCGTCCGCCGGGTCCTGCTACCAGCCGGCCTTGACCCCGTTGTAGGCCTTGCGGCAGTCGGTGTTGGTGGCCTCCGTCGAGAGCTTCTGCATGGTGTTCTGCCAGACCTTCTTGGCCACCTTCTCCAACTCCCGCGTCTGGGCGGGGATGTTCGGGGCGTACTTCTTGATCGTCCCGATGGCGGAGGCGGTGAACTTGTTGCACGCGGGTCCGGCGGCGTTCCGGTAGCGGGTGTCCAGGTCCGTGGCCACCGCCTGGCCGTTCTTGGTGGCCCAGTCGTTCCAGGCCGCGCACGCCTCCTGGGTGAAGGCCTGCTGGTCGGCGTCGCTCAGGTTCATGACCTCGACCAGCATGGCGTTCTGGACCTTGTCGGGGACCGTGAAGTCCGTGACGGGGAACTTGTCGAGGGTGGTAAGCAGCGCCTCCTGACACGCGGGCGGCAGCGGGGCCGCCGCCTGCGCGGAGGCGGGGCAGACCAGGGCCGAGGCGGACAGGAAGGCCGTGGTGAGGACCGTGCGCCGGACGGTACGCGACAGCGTCATGGGGGTGCTCCTTGCGTGAAGAATGTGACGGTTCGAGGGGGAATCAACTCCCGGTTGGAGAACGATCATTGGGACCGCAGGACACGGCGGCCCGTGCCCGTACCGGCGGGAGCGCGTCACGGGTGCGGCGGCGGAAGACCATGAGCCCGGCCAGCGCCGCCCCGGTGAGCCAGAGCGACTGGATCGCGAGGCCTTGGGCCACCGGCGCGGTGGAGAAGGCCGCGGACATACTGGCCTGCACGGCTCCGTACGACGGCAGGAAGCGCACGACGGCGCTGTCCGACCCCGAACTCGACAGGGGGTTCTGCAGGGCGACGTCGATGACGCTGATCATCAGGATGGCGAACATGCCCTCCACCTCGCGGCGGAGCACCGAGCCGAAGACCACTCCGAGCGCGCCGTAGGTCAGGGCGGCGCAGAACAGCGCGGCGGTGAGCATGAGGGGCTGCCGGGGGGACCAGGCGAAGCCGGCGGCGGCCGTGGCGTATGCGGCGACGGCGGCGCAGACCAGGGTGAGCGCGGAGAGCTTGGCGAGGACGAGGTGGTGGCGCGGGTACCCCGCCATGGCCAGGCGCCGGTCGAAGGCACCGCCCGTGAAGGTGGCGGCGAACATCATGAACCCGGCGATCAGCGTCACCGCGTTCAGGGCGCCGGTGATCTGGGTGAGGTGGTTGCCCGGTGGGGTCAGGACCTCGCCCGTGGCCCGAAGCCGGAACGGTGCCGGCCGGTCGGGAATGGTCACGTAGGCCAGGGCGATCCACACGGGGATGTACACCACCACCAGCAGCATCGCGAACCGGTTGCGGGCGTGGCCGATCAGCGCGTACCGGGAGGCCGTGGTGAACAGCGACCAGTGCCGCCTCATGCCGCCGCCTCCGCGCACCGGTCCCGGTGGTTCAGGCGCCCGTACTCCAGGCGCCACAGCTGGTCCAGCCGGTCGATGTCGTACGCCAGGTGCGAGACGACCAGCACCGAGCGCCCGGCGTCGCGCAGCCTCGTCGCCAGCTCCCAGAAGCGCAGGTACGTCTCCCAGTCGAAGCCCTGGTAGGGCTCGTCCAGCAGCAGTACGTCCGGGTCGTGCATAAGCGCGAGGGTCAGGTTCAGCTTCTGCCGTGAGCCGCCGCTGAGCAGACCCGCACGCTGGTCGAGGTATTCGGTGAAGGCCAGGGTCTCCATCACCTCCTCGGCCCGCCGCAGGTCCGCGAGCCCGAAGGCGTGCCGGAAGAAGTCCAGGTGCTGGCGGACGGTGAACGCGTCGTCGAGGACGACGGACTGCGGGCAGTAGCCGAACCGGCCGCTGTGGCGCACCGAGCCCCGGTCCGGCCTGAGTTCACCGGAGAGGATCTTCAGCAGCGTCGTCTTGCCGGCGCCGTTCTCCCCGACGATCCCGGCGAGGACGCCGGGCCGCAGCCGGAGGTCGACTCCCCGTAGAACGGCGTGCTGCCGGTAGGAGTGGTGCACATCTGAGACGTCCATCGCGCTGCTCCGTCGTGCCAAGGTCTTCCGGATGGCCACGGAACCGGTCCGCGTCGTCCGAGTCGGCGGCGGAACCGGCCCGCTGGTTCCCAACGAGCAGGCGGCGCAGGGGAAACGGCGCCGGGAACGGCCCGGTTCCACGGCGTCAATCCGGTGCGCACCACGTCACGCGTGCGGCGCTCTCACCGGCGGAGGCGGGTCTCACGGCGACTGGGGGCGACTAGCGTGACCGGGACCGGGGGGCCGGCTGGTCCGCGCGCCCGGGTTCCACTCCGGTCCAGGAAGGTCGGTCAGTCGTGCGGAGAACATGTGTGATCGGCGCCGGCCCGTCCGGCCTGGCCGCGAGCAAGGTCCTCGCCTCGCGGAACGTTCCGTTCGACTGCTTCGAGGCGGGGTCGGGCATCGGCGGACTGTGGCGGTACGGCAACGACAACGGTATGTCGGGGGTGTACGCGTCGCTGCACGCGAACATCTCGAAGGAAAGCATGTCCTTCTCCTCCCTCGCCATGCCCGGGACCTGCCCGGTCTTTCCGCACCACAGCGCGGTCCTGGCCTATCTGGAGGACTACGCCGCGTCGTTCGGCCTGCACCGCCACATCGTGTGCGGCACGGAGGTCACCTCGGTGCGGCCCCTGGACGACGGCTGCTGGGAGGTGGTCTGCCGGCGCCGCGGCGCCGCGGCCGGGGAGCCGCGGCGCTACTCCGCTGTGGTGGTGGCCAACGGGCACCACTGGGATCCGCGCCTCCCGGCACCGGCCGTGCCTGGTGCGGAGGGGTTCGAGGGGACCGCGATCCACTCGCACGACTACCGCACCCCCGCCCCGTACGCCGGTCGGCGGGTGCTGGTGATCGGCATGGGCAACTCCGGGTGCGAGATCGCGGCGGAGATCTCGCGCACGGCGGCGCGGACGTTCCTCTCCGCGCGCGACCCGGCGCACCTCTTCCCCAAGATGCTGCTCGGCCGTCCGGCGGACCATCTGGTGTGGAGTCCGCTGTCCGATGTCCCGAGGTTTCTGAAGGACCCGGGGCTGCGGCTCCTCCTGCGACTCACCCGTGGCGCCCCGGCTCGGTACGGGCTCCCCGAACCGGACCGCGGGCCCCTCGCCCGCCACCCCTCGACCTCCGACGAACTCCTCGTCCAACTGGCCCGGGGCGCGGTCACACCGAAGCCCGGTGTCCGTTCGTTCGGCCGGGACACGGCGGTGTTCACGGACGGCAGCCGTGAACCGGTGGACGCGGTCGTGTACGCCACGGGCTACAAGATCTCGTTCCCCTTCCTGGAGCCCTCCGTGTTCGCCGCCCCCGACGGCCGCACGGAGCTGTATCTGCGGACGGTCCCGCCCCGCGTTCCCGGGCTCTATTTCATGGGGCTCGCGCAGCCCTCCGGTGCGGCCTTCCCGCTGCTCGAACCGCAGGCGGAGTGGATCGCCGAGCTGATCGAGGGCGCGGTCGCCCTGCCGTCACCCGCGGACATGACGCGGGCGATCGCGCGCGAGTGGCGCCGCCATCGCAGGACGTACGTGTCCTCCTACCGCCACGGGATCGAAATCGACTTCCGCTCCTACCGAAGGGCCCTGCGCCTCGAACGGCGAGCAGGCAGACGGCGCGCACGCCGCACCGTCCCGGCTCCTTCCGCGGTGACCGGCGGCGCCCCGGCGGCCGACGCCCTGTGATCCGCTGCGGCTGAGCGCTTCCCTGCGCGCCGAGGCCAGGCAGGCCCTGGCCTGGCGAGTGCAGGCTCTGCGGCAGGCCCCCTCAACAGACGGGGCGTTGTTCCGAGAAGCGACCTCACTCCCGCGTCCGCGTCTTCGCGCCGGCAAGGGTTCCTCGGAAGATTCGGTCCAGGTGATGGTCCAGAACCGCGGCGGCCGACTCCGGGCTGCGCTGGCCGACAAGGATGCTGGTCCCGAGTCCCGCAGACATGGCGAGCAGGCTGACGGCTTCCAGAGGCGCGTCCACGCCGGGCTGGACGAGATCGCCCTCCTGCGCCTGCTGGAGGAGAGCGACCAGGGCGCTCTCGGCCGCATCGGGGTTCGCGATGAAGGGCTGGGCGGCGAGCACCTTGTCGGTGACGGACAGAACGGCGTACGAGGTGTAGACGAGGTGGAAGGTGCGGCTCTCCTCGTCGGTCGGCAAGGCCGCCGTCAGTATCGCCTCGATCACCGCGCGCGGTCCCGGATGGTCGCCGACGGCCCGAACCCGGGCGGTGACCCGCTCCCCAAACCTCTCGGCCAAATGCTGCAGCCCGTAGAGCAGCAGCTTCTCCTTGGTCTCGAAGTAGTACTGCACGAGTCGCAGCGAGACGCCCGCCTCCGCTGCCACATCGCGCATACCCACGGCATGCAGCCCGCGTCGCGCCGCCACCCGAAGAAGCGCCTCGGCGATCTCGGTGCGCCGCTCTGTGTGGTCCACGCGCTTGGGCATCGACCGCCCCTCCGCTCGCTGTTTCCACTGGACGGGTCCGCCCCGTCCCAGCTTGATGATACATCCGTACCATCAAGGTGATACGTTCGTACCACAAAGAATCGACACCCGGAGGTGGACATGCCCCCGACCCCGACCCGCTCCCAGGCCGATGTCGGCCGTTATGTGAGCGACGCCTGGCGCGACCGCTACCTTGCGGCCTGCGACGCGGTCTATGCGCTGGGAGCTCCCGCTCACGCCGAAACGGACGTGGAGACTTCCTTCGGCACCACGCACGTCTACCGGTACGGCCCCACGGACCCGGCCGCCCAGTCACGCACCCCCGTCGTCCTGGTGCACGGAGCGGGCTCCTGCTCTGCCATGTGGTACCCGAACACCCCCGCCCTCAGCGCCGCCCGCCCGGTCTACGCGATCGACACCCCGGGCGATCCCGGCCGCAGTGTCCAGAGCGCGCCCATCCATCAACCCGAACGCGCCGCTCAGTGGCTGGACGAGACGCTTGCCGCGCTGGGGCTTGAACGCGCGCACCTGGTCGGCTCCTCCTACGGCGGATGGCTCGCTCTCAACCAAGCGCAGCGCAGGCCCGACCGCCTCGCCTCGGTCTCACTCCTCGACCCCGGCGGCCTGGAGAGAGTAGGTCTGCGCTTCTTCGTGTGGATCTTCGCCAGCCTGTTCGCGACCTTCGCACCCAAGGCGCTGCGCCCACGACTGGCAGCGTGGCTGGAACAGCCGGTCCTCGTCGTGCCAGAGCTGCGCGCCATGATCAGGCTGGGCGTTCGCGCGTACCGCATACGCCGTCCCGCCCCACTGCCTCTGACCGAGGACGAACTGTCCACCCTCCACACCCCGCTCTACCTGGCGCTCGGCAAGCGAAGCCTCCTCGTGCACCCGCACAGGCAAGTCGAGCGCGTCCCACGCCTGATACCCGGCGCCCGGGCCGAAATCATCTCCGACACCGGCCACGGACCCCAGATCGACCACGCGGACGAGATCAACCGCAGGATGCTGAGCTTCATGGACTCCGTCGACTGACAATGACGTAACCCCCGTGCCGCCCCGGTCACTCCGGTGCCGTGGCCCCTTCCAGCTCGCCCACGGCCTGCTCCCACAGTTCCGGAAGCAGTTCCCCGTGCGGAAGGGCACGGTCGGACACGAAGGCCACCTCGGCCCAGTCGCCGAAGAACGACAGGCCCACTCCGAAGAGGTTCCCGGGCACGAGCAGGGGGAGCAGGGCGACGCCCGTCACCTGGGTGTTCCCCAGGCTGCCCTTGTCGGCGACCGGCATGGACGTGGCCATGACCTGGGTGACGCGCGGGGAGAGCATCCTTCGCAGGTACCACTCGGTCGGGCGGTCGGGCATGTGGCGGACCAGGTCCTGGATGGCCTGCCGCCATGCCTCGCCCCGCAGTTTCCGGGTCGTCCCCATAACGTGCTCCAGGCGCCGCAGGGGCGCGTCGCCCTCCTGGGGCCTGGTCCCGCGTTCCGGGACGGGCCGGACGGGCAGCTCCAGCGGCAGGGCGAAGCAGCGGTTGCCCCAGGTCTGTTCCTCGTCCGGGCGGCGCGCGTCGACGGGCAGCAGTGCCGTCACCCGCGCAAGCGGTACGCCGGACTCGGCCGACCAGGCCGACAACGCCCCGGCGAGAGCGGCCAGATGGGCGTCGTGGGCCGATCCGCCACGCGCCGCGCCGATCCTGCGGAGCGTGTCCGCCGACACGCGGCCCCGCCACAGCCGCCGCTCTCCCGCGGGGACGAAGGGGACGGCCGAACGACGGCCTCGGACGACGAAGGAGCCGGCCATGAACATCGCCGCCAGCCCCACGGCCGTGCCCACCCGCCGGGGCAGACCGGTCAGCCGGCCCTTCCCCGGCACCGGGCGGGCCGAGGGCTCCCCCTCGCCCAGCATGGCCCGGAACGTCATCGCGGCAGCCGAACCGTCCTGGCAGGCGTGGTGGAAGCGGTAGCACAGGGCGTACTCGTCGGGCGCGTGGCCGTGGACCAGCCAGACCCCCCAGTAGGCGCCGGGCGCGAACGACGCGTTGAGGGCGGTGTGCAGGGCGCCGTCCCACCCCTCGGGTCCCTCCGCGACCACCTCGTGGACGTGCCGGTCGACGGCGAAGTCCGCGTCCGGCCGCCACCGGGAGCGCCGTGGGCCGCCCTCGACCCGGCTCGTCAGCAGGGGCAGTTCGCTCAGGCGGAAGCCCACGTACGCGCGGAGGTCCGCCAGGGCCGGGGGCGGCCCGCTCATGTAGGCGACGCCGCCGGCGTCCCAGCGGAGGTCGGGGTGGCGGCGTTCCATGCCGAGGAACGCGCGATCGACCGCGTGGGTGGGGTGGCCGGACCGGGCCGGGGGAACGGACACGGGCATCGGGGAACTTCCAATCGTGCCGACGGGCGGGCGGGGCGAGGCCGGGCACTCGACCGTCCCGACCGACCGGGACGGAACACCGGCCGGAAGGGCCGTCGGCCCGTGCGGATCCGCGGCGGTACCGAACGCGTCACCTCGGCCTGGATCACCACGGTTTATATCCGGCCGCGGTGAGCGGTCGTACGCGCCGGCGGGCGCCGCAGAGCACCGAATTCCCCTGCGCCCGGAGTACGCGCCCTCCCCCGCCCCACCGGGCTCGACGCCCCGCACCGCCCGCCGGCACAGAGGCGGAACCGCCCCGAACCGCCTCCCCGTTGCCGTCGGCGAGATCACCCGAAGGGAGGACAGGCCGTCGAGCGGCCTGCTCCGTCCAGCGGCGACGGTCGCGCCCGTAGGACCGGGCGCCCTGGCTCGCGACCGGGGCTTCGAAGAGCGGTCCGGGGCACCCGCAGAGAGTGGCGTGAGTCATCCGTTCAGGTGAGCCGGCGGGATCGAAGGCGCTGTCGCCGTCCACCATCTGACACTGTGTGACGTGCGCCGACGATCATCAGGCCGCTCCCGTCGGTGTCACGCCACGCCGTGGGACGGTCGGCTGCGTCCCGCTCCCCGGCCGCCGCAGCGACCCGGCCTTCGCCGCCCTCGCCCGCGGTCGCGGTCCTGTCCCTCTTCGGAGCCCTTGGAGCCAAGGTCATGCACGTCGCCCTCACCGGCGCCACCGGATTCCTCGGACTGCGTCTGCTGCGCCGTCTGCTCGACACACACCGGTCGGTGACGGTCCTGGTCCACGCGGGGTCGGGCGACGCGCTGCACCGCATCACCCGGTTCTTCGCACTGACCGGTGCGCCGGAGCCGTTCGTCGCCGGGCTCCCCGGCCGGCTGCGGGTGGTGGAGACCGAGTTGGAGGAGCCCGGGCTGGGGCTGTCCAGGGGCGCGTTCCAGGAGCTGGCCGACGGTCTCGGCACGATCTGGCACAGCGCGGGCAGCATCAACCTGGAGGGAGAGCTTCCCGAGCTGCGCCGGACCAACGTCGAAGGGACCAGGCACGTCCTGGAGTTGGCTGCCGCCGGACACCACAGACCCGTGGTCCACCACGTGAGTACCGCTTTCGTGGCCGGGAGCCGGCGTACCGGGGTGGTGTACGAGGACGAGCTGGACGACGCGTACGGCTTCGAGAACGCCTACGAGCGCTCCAAGTACGAGGCGGAGACGCTGATCCACGGGTGGGCGCGGGAGCACCGCCTTCCGGTCGTGGTGCTGCGGCCGAGCATCCTGGTCACGGACCTGCCGCCGCACCCGGACCTGCCCTCGCATCCGCTTCAGGTCGTCGAGCGGATCCTGCGCGACGCGGGACGCACCGCCGCTGCCGGGAGCGAGAGCGACGCCGGCGGCGGGCCCGACGGCCCCCACGGCTCCGGGCGGGGCGGCCGTCCCTGCGTCCGGATGGTGGGTCATCCGCACGGCCGGCTGAACCTGGTGCCGGTGGAGCACGCGGCCGAGGTCATGGTGCGACTGGCCGGCCGGACCCCCTCGGGCGGAGTCGACACGTACCACGTCGTCCATGACCGCGACGTGCCGCTGCCGACGATCGTGACCCTCCTGGAGCGGGCGGTCCAGCGGTCGATCGACCTGGTCGCCATGAAGCCGGACGACCCGTCGGCGCTGGAGGCGCTGCTGGACTTCTACCCGGGTCTGACGGCCTACCTGACCCACCGGCGGCGCTTCGACGACACCCGGGTGCGGGCCCTGTTCGGGCCGCCGACGGCCTCCGGACGGGTGGACGTCGACTACCTGTGGTCGGGCCTCGCCCCGAGGGACCGGGTTCCCTCCGGGCCGCCGCCCACGCCCGCGCTCACGCCCGCGCTCACGCCCGCGCTCACGCCCGACGCCGTCGTCCCGTCCGCCCCGTACGCCTGACCCGCGCGTCCTCCTCTCCCTCTCCGCTGGAGTCGCTCCGTGCCCGTCCTCCGCGCCCCCGGCGCCCCCGCCGCGCCCCCGCCGGTCTTCACTCTCGGGGAGATCGCCGCCCGTGCCCGACGGATCCGGGAGCCCGTACACGTCGTCAGCGGGCCGAGCGGCCGTGAGCTGGGGCTCGCGACCGGTCCCGTACCGGAAGGCCCGGTGCTCGGCACGCTGCCGCCGCTGTACCCCGAGTGGCTCGGCGGGCGCACCTTCTGCGAGGCGCACGGCGTCCGTTTCCCCTATGTGGCGGGCGAGATGGCGAACGGCATCGCCACCACCGCGATGGTGTCCGCGATGGCCCGGGCGGAGATGCTCGGGTTCTTCGGCGCCGGCGGCCTGGACCACGCCGAGGTGGAGCGGGCCGTGCACGCGCTGGCCCGGGAGTTGCGGTCCCGGCCGAACTGGGGCGTGAACCTCATCCACTCACCGGCCGAACCCGCGCTGGAGTTCCGCGTCGCCGAGCTGCTGCTGCGCTGTGGTGTGCCCCGGATCTCGGCGTCGGCGTTCATGGAGCTGACCCCGGCCGTCGTGTTGTGCTCGGCCCGGGGGCTGCGCCGGGGCGCCGACGGCGGGATCGTCCGGCGCACGCGGATGCTCGCCAAGGTCTCCCGGCCCGAGGTGGCCGAGAGGTTCCTCTCCCCCGCCCCGGCCGCGCTCCTTGACCGGCTCGTCCATGAAGGGAAGCTGACCTCGGAGGAGGCCGCTCTGGCGGCGCTGGTGCCGGTGGCCGAGGACATCACCGTGGAGGCCGACAGCGGAGGTCACACCGACAACCGGCCGTTGTCGGCCCTGCTGCCGAGGATCCTCCTGCTGCGCGACACGCTGTGCCGGCGGTTCGGCTACCCCAAGCCGGTCGGGATCGGCGCGGCCGGCGGGCTCGGCACGCCGGCCGCGGTGGCCGCCGCCTTCGCCCTCGGCGCGTCCTACGTGGTTGTCGGATCGGTGAACCAGACGACCGTCGAGGCGGGCCTGTCCGACGAGGCCAAGGCGATGCTCTGCGAGGCGGACGTCGCCGACGTGGCGATGGCACCGGCGGCGGACATGTTCGAGCTGGGCGTCACCCTGCAAGTGCTGTCCAGAGGGACGATGTTCGCCCAGCGGGCCGCCCGGCTCCACGCGGCCTACCGGGCGCACGGCGCACTCGAGGAGATCCCGCCCGCGGTGCGCGCCGCGATCGAACGGGACGTGCTGCGCGCCTCGTTCGAGGAGGTCTGGCAGCGCACGCGCGCGTTCTGGGAGCGGCGCGACCCCACGGAGATCACGCGCGCGGAGGCCGATCCGAAGCACCGTATGGCGCTGGTCTTCCGCTGGTACCTGGGCAGTTCCAGCCGGTGGGCGATCACCGGCGAGTCCGCCCGGCGTGCCGACTACCAGATCTGGTGCGGTCCGGCGATGGGCGCGTTCAACTGCTGGGTCGCGGGCACGTTCCTGGCCGACCCGGCGAACCGGTCCGTGGTGCAGATCGCCCTCAACCTGCTCGAGGGCGCCGCGGTGCTCACCCGCGCCCACCAACTGCGAACCTACGGAGTCCCGTTGCCGCCCGAGGCATTCACCTACACCCCGTGCGGGCTGGCGTGAGCGGCTCCGGCGCCCCGGAGGCGTCAGCAGCGGCCGGCCGGCCCCGAGAAAACGCCGTGTCCGCCTCCGCCACCGGGCAGGCCACCTCCCGGCAGGTGCCCGTCGCCGTGGTCGGTGTCGGCGCCCTGGTGCCCGGCGCGACGGACGCGGCCGGCTACTGGCGGATCGTGACCGGCGGCCGGGACCAGTTCACCGAGGTACCCGCCTCCCGCTGGCTGGTGGCGGACCACTACGACCCGGACCCGGCCGCCCCCGACAAGACGTACGCCCGCCGGGGCGCCTTCCTGCCGGAGGTGGACTTCGACCCGTTGGCGTACGGTGTGCCGCCCGCCAACCTGTCGGCGACGGACACCTCCCAACTGCTCGCCCTGCTGGTCGCCGACCAGGTGCTGGCCGACGCCGGCGGCCTGTCGGGGGTGGACCGGGACCGGGTGGGCGTCGTCCTCGGCGCGGCCGCCCTGGAGCTGCTCCCGCACATGTACGGGCGCGCCCATCGCCCGGTGTGGCTGAAGGCGTTGCGGGAGAGCGGTCTCGCCGAGGCCGAGGCGCGGGCCGTGTGCGACCGCATCGCGGCGCACTTCAGCCCGTGGCAGGAGTCGACCTTCCCGGGCCTGCTCGGCAATGTCGTCGCGGGCCGGATCGCCAACCGGTTCGACCTGCACGGCACCAACCACACCACCGACGCCGCCTGTGCCAGCTCCCTGGCGGCCCTGTCCACGGCGGTCGGTGAACTGGCGCTCGGGCGGGCCGACCTGGTGATCAGCGGAGGTGTGGACACCGGGAACGACATCGGCATGTTCCTGTGCTTCTCCAAGACGCCCGCCCTCTCCCGTACGGGTGACTGCCGTCCGTTCTCGGAGACGGCGGACGGGACCATGCTCGGCGAAGCGGTCGTCATGTACGCACTGAAGCGGCTGTCCGACGCGGAGCGGGACGGCGACCGGATCCACGCGGTGATCCGGGGCATCGGCACCTCGTCCGACGGCAGGAGTACGGCGATCTACGCGCCGCTTCCCGACGGTCAGGCACGGGCTCTGCGGCGCGCGTACGAACAGGCGGGCTACGGTCCGCAGACCGTGGAGCTGGTCGAGGCGCACGGGACCGGCACGAGGGCCGGGGACACCGCCGAACTGACCGCGCTGCGCGAGGTGTTCGAGACGTCGGGCCGTACGGACGGGCAGTGGTGCGCGATCGGCTCGGTCAAGTCGCAGATCGGCCACACCAAGTGCGCGGCGGGCGCGGCGGGGCTGCTCAAGGCGGTCATGGCCCTGCACCACAAGGTGCTGCCGCCGACCATCAAGGTCGACCGGCCGATCCCGGCGGCCGCCGCCCCGGACGGCCCGTTCTACGTCAACACCGAGACCCGGCCGTGGGTGCGGCCCGCCGGTCATCCGCGCCGGGCGTCGGTGTCGAGCTTCGGCTTCGGGGGCAGCAACTTCCACGCAACGCTGGAGGAGTACGTACCCTCGGGCAGCCCGGCCCGGGTGCCGCCGCGCCATCGCTCAGCGCCCAGCGAACTGGTCCTGTTCAGCGGCGCGTCACCGGCCGACCTGGTGCCGCTCGCGCCAACGGGACCAGGCGGTGACCGTCCGCTGGCCGCGCTCGCCCGGGAGAGCCAGAACGCGTTCTCGCCCACCGACCCGGTGCGGCTGGCCGTCGTCGCCACCAGCACCGAGGACCTGCGGGAGAAGTACGCGCGGGCGCTCACGCTGATCCGGCAGCGGCCCGGCACGACGTTCGCGACACCGAACGGAGTCCGGTACGCCTTCGGGGATCCCGCGCCCGGCCGGCTCGCCTTCCTGTTCCCGGGGCAGGGTTCCCAGTACGTCGGGATGGGCGCCGACCTCGCGATGCTGTCGCCCGCCGCCCAGGCCGTGTGGGATCGGCTGGGCGGCATGACGTTCGACGGAACGCCCCTGCACCGGGTGGTGTTCCCGCCGCCCGCCTTCGCCGACGAGGAACGCGCGGCCCGGGCGACACGTCTGGCCGCCACCGAGTGGGCGCAGCCGGCGCTCGCGGTGCAGGCGCTCGCGCTGCTGGACGTCCTGCGAGGTCTGGGACTGCGACCGGACTGCGTGGCGGGCCACAGTTTCGGTGAGCTGGTGGCGCTGCACTGCGCGGGTGTCCTGGACGCCGACGCACTGGTCGGCCTGGCCCGCAGGCGCGGTGAGCTGATGCGGGACGCGGCCGTCGTCCCGGGCGCGATGCTGGCCGTGGCGGCGGAGCGCGAGCACGTGGCGGCGGTGCTGGCCGGCGGCGACTTCGGCGCCCTCTGGCCCGCCAACCACAACTCCCCGCGGCAGGTGGTGCTTTCGGGCACGACGGGGGCCGTCGAGCGTGCCGAGAAGGCGTTCGCGGCCGAGGGTGTCGGCACACGCCGGCTGGCCACGTCGACCGCCTTCCACAGCCCGCTGGTCGCCCCGGCCGGTGAGCCGCTCGCCGCGTTCCTGCGCACGGTCCCGCTCTCGGAGCCCCGGATCGAGGTGTACGGCAACGCGGACGCGGCCCCGTACCCGTCGTCGCCCGACGAGGTACGCGACCGGATCGCCGGCCATCCGGCCTCACCGGTGTTCTTCCAGGACCAGATCGAGGCGATGTACGCGGCCGGGGTGCGGACCTTCGTCGAGGTCGGCGCGGGCACCGCGCTGACCGGCCTGGTCGGGCAGATCCTCGGTGGCCGCGAGCACGCGGCCGTCGCCCTGGACCGGCCGGACCGGTCGGGCGTCACCACCTTGCACACCGCGCTCGGCGAACTCGCCGTACGCGGTGTCCCTCTCGACCTCGATCCCCTCTGGGCGCCGTACGCCTCGCCCGGAACCCCAGTGAAGGAGCGCGCGCCCCGGATGACCGTGAAGATCAGCGGAGCCAACTACGGTCAGCTCTACCCGCCCCGCACCGAAGCCGCCGGACCACCGGCGCCTGAGCCTGCACCTGCGCCTGCGCCTGCGCTGGATCGTGGGCTCGAACGCCCCCACCCGCATCCCGTGCCCGCGTCCGAGATCCCGGCGGTTCCCATGTCCTCGTACGTCCCCGCTCCCGCCCACGCCCGGAAGCCGTCGGTGCACGAGACGGCGCCGCACACCGGGGAACCTGCGTCCGTGGACGGCGCCGTGTCCACGTACGGTGCCGAACCCGGGGCCGCGCTCGGCGCCGAATGGTACGCCGCGGTGGAGAGTGTCCAGCGGCAGACGGCGGAGACCCATGCGGCCTGCCAACGCATGCTGACCGACAGCCATATGGCCTTTCTGCGGATGACCGAGACAACCCTGGCCGCGATGCTCGGGGTGCAGGGCGTCGGTGGTGTGCTCGACGCGCCGGCTCCCCCGGCGCCTCCGGCTCCCCCGGCACCGCTGCCGCTCCCCCGGCCTTCGGCTCCCCGGCGGGACCCGGCACCCGTGACCCCGCCTCCGGTCGCGGCGGGAGGTCCCGGGGCAGTGCCCGCCCTCGTACCCACCGCACTCGCCGAGACGTTCTCGCCCGCGCCGGTCACCGGCGAAGACCGAGCGCCGGCCGCCGCCCCGGCGGGCTCTCCAGCACCGGCCACCGTCCCGGCGGGTCCTGCGGACCCGGCCGCCGATGCCGTGCCGCTGTCCGCGCCCGAACTGGAGCAACTGCTGCTCTCGGTGGTGGCCCGGCTCACCGGCTACCCGGCGGAGATGCTCAACGTGGACATGGAGCTGGAGGCGGATCTGGGCGTCGACTCGATCAAGCGCGTCGAGATCCTTTCGGCCGTACGCCGGAGCGTGGGCGAGGTGGCGACGGGAGACGTCGCGGAGCTCGGCAAGCTCCGCACGCTGCGCGAGATCGTCGAGGCGCTCACCGCCGGCGGCCGGCCGCCCGCGACTCCGGCGCCGGACCCCTTGGCCGTGACCGGGTCTCCCGCCGTTCCGGAGCATCCGGCCGCCCCGGAAGTCCCCGTCGACCCGGAGGTTCTCACCGCCCCGGAGATCCCCTCCATGCGCACCGGGTCGCAGCAGGGGGCGGCGGAGCTGACGAGGCTGGTGTCGCGTGCGGTGGAGTCAGCGGCGTCCGGCCTGGCGACGGCGGGGCTCTGGGACGGACCGCTCGTGGTGACGGGCGGGGGTTCCCACGGCGCCGCGCTCACCGCCCTCGTCGCGCGGAAGCTGGCGGAGCACGGCGTGGACGCCACCGCCATGGCGGAGGTGCCCGAGGACGCGCGCGGTGTCGTGCACCTCGGCGGGCTGACCGGGGGCGGTGCGCCGGACGATGCCCGCGAGGTCCACCGGTCGGTGTTCCACGCGGCGCGCACGGTGGCGGCCCGGGCGGCCGAACAAGGCGGGCTGTTCGTGACCGTGCAGGACACCGGAGGCGACTTCGGGCTCGGCGGTCACGCGCCCGACCGCGCGTGGCTGGGCGGCGTCGCCGGTCTGACCAGGACCGCGGCGAAGGAGTGGCCGGGCGTCTCGGTCAAGGCCGTCGACTGCGAGCGGGGCGCCCGGAGCGACGAGGAGGTCGCCGAGGCGATCGTGCGGGAGTTGCTCGACGGCGGCCCCGACCCGGAGGCGGGCCTCCGCGCGGACGGCACCCGCACCGTCCCGCGGTCCGTACCCGCGCCGGTGACGCCCGGCGGCACCCGGCGGATCACGTCGGAGTCGGTGGTCGTGGCCACCGGAGGGGCCCGCGGGGTGACCGCCGCCGCGCTCCTCGACCTGGCCAGGACCCACGGTCCGCGGATCGTGCTGCTCGGCAGGACGGCACCGGCTCCCGAGGCCGAAGGCCTCGCGTCGGCCGCGGACGAACCGGCGCTCACCCGGCTGCTCGCCGAGCGTGCCACCGAGGACCCGGCGAACTCCTCGCCCGCCCAAATCACGGCACGGGCCCGCGAGATCCTGGCCGCACGCGAGGTGCGGGCGACACTGGCGGCGCTGGAGGAGGCGGGCTCCCCCGTCCGGTACGTCCAGGTGGACGTCCGCGACGAGGACGCCGTCGCCGCCGCCCTGCGCGACGTACGTGACGTGTGGGGGCCGGTCACCGGCATCGTGCATGGTGCGGGCGTGCTGGCCGACAAGCTGATCGCCGACAAGACCGACGAGCAGGTCGAGCAGGTGATGTCCACCAAGGTGGACGGTCTGCGCGCGCTGCTGGCCGCGACGGCGGACGATCCGCTGGACGTGATCTGCCTGTTCTCCTCGGTGGCCGCCGTGTTCGGCAACGCGGGGCAGAGCGACTACGCCATGGCCAACGAGATCCTGGGGCAGGTGGCGTCCGCCGAGCAGGCCCGCCGCCCCGGCTGCCTGGTGCGGTGCGTCGCCTGGGGTCCGTGGCGCGGCGGCATGGTCACCCCCGCCCTGGCCGGGCACTTCGGCCGGTCCGGGGTTCCGCTGATCCCGCTGGAGCAGGGGGCGGCCGCCTTCACGGCCGAACTGGACGGCACGGCCGGTGAGGCCCGCGTCGTCCTGGTGGCCGGGGACGATCCGGCCGCCCTGTCCCCGGCCGGCGATCCGCGTCCGGCGCAGGTGCTGGTCCGGGCGGACAGCGCGCCGCAGCTGGCCGACCACGCGGTCACCGGAGTTCCCGTACTGCCCGTGGCGATGGTCCTGAACTGGTTCGCGGGGGCGGCCACCGCCTGGCTGCCGGACACCGGCCCCCTCACCCTGCGCGACCTGCGGGTGTACCAGAAGTACGCCCTGCCCGAACTGGCCGACACGGGCCACCGGCTCACCGTGCACGGCGGGCGGGGCGCGGCCGGGGCGCCGTCTGGGCTGGAGGCGGAACTGCGCGGGGAGAGCGGGGTGGCGCACTTCCGGACCGTACTGGACGCCGGGGCCGAAGCGCCGGATCCGGCCGCGTGGGGCGGTCCGGACGGCCTCAAGCCGCTGGACCGCACCGAGTTGTACGACGGGGAGAGCCTCTTCCACGGCCCCCGGTTCCACTCCGTCCGCTCCCTGCACGGTGTTTCCGAGCACGGGGCCGAGGCGGTCGTCGCGGGCGTGCGCGCCCTTCAGTGGCCGGGCGAGCACTGGCCGCTCGACCCGGCCGCCGTGGACGGCGCGCTCCAACTCGCCCTGGTCTGGGCGCAGGAGCAGCTGGGTGGGGCAACGCTGCCGATGGCCGTCGCGGAGTGCAGGGTGCACCGGCGCGGCGCCGTGGACGGCACCGTGCGGTGTGTGCTGCGGGGCCGGAAGGTGCACAGCACGGGAGCGCGCTGCGATGCGGCGCTGCTCGACGCCGACGGAGCCGTCCGCCTGGAACTGCTCGGCGTGGAACTCGTCCGCCGCCCCTCCTGAGCCCCCGGCCCCCGCGCACCTGCCCTGCACTGGCCCTGCCGTGAAGTGAGACCTGCATGCAATGCGAACCGATCGCCGTCGTCGGCCGGGGCTGTGTGCTGCCCGACGCGCTCGATCCGGACACGTTCTGGGACAACATCGCCGCGGGCCGCACCAGCCTGTCGGCCGTCCCGGACGGTCGCTGGCGGCTGCCGCGCCACTGGGCCATGGGCTCGGTGGACGACCACCTCGACCGCACCTGGACCGATGTCGGCGGGTACGTACGGGGCTTCGAGTCCGTCTTCGACCCGAGCGGCTTCCGGATCGCCCCGGAGCGGATCCTGTCGCTGGACCCGCTCTTCCACTGGGTCATGTACGGCGTCCGGCAGGCGCTCACGGAGGCCGGCCGCGAGGGCCCGCTCCCGCGCGCGGGTCTTGTGCTGGGAAACCTGTCCTATCCCACGCCCTCGGGGGCGGCTTTCGCCGAGCACGTCTGGCTGTCCGCCCAGCGACCCGAGCTCCGTGACGCCCTGCTGACGGGAGAGCGCAGGGCGCGGCCCGACGCCCGCAACCGCTTCTCGTCCGGGCTGCCCGCCCGGCTCGCGGCCCGGGCCCTCGGGCTTGGCGCGGGCGCGTGGTCCCTCGACGCCGCCTGCGCGTCGTCGCTGTACGCGGTCAAGCTGGCGTGCGACCGGCTGCACGACGGCACGGCGGACCTGATGGTGGCCGGTGCGGTCAGCCGGGCGGACCCCCTCTATCTGCACGTGGGGTTCTGCGGGCTGTCCGCGACGAGCCGTACCGGGCGCAGCCGGCCCTTCCACCGGGACGCGGACGGGCTGGTGCACGGCGAGGGCGCCGGGTTCGTCGCCCTGATGCGGTGGTCCGAGGCCCGCGCCGCCCGTCTGCCCGTGCTCGGGGTGATCCGCGGTGTCGGACTGTCCAACGACGGGCGCGGCGCCGGGCTGATCAGTCCGTCGGAGGAGGGTCAGGTCCGGGCCATGCGCCTGGCGTACGAGGCGGCGGGCGTCGCGCCCGAGTCCGTGTCGCTCGTCGAGTGCCACGCGACGGGGACGCCGGTCGGGGACGCGGTGGAGGCGCGCGGCATGGCCCGGGTCTTCGGGGCCGGTGACGACGTGCCGATCGGTTCGGTGAAGTCGAACGTCGGGCACCTGCTGGCGTCCGCGGGCGCGGCGGGGCTGCTGAAGGTGCTCGGCGCGCTGCGTGCGGGGATCCGTCCGGCGACGCTCGGCGCGCAGCGGCCGCTTCAGGCGCTCGCGGGTACGCCGTTGCGGGTGCTGACCGCGCCGGAGACGTGGCCGGGGCCGCGTCGGGCGGCGGTGAGCGCGTTCGGGTTCGGCGGGACCAACGCCCATCTGGTGGTGGACCTTCCGGACGGCGACCCGGTGTCCGCCGCATCGCGACCGGTCCGCCCGGCCGCCGCGTCGCGACCGGCCCGCCCTGCTGCCGTCGTGCCCGCCCCGGCCCGGGTGCGGGAGTCGCCGGGCGGCCGTACGCGGGTGGCGATCGTCGCCCTCGGCGCCCGCGTCGGCGACGGCAGCCTTACCGAGGACTTCCGGCGGGCGGTGCTGGGCGGTGAACGGTGTGGCCCCGCCACGGAGATCGCCGTGGAGTTGCGGAACCTCTGCTTCCCGCCCCTGGCCCTGAAGCGAACGGTGCGTCATCAGCTCCTGGTGCTCGAGGCCGCCCGGGAGGCCGTACGGTCGGTGTCCCTGCCCCGGGAGCGGACCATGGTGGTCGTCGGCATGGGGGTGGACCCCGAGGTCGCCCGGGCGGGCGCTCGCTGGCGGGTTCCCCACTGGCTGGAGCAGGCCGGGCTTCCCACCACGGAAGTGTCGGTGGGCCCGGCCCGGGACGCGTTCGTGCCGCCCATGACCGCGGAGGCGGTGGTGGGCAGCATGCCGAACCTTGCGGCGAACCGGATCAGTACCCAACTCGACCTGGCGGGGCCGGGATTCGCGGTCTCGGCGGAGGAGGCGTCCGGGCTGGTGGCGCTGGAGCTGGCGGCCCGGGCCGTCCGGTCGGGGGAGGTCGACGCCGCGCTCGTCGGGGCCACCGACCTGTCCTGCGAGGCGGTGCACCAGGCCGCCCTGCGGGAACTCGGACGCGACGACGAGCCGGGGGACGCCGCGGTCGTCCTGGTCCTCAAGTCCCTGGACACCGCGCGCAGGGACGGCGACACCGTCGTCGCCCTGCTCGACGACGCCTCCGACGGCGACTCGGACGACGCCTGCGACGGCGCACCCGACATGGTCGTCGGGGACGGCCCCGACGCGGTGTTCGACCCGGCGTCGGCCTTCGGGCGCGCGGACGCCGCGCACGGGCTGGTCTGCGTCGCGGTCGCGGCGCTCGCGCTGCAGCACCGCGCGGTGCCGCGCACAGGCGGTCCGGCGGACGCCGCCGCCGTCCCGCAGACCGCGAAGGCCGTGGTGACACCGTGGGAAGGGCCCGCCGCGAGTGTCCGGCTGCGCGCGGGAGACGCCCGGCCGTGGCTGCGGGGCCCGGCTCCGCGGCTGCACGTGTTCTCCGGGGCGGACCGCCGGCAGGTGCTGGCCGCGCTGGAGGCCGGTGCGGAGTCCGACACCGGGCCGGCCCGCCTGGTGCTCGTTGCCGACGACGACGCGCTGCCGGGCCGCGAGGAGGCCGCCCGCCGCTGGCTGGCCGAGGGCGGGCCCCGTCCCGCCGATGTGCTGTACCGGGACAGGCCGGTCACCGGGCAGACGGCGTTCGTCTACACCAACGGCTCGGCCGCCTACCCGGGTATGGGGCACGCGTTGATGCTCGCGCTGCCGTCGCTCCGCGAGGCCGTCCGGGCCCGGCACGGGGCGATCGGCGCGCGGCTGCGGTCCCGGGCGGAGCACGGGGTGCTCGACCAGATCTGGGCCGCCGCCGAACTCGCCGTCCACCACACCGTGTTCACCCGGGAGGTGCTCGGGCTGCGGCCGGACGCCGCCCTCGGGTACTCCTCGGGCGAGTCGGCGGCCCTGGTGGCGCTGGGTGCCTGGCCGGACGCCGCGGGGTTGTACGACGCCACGAGGGACAGCGGTCTGTTCACGACCGAGCTCACCGGTGAACTCCGGGCGGTCCGGCGCCACTGGGAGCGTGTGGGCGTCCGGGGCCGGCGCTGGTCGAGCCATCTGGTCAGTGCGCCCCTGGAGGTGGTCCGTGCCGAACTCGCCGCCGAGGTCGCGGTTCATCTGATGGCTGTGAACGCGCCCGGAGTCTGCGTCATCGGCGGCGAGTCCCGCGCGTGCGCGGCCGTCGTGGCCAGGATCGGCGCCGACCGCGCGATCGAGCTCGACTACGACCTGGCCGCCCACGCACCGGAGTTGGCGGAGATCCGAGAGGTGTGGCGTCAGACCCACCGGCAACCCACCGTCGATGTGCCGGGGGTGAGGTTCTACAGCGGGGCCACCGGGCAGTCGTACCGGCCGACGGCCGAGCGGGCCGCCGAGGCGCTCACCGCGCAGGGGCTGAACACGATCGACTTCGCGGCCACGGTCGAGCAGGCGTGGGCCGACGGTGTCCGGGTCTTCGTGGAGCACGGGCCGCGCAAGCTGTGCACCGGCTGGATCAAGCGAGTGCTCGGCGACCGGGACCATGTGGCCGTCGCCCTGGACGCCCCGGGCGACACCGGGCTGCGGCAGCCCTGCCTCGCGGTGGCGGAACTCGTCGTCGCGGGGGTGCCGGTACGCGCCGACGAGTTGTTCGCCCGGCTCGCGGAAGCCGCCACCGAGGTCCGGCGTCCCGGGCCCACCGTCACCGTGCCCGTACCCGCGTCTCCGTGTCTGCCGCCGCTGGAGCCGGCCCTGGTGACCCTGCCCCGGGCCCCCGAACTGGCGCCGGTGCCGGACCGGGAGGCCGGCCGGTCCGCGGCGCGGGCCGACATCGCCGTGCCCCGCCCCGGTGCCGCGACGCGGCGCCTGCGGCCCGATGTCGGGCCGCAGGCGCCGGACGAGCGGGAGCCGGAGGGGCAGGAACCGGAGAGGCGCGACCCGGACAGGCGGGAGTCGGACGAGCAGGACCCGGAGAGCCGGGACCCGGACAGGCAGGACCCGGACAGGCGGGACCCGGACAGGCCGGAGTCGCGCGCGGCCGGAGCCCGTGCCGCGGTCCTCCGGCAGAGCGAGCGGGTCGCCGCGCTGCACCAGGAGGTCGTCGCCGGGCACGCCGAGGCCCATCAGCGGTTCCTGCGGCTGTCCGCTCTCGCCGTCACCGTGCTGGGGAGCGGCGCGCCCGTTCCCGTACGGCCGCCGGGCCTCCCGGCACCGCGTCCGGTGGCCGGGCCGCCACCGGCCCCCGTACGGCCCGTGCCCCGCCCGGCGGAGTTGCCCGCTCCCCCGCCGGAAAGGGCCGCACCCGCGCCGCCGCCCTCGAGACCCGGGCCGAAGTTCGACCGCGCCCAGTTGGAACACCTCGCCTCCCGGGAGGTCTCCGCGCTGTTCGGTCCCCGGTTCGCCGAGCAGGACGCGTACGCGGTGCAGACCCGGATGCCCGAGCCGCCCATGCTGCTCGCGGACCGGGTCACCGGCATCGACGCGGTGCCGGCGGCGCTCGCCGCGCCGGGCCCGGCGCGCACCGACGGGACGATCTGGACGGAGACCGACGTCCGGCCCGACAGCTGGTACCTGGACTCCACCGGGCGCATGCCCGCCGGGCTGCTGATCGAGGCGGGCCAGGCGGATCTGCTCCTGCTCAGCTGGCTGGGCGTCGACCTCCTCAACCGGGGCGAGCGCGCCTACCGGCTGCTCGGCTGCGAGGTGACGTACCACGGCAGCCCGCCGGAGGCGGGCGACACCCTGCGCTACGAGATCCACGTCGACGGCCACGCGGAGCACGACGGCGTCCGGCTGTCCTTCTTCCACTACGACTGCTCTGTGGACGGCGAACTCCGGCTCAGCGTCCGGGAGGGCCAGGCCGGGTTCTTCACCCCTGAGGAGCTCGCGGGCAGCGGAGGCGTGCGGTGGGATCCCGCCGAGCGGCCGCCCGGCGACGACCTGCCGCTCGACGCGCCCGCCGTGCGCTGCGGGCGGACCCGCTTCGACGCCGACCGGGTCCGGGCGCTGGCGCAGGGGCGGCCGGCGGACTGCTTCGGCCCCGGCTGGGAGGCGACGGCGGCGCACGTCCGCTCACCGGGGCTCGACGACGGCAGGCTGCGGCTGCTGCATGAGGTGACCGCGTTCGACCCGGCCGGAGGGCCGTGGGGCCGCGGCTACCTGCGGGCCGAGACCCCTCTGTCGCCCGACGACTGGTTCTTCGGCGGGCACTTCAAGAACGACCCCTGCATGCCAGGCACCCTGATGCTCCAGGGCGGTCTCCAGGCGATGGCGTTCTACCTGGCGGCCATGGGCTTCACCGTGGACCGGGACGGCTGGCGTTTCGAGCCCGTCGACGGCCGGCCCGTCAGGGCCATGTGCCGGGGCCAGGCGACTCCGGCCGGCCGGCGGGTCGTCTACGAGGTGTTCGTGCGCGGCGTCTCGGCCGGGCCGGTGCCGACGCTGTACGCCGACGTGCTGGGCTGGGTGGACGGGACGAAGGCGTTCCTGGGCCAGGACGTGGCGCTGCGGCTGGTACCCGACTGGCCGCTGTCGCACTGGCGGCGCTCGGGCCCGCCTGCCGTGCAGGGCAGCGGTACGCCCGTGCCGCTCCCCCTGCTCGGCGGGCTGGCCGGGCACCGGGAGGAGAAGCCGGTGGCGACGGGGGCCGACGGGTTCCCCTTCGGCTACGCCTCGTTGCTGGCCTGCGCCTGGGGACGTCCCAGTGAGGCCTTCGGCACCGCGTACGAACCCTTCGACGGCACCCGCAGGGTCGCGCGGCTGCCCGGTCCCCCCTACCACTTCATGAGCCGGATCGTCTCGGTGGACGGCCCGCAGGGCGGTATGCGGGAGGGCAGCAGTGTCGTCGCGGAGTACGACGTGCCCGCGCGGGCCTGGTACTTCGAGCAGAGCGGCGGCCGTGCGATGCCGTTCGCCGTCCTGATGGAGATCGCGCTGCAACCCTGTGGATGGCTGGCCTCGTACGTGGGCAGCGCGCTGACCACCGACACGGATCTGCTGTTCCGCAACCTCGACGGGTCGGGGACGGTCACCGGTGAGGTCACCCCGGCGACGCGCACGGTCCGCACCCATGCCGAACTGACGCGTGTCTCCCGCGGCGGCGACATGATCGTCGAGTCGTTCCGGGTGCGGTGCACGGCCGACGGGGTGCCGCTGTTCGACCTGTCCACGGCCTTCGGCTACTTCCCGCCGTCGGCGTTCGACCACCAGCAGGGCCTCACGGTGCCGGCCGAGGACCGGGCCCGTCTCGACGAGCCCTGCGACCGCACCGTCGACCTGACCGCCCGGCCCGCTCGGTACTGCGCCGGGGAACTTCGGCTGCCGGGCCCGATACTGCTGATGCTCGACCGGATCACCGGCTCCTGGCCGGACGGGGGCAGCCGGGGGCTCGGGCGGCTGCGGTCGGAGAAGGACGTTTCCCCGGACGAGTGGTTCTTCCGGGCGCACTTCTTCCAGGACCCGGTGCAGCCGGGGTCGTTGGGTGTGGAGGCCATGTGCCAGCTGCTCCAGTACCACCTGCTGGAGCGCGGCGCGGCACACGGCATCCCCCGGCCCCGTTTCGAGCCGGTGCTGCCCGGACGCGAGACGGCATGGACGTACCGCGGCCAGATCACCCCGGCCAACCGGCTGATCCGGGTGGACATGGACATCGTGGAGAGCGGTACGGACGCACGCGGGCCCTATGCGACGGCGGACGCGTCGCTGTGGGGCGACGACAGGTGCATCTACCGCGTGCGCGGGCTGGGTGTGCGCGTGGTGTCCGACGCCGCTCCCGGGCCCGCGCCCGCGCCGTGACGTGGGTGCCCGGTCGTCCCGCGCCGGCTCCCCGGGCCTGTCGTCCGGCGTCCCGCCGGGCCGGCGGCGGGCCCGGGCGGCTCTTCACGGGCCCCGTTCCGTCGTCGGCAGCAGGACGACCAGCCGGGCGCCGGGCCGGTTGTCCTCGATGCGCGTGCTGCCGTGGTGAGCCGTGACGGTGTCACGGACGATGGCGAGGCCGAGACCGCTGCCGCCGGTGTCCCGGGCCCGGGCGTCGTCGAGCCGGGTGAAGCGCCCGAAGACGCGTTCACGGTCGGCCTCGGGGATGCCGGGCCCGTCGTCGGCGACGATCAGTTGCGCGGTGTCGCCGAGGGTGCGGAGGCTGACGTCGATCCGGGTGCCCGCATGGCGCGCCGCGTTGTCGAGCAGGTTGCGTACGACACGGGCGAGGGCGTCCTCGTCGCCCGCCACACGTGCCGCGCCGACGGCGTGCTGGTCGATGACGAGCCGGGTGCGCCGGCGGGCTTCGCGCACTTCGGTGAAGACGATCTCGTCGAGGTCGACGGGGCGGGCCCGCGGCCGTGGCCGGGCGTCCAGCCGTGCGAGGTGGAGCAGGTCGTCGACGAGCCGGGTGAGCCGTTCGGTCTGCGGGAGGAGCCCGGTGGCGAGGGACCGCCCGTCGGTCAGGCCGGGGTGCTGGGCCGCGACGGACAGACGGGTGTGCAGGGTGCTCAGCGGGGTGCGCAGTTCGTGGGCCGCGTCCGCGACGAACCGCCGCTGCCGTCGCGTCGACGCGTCCAGCCGGGCCAGCAGGTCGTTGAGGGTCGTGGCCAGCCGGCCGAGCGCGTCGTCGGCGGGCGGTACGTCGAGGCGGCGGCTCAGGTCGGACGCGGTGATCTCGGCGGTCTGGGCGCGCATGCCCTCCACGGGGCGCAGCGCGCGCCCGGTGAACAGCCACACGACTCCGGTGAGGGCGGCGACGACCGCCGGCACGCCGGTCGCCAGACCGACGGTGAGCCGGGCCAGACCGCGGTCGACGCTCCCCGTGGGGAGGGCCACGTAGACGGTCACCGGGTCGCGGGCGGTGCCCGCCGGTATGCCGACGGCTCGCCAGGTCCCGCCCGGCCCCACGGGGATGTCGGCGACGGTGCGGGCGTGCGGGGTGGCGGACCGGCTCGCCGGGAAGGTGAACGCGGGCGGGCGGCCCCGCAGGTTGGCCGAGCTGGCCAGCACCTTCCCCTTTCCGGCGATCACCTGGACGGCGGCTCCCCCGTGGTCGGCGACGGGCACGTCCGCGCTGTCCCTGTCCGCCGCGACGACCTGGGCTCGTTGCAGGGCGGCCTGGTCGAGTTCGCCGATCAGGCTGGCGTGCAGCCAGACGACGAGCAGCACGGCGGCTCCGGCCAGCCCGGTGGCGATGACCGCGGCGGCGGCCGCGGTCAAGCGCAGCCGCAGTGACCGGCGGGCCCACCAGTATCGGATGCCCCCGGTCATCGGTCACCCCGCGCCGTCGCGCAGCCGGTAGCCGGCGCCGCGGACGGTCTCGATGGTCCGGCGGCCGAACGGGGCGTCGATCTTGCGGCGGAGGTAGCCGACGTAGACCTCGACGATGTTGGTGTCGCCGTCGAAGTGCTCGTCCCACACGTGGATGAGGATGTCCGTCTTGCTGATCACCTCGTCGGGGTGCCTGAGCAGGTATTCGAGCAGCGTGAACTCGCGCGCGGTCAGGTCGATCTCGCGGTGTCCACGACGGCAGCGGCGGCGCGCTGGGTCGAGGGTGAGGTCTCCGGCGGTGAGGACGGCGGGGCGGGCGGGCGCTCCGCGCCGCAGCAGGGCCCTGAGATGGGCGACGAGCACGACGTAGGAGAAGGGCTTGCTCAGGTAGTCGTCGGCGCCGAGGTCGAGGGCGTCGGCCTCGTCGTACTCCCCGGCCTTCGCGCTGAGTATCAGCACCGGTGTCCAGGTCTGGGCGGCCCGCAGGCGTTTGAGGACCTCGTACCCGGACAGGCCGGGCAGCATGATGTCGAGCACGATGACGTCGTACGGCTCGTGCAGGGCCCGCCACAGTCCGTCCGGGCCGTCGTGGACCACGTCCGAGACGAATCCCTCGGCGGCAAGCCCGTCGGCGATCGCCTCGGCGAGTGCCTGCTCGTCCTCAATGATCAGCGTCCGCATCGCAGCCTCTCAGGAACCACGATAGCTCCGGACCGGAGCGGCTTCCTGGGAGGCGGTCGAGGAGTGGGGCGGCCCACGGGCAGGGGCCGTACTCACGGGGTGGGCATCCCCTCCATCCTTCAGTCCTTCCGTCGTTCAGTCCTTCAGTGCCGATTCCACCAGGTCCACGGCCAGGTCCAGGGTGTGGTGCACGGGCAGGCCGTGGTCGGTGTACCAGGCGGTCGTGGCCTCGGGGTGGGGGCCGGTGACCGCGACCCGTCCGCGGCCGAAGCGGGTCGCGAGGGCGGCGGGGGCGCCGTTGTCGTAGGTGGCGAGGACGGTGGCCTCGGCATGCTCGTCGAGGACGAAGAGCGGGCCGTCCTGGAAGAACACAGTGCGGGGCCGGCCTCTCCAGACCACCGTGACCAGGGTGTCGCTCTCGTCGTGGACGGTGGCCCCCGGGGAGGAGATGTACTGGTCGGTGTCGCCGGGGAGCAGGCCGAAGCCCGGTGTGGCCCCGGCGAGGTAGCCGCCGAGGCAGAACCCGAGGTAGCGCCCGCCGTCGCGGACGAAGTCGCGGATCTCCCGGCGCCGCCGCCGCAGTCTCCGGTAGGCGGAGGCGAGCGTGCCGCCGCCGGGCTGGGCGTACAGCAGGGCCTGGGAGAGGGTCTCGGCCGACAGCGCGAGCGCCTCGTCCGGGCCGGTGAAGCGGACGTCCAGGTCCCACGGCCCCGAGGAGAGCAGTCCGGCGACCGCCTCGGGGCAGCCGGGCAGCGAGGCCGGGCCGCGGTAGACGAGGGCGAGGGGACGGCGTCCGGCTGCCCCGGAATGCGTCAGGTGTGTCATGGCGGCCTCACGGTGGGTACGTCGCCGGCTCGGCGGGGGCCGTCGCTCCGCCGTCTCCTTCGTCTCCTTCGGCGGGGAGTCCGTGCCAGCTCGTTCCCGGCGTCAGACGCTCGCCCTTCATCACCAGGGACAGCGCCCCGAGCCGGACACCGGCGCCCACCTGCGTGTCGTAGAGCACGACGGTCCGGGTACCGACGCTCGCGGCGGGTCCGACGGTCACCGTCGACATCTTCATCACACGATCCTCGAACAAGTGGGTCTGCAGGGACACGTGCATGCCGATCGAGGCGTCGTCGCCCACCTCGACGAGGTCGAACTCGGTGAGGTACGTGGTGCCGATCCAGGTGCGCCGTCCGATGCGGGCACCGAGGCCGCGTAGCACCGGCGGCAGGAAGGGCGTTCCCACCAGGGCGCCCACGCCCGCGGGTACCGCGGCCGCCTCGAAGAGGCCGGTGACGAATTCCGTGCGGCGCACGAACAGGCTCCACAGGGGCTCCACCCGGGGCCGGTACCGTCCGGCGACGGCCCACTTGGCCAGCACGCAGCACCCGATGACGGCCAGCACCGCGCAGGCGCCGAACAGCGGCGACACGAGCAGCGGCACCCACGGCCCGGCGCGGCGGGCGGTGTCCGACAGGGCGAGCAGGTACAGGAACGCCGCGGCCGTGAGCACCGACATGGGCAGGGTGGTGCGGAAGAACTCGATGGCCAGGCGGCCGAGCACGGCCCCGCGGGTGGGCCGGAACGTCTTCTCCTCCGGATAGGACCCGCTGTCCTGGCGCACCGGCAGCCGCAGGGCCGGTGAGCCCAGCCAGGTGCTGCCGGCGGGCACGCGCGCCGGGGGCGGCACCGTGCCCACACCGACGAGCGAGCCCGGGCCGAGCCGCGTGCCGGCCGGGACCAGCGCCGCGTTGCCCACGAAGGCGCGTTCGCCGATGTCGGTGGGCTCGACGGCCATCCGCCCGGCCGCGAACGCGGCGACGCCGACGCCGGCCATGTCGGCGACGAAGCTGCCGTCGCCGAGGGTGAGCAGGTCGGGGTCGAGGTGCGCCGCGGTGGAGACCTCGGCGCGCCGGCCGACGCGGGCGCCGAGCAGCCGCAGCCAGGGGACGGTGTAGAGCGTGGCGTAGAGGGAGTTGGTGAGGGTGAGGCTCTGCTCCAGCAGCTTGTCGGCGATCCACTTGCGCACGCCCAGCGCCGAGCGCGCGGGATGGATTCCGGTGGGTGTCCTCGGCAGGACCGCCCGCTTCCCGGCGGCGACGACCAGGCACACCGTGACCACGAGGACCGGGCCGGACAGCGCGGCCGCGGCGAGACCGGCGGGCGCGCCGCCGTGCGACCAGGCCCACCAGAGCAGGGCGGCACTCGGCAGGGCCGTGACGACCACGACGGACTCCAGCAGGACCAGACCGAGCACGACGGCGGCCAGGTGCCGGGGCCGCCAGCGGTCCGCCTCGGTCCGGTCGCGCAGCATCGTCTCGACGAGCGGGGCGAGTGCCTCGACCGGGCGGGCCGGCGATCCGGCGCGGCGCGCCCCGGCCGGGACGGCCTCGTCCGGGCCGGCCACGGACTGCTCGCCGAGCGCGGATCCGGGGCCCAGGCGGGCGCCCGGTTCGAGGACCGCGTTGGCACCGACGTACGCCCTCTCGCCGACGGTGATCGGGGCGACGGTGACCCATCCGTCGGCGACCTGCCAGGGGCGCAGCGTGGCGCCGTAGCCGATGGTGGCGTCCCGGTCGACGCGCAGCAGCGTGGGCAGGCCGACGAAGCCGGTGGCGATGGCGGTGCCGGGGCCGACGCGGGCACCGAGGAGCCGCAGGTACGGGCCCATGAGCGGGGATCCGCTGAGCATCCGCAGTGGGCTGATCCCCAGCAGCAGCACGTCCAGCAGCCACAGTCTCAGGTAGGTCGCCCCCCAGAGGGGGTACCGGCCGGGCCGGATGCCCGCCGCCAGGGGCCGCGCGAGGAGGACGGGGACCAGCCAGCGTACGGCGAACCAGCCGGCCAGCACCGCGAGGGCCGGTCCCGTGGCCTCGCCGCCCGTCACCTGCCCGTGGTCCAGCCCGAAGGACGCGGCCACCGGTCCGGTGAGCAGGAGGAGCAGCGCGTAGAAGGCCGCTGCCTGGGCGAGACCGGCCCGCGCGACGCGGGCGCGGCCGTGCCGCAGGGGGGCGGGGCGGGGCGGTCGCCGCACGCCGCGGGAGGCGTCGGCGGTGGCGCGCAGCCGGGCCGCGAAGCCGCTCACGGTCGGGTTCTCGTACAGGTCGCGCAGGGTGGGGCCGGGGCCGCCGCCCGGGTCGCGCAGCAGCGACACCGCTCGGGCGGCGAGCAGCGAGTGGCCGCCGAGGTCGGTGAAGAAGTCGGCATCCGCGGAGAGTTCGCCGGGTGGCATGCCGAGCGTCCGGGCCCATGCGTCGCGCACCCTTTCCTCCAGCGGGTCGCGGACCGGTGCCACGGGGCCGGTGCCGGCGAGCCGGCGGCCGGTGGGTGCGGGCAGTCTCGTGCGGTCCGTCTTGCCGCTGGGCATGACCGGCAGCCGGTCGAGGAAGTCCAGCGTCGCGGGCACCATGTAGGCGGGCAGCGACCGGCGCAGGCGCCGGTTCAGCCGGGCGGTGAGGTCGTCGCCGGGGACCGCGCCGTCCCCGGCGGGCACGACATAGGCGGCGAGCACGCGGTCACCGTCGTGTCCGTCGCGCGGTGACACGGGGGTGGTGGCCGCCTGGGCCACGCCGGGGTCCTCCAGCAGCACGTTGTCGATCTCCTCCAGGGACACCCGGTAGCCGCGGATCTTCACCTCGGCGTCGGCCCGGCCGAGGTACTCGATCTCCCCGTCGTCGGTGATCCTGCCGAGGTCTCCGGTGCGGTACAGGCGGCCCGAGCCGGGCGCCGAGGGGTGCTGGACGAAGCGCTCGGCGGTCAGGTCGGGCCGTCCCGCGTAGCCGCGTGCGAGGCCTGGACCGCCCAGACAGATCTCGCCGACGGCGCCGTGCGGCACGGGGTGCAGCCGCTCGTCCAGGAGGACGGCCGAGCAGGTCGGCAGCGGGCGGCCGATGGTCACCGCACGCCCCGGCCTGAGTTCCTGCCAGGTGGCGGTGACGGTTGCCTCGGTCGGCCCGTAGGTGTTGAGGATCCGCCGTCCCGGCCTGCTCCACCGCTCGACGAGCGGGGCGGGGCACACCTCGCCGCCGACGACGATCTCGCGGAGCCGCGGGAGGTCACGGGAGATCGTCGCCAGCAGCGTCGGGACGCAGTACAGAGCGGTGACCCGGTGCTCCTCGAGGAAGTCGGCGAGGTCGTCGCCCAACTGCCCGGCGCCGCCGGGTCCGGCGACGAGCGTGGCACCGGCCGCCCAGGTGGGCCAGATCTCCTCGATCGAGAAGTCGAACGAGAGGGTCATGCCCTGGTACACGCGATCGTGCGACCGTATGCCGTAGACGGGTGACACGACGCGCAGAAAGTTGCAGATGCTCGACTGCGCGATCTCCACGCCCTTCGGCCTGCCGCTGGACCCCGAGGTGTAGATCACGTACGCCAGCGGATCGTCCGCGTCCGCCACCGTGCAAGGCCGCTCGGGCGGCAGGGCGGCGAGTTCCCCGGCACACGTGTCGACCTCGATGACCGGGCACGTTTGGCGTCGCTGCGCCCAGGCGGCACCGGACGCGAGCGCCGACGTGGTCAGCACGGCGGACGCGCCCGCGTCGCCCAGGATGAAGGCGACCCGGTCGGGCGGCGCGGCCGGGTCGATCGGCACGAACGCCGCGCCCGCCTTGCACACGCCCAGAAGGCACGCGTACATGTCCACGGACCGGGGCAGCAGGAGGGCCACGCGGCTGCCCGGACCGATGCCGGCACGGTGCAGATACCGGGCGACGCGATTGGCCGCCGCGTCGAGATCGGCGTAGGTCACCAGCCGAGGTCCGCATTCGAGGGCCGGGGCCGTCGGAGTGCGGTCGCAGGCGTCGTCGAAGAAGCGGTGCAGCCTGTCACCGGTGCCCCCGGTTCCCGGGGCCGTGGGGCCCCGGCGGGGAGTGACGGGTGGGGCTGCGGTGCGAAAAACCATGGACGCCTCCTCTTCGATGCGCGTTCGATGCGAGATGGACTCGCTTCCTCCGTGCGAAAAGGACCACCGTCCCCGGGACTCCTCCAGCCTCGGTGACGCCCGCTGAGAAGACACTGAGAAGCCACCCGCGCGCGCGGCGACGGCACGGTCGGGGAAGGGCTCGGTCAGGTCCCGGGCGAGCCGGACGTAGTGGTGACGGTGATGACCGCCGCCGCCCCGTCGACACGAAGGGCACCAGCGTCGCGGTCCGAGAACAGGACCGCGTCGAACCGGCCGAGGCCGGCGTCGGACTCCTCGACGGCCACCGTCCCCGCCAAGGCGATCACGAGAACCAGGACCCCGGTCCGCGGGACGACGGAGAACCCCTCACGCGCCACTCGGACGTACGCGGTCGCGCGGGCGCGCCGCGTCATCACGTTGAGAGCGACGACCGGGCCGGAGAGCAGCCGGCAGCCGGTGACCGCGTCGCCGGGAAAGGAAAAGGGCTGATAGCAGTCGGCGACGGTGTGCGGGACACCGTCGACGGTCAGCTCCATCCCGGCCCCGTCCACGACGGTGATGATCCGGTCCACGTCCGCGAAGGAGGAGAACGGGCCACCACGGGCGACGTCGGCGAGACTCACACGCCAGACGAGGTCCTCCAGACCCGCCCCGGAGGCGGCGGCGGCGACCTCCCGGGTCAGGCCGCCGCCGTTCTTCCAGCGCGTCGCCGGCCGGTCGTGCGCCCGCAGCACCTGGCTGCCCGTCATGCCGTCATCTCCTTCACAGCGGACTCGGTGAAGACCCGGTAACCGGTGTCTGTTGCGCAACACAGTCTCGTCGATCCGGCGTGACGAAGGTGGCCGAGCCGACTTTCCGCCCGGCCGCCACGTGAGAGCGGGGACAGCCGCAGCCTGGCGGCCGTTGTCTGAGTACGGGTCTGAGTAGGCGCGCTCATGCCGCGCCGCGTGGGACACGCCACACTCCAGGGCATGACCCACCTACCGCCACCGGCCGAGGAGTTGCGGATCCTCGACGCGGAGTTGTGGCAACTCGACGCCCGCCGGGCCCAGTTGCTGGCCCGCCGGGCCCACCTGATCGGTCTCCTCCAGCAGGCCTTCCCGCCCCCTCCGCCGGTGTCGGCGCAGCCCGAGACCACCGCGCCCCGCGTGCAGAACGTGCTCCTCGTCCTCGGCGGCGTCCTGCTGACCGTCGCCGCGCTCGCGTTCACCCTGGTCAGCTGGGGGCACCTGGGGATCGCCGGGCGGTCTCTGGTGCTCGCCACGGTGACGGTGGCGGCGCTCGGCGCTCCCGTGCCCCTGCTGAGGCGCGGGCTGCGCTCGACGGCGGAGACGCTGGCAGGCCTCGGTCTGGCGCTGACGGTGCTCGACGCGTACGCGGTGCACGAGGTCGCGCTGACGGCCGCCGACGGCACGGGATACGCCGCCGTCGCGGCGGTGTTCCTGGCCGGGCTGTGGTGGGGGTACGGCAAGGCGCTCGGGTCCCTGCGCATACCCTTGCCCGCCGCGCTGGCCGCCGCCCAGTTCCCCCTGCTGCTGTGGGCGGTGGCGGCCGGCGCGGGCCCGTCCGCGATCACGGCCGCCTTGCTGGTGACGGCCGCGTTCGACACGGTCGTCGCGCTCCGGACGTCCGCGAGGTCCCTGCGCGTCGCCGCCGCCGTCGGCGCGTACGGGACGGGCGGCTGGGGCGTGGCGGCGGCCGGCGTGCTCTCCTGGGAGGCCTCCGGACCGGGCGCTGCCGCCCGGGCGGCGGCGCTCCTCGCCCTGGCGGCGGCGCTCGCGCTGTACGCCGCGTGGCGCGCCCCGCGGCAGGGCCTTGCCACCGGCGCCGCGGTGACCGGCGGGCTGCTTCTGGTCGCGGCGCTCGGCGGCGTCCCTCGCGCGTCGTTGCCCGGTGTGTGGACGGTGCCCGTCCATCTGGCCTGCGGGGTCGGGCTGCTGTCGGCCGTGCGCGCCCCGTTCCCGGAACCGGTGCGGCGCGGTGTCGCCCGGGCGTCGGCCTGCGTCCAGGCCCTTGCGGTGGTGTGGGCGCTGCCCCTGGTCCTCGTGGCGCTGCTGGGTCCGGTCGGATGGACGGTACGGGTCTGGTCCGGGGCGCCGTCGGACCTGCGCGCCGCGGTGACGGTCTGGACACCGTGGCCGGCGGACGCGGCGGCCGCGCCGCTGGTGCTCGCGGTCGTCGCGGTGGTGCTGGCCGGGGCGGCCCGCGCCACCTCGGCCTGGCGTGACCCGGCCGCGGCCGGGGTCGTGGTCCTGGTCTGGGCGACCGCGCTCGTCCTCCCGGTCGCACTGCACCTCCCGTACGTGGCCGGGCTGTTCGCTCAGGGTCTGACGGTCGTGGCGGCGCTGGCCATGGCGGCTTTCGCCCGTCGGACGCCGACGTCCCGCACCGCCGTCCTCCTCTCCCTGTTCACCGCGGGCGGCCTCACGCTCCTCTCGCTCGCTTCCGAGGGCGCGACCCTGGTCGTGCTCGCCACGCTGACGGCGCTCTTCGTGGTGGCCGCCGCACACCCGCGTCTGACCGCTGTCTGCGCGAGCGCGTCCCTTGCCGGTGCGGCGGGTCTGGCGTGTGCGGTGGGTGCCGCGGCAGGCCTGTCCGCCGCGCACACGGCGGTGCTGGTCCTGGTCGTTCCGGCCACGGCGGCTCTGCTGGCGGCGCGGGTCCCGCGGACCGCGGTTCCGGTCGAGGCGACGGGCGCCGCCGCGGGGCTCCTGGCCGTCGGGCTGGCCGTCACCGACGCACCCGTGCTGTCCCTGGTGCTGGCCCTGTGCGGGGTGATCGCCGCGGGCACCGCCGTGCGCGGGGACCGCCGTCAGGCCGGGTACGCGGCCGCCGTGTTGTTCGTGCTGGCCACCTGGGTGCGGCTCGGCTCGATGGCGGTGGGCGCCCCGGAGGCGTACACCCTGCCGGTGACCGTCCCGGCGCTGGTCGTGGGCTTCGTCCGGCGCCACTGGGACCCCAAGTCCTCGTCGTGGACGACGTACGGTCCCGGGCTGTCGGTGACGCTCGTGCCGAGCCTGCTCGCGGCGTGGGCCGACGCGGACTGGCCGCGCCCCCTGCTGCTCGGCACGGCGGCCCTCGTCGTCACCCTGCTGGGTGCCCGCCATCGCCTCCAGGCACCGCTCGTCCTCGGCGGGAGCGTGCTCGTGCTGGACGCGCTGCACGAACTCGCCCCCTACCTGGTGCAGTTGGCGGACGCACTCCCCCGCTGGCTGCCTCCCGCGCTCGCCGGGCTGCTCCTGCTCGCGCTGGGCGCGACGTACGAGCAGCGGATCCGGGACGCGCGGCGGGTGCGGGAGGCGCTGGGGCGCATGGGCTGAGGGACGGCCGGGCTTGCTCTTCGGCCTTCCCTCCGCGCTGCGTCGGTCGTGTCACGAGACGGCTGTCCGGAGAGCTTCGGGCGAAAGTGATCCGTCGACGGCGACCACTCTGCCGGCTCGCAGCACTGTCCGCCGCTTCGGTCGGTCCATGATCGCTGACGTCACTGTCTCGCCGGGCAGCAGCAGAAGATCCGCGCGATCGCCTCGCCGCAGCCCCGGGCAGGTGTCCGCGGTGTCGGTCCACGAAGCGGCGGCGGGTCCACCGGTGCCGACGACAGCACGCCCTCCGACGGTCGCGATCGCCAGGCACCGTTCGATCAGGCGGTCGTGGCGGAGTTGCTGTGTGAACGCCAACTGCCACGTCCTGCCCAGCATGTCGCCGTCACCGAAGGGAGACCAGTAGTCCCGCATGCCGTCCTGGCCCAGGCCGAGTCGGATCCCCGACGCGGCCAGTTGGTCCGCGGGCAGGACGCGCTGTCCGCTCGGGGCGATGGTCGTCAGTGCGATGTCGAGGTGTGCGAGCTGTTCGATCACTGCCTGGATTCGAGGGGGCGGAGCGGTCGCCGGCGCGAAGGCCGGCGTCGTTCGCGCCGACAGGTGGTGTGCATGTGGTGGTCTCCCCGCGGTCAGGCACCCGTGCCAGGTCCTCCCACACCCCACGGGCTCTGAGCAGCAACGGATCCATCAGGTGCGAATCTCGAGAACCTGACCCGGCCAGGGTTCCTGGTCGGGCCGCTCGACCTCGAACCCGTCGGTCGGTGTGAAGCCGAGGCGCTGATACTGCTCGACCAACCGGCGGTCGCCACCCGCGTAGCAGTCGACGCGGAGCAGGCCGATGCCCCGGCGGCGGGTCTCGTCAAGGGCGTCCGCGATCAGCGCGGCGCCGATTCCCGAGCCGGTGCGGGCCCGGTCGGTTACCAGGTTGCGGACGTAGAGTTCGCGCTCCTCCACCGGCGGAACACTCGCGGGCGGCTCCTCGGCCAGGACGGCGGCCCCGATCGTGCGGCCATCCTCCTCCGCGATCCGGACCAGGTAGTCGCGGGTGTAGGCCTGGATGCGGTCGACGGCCGCCGGGCGGGCGGACCAGGGCTGGTCGCCCCACTGCCCCGTGCGGCCGTGGGCGGCCAGCCAGACGACCGCGGAGTCGAGCAGGGTGAGGATGTCGGCCGCGTCTTCTGGGCCACCTGTGCGGATCATCATGCGAACGGTTGTACACGACCGGGCACGACCCGTGGCACGTCCTCGGGATCACCTCGATCCGGCTGCGGCTTCGGCGTGCACGCGGCGCCGGTTTCCTGATCGGCGAGCGCCGACGACCACGGTCGGTGGAGGGCCGCACGCCCGCCCTCCACCGACCGGTTCAGGCGGCCGTTCCGCACGCGGGCTCAGCGCATGTCGGCCGGCCGGTCGGGTCCGTCGAAGGGGAAGCGGCGGCGGAAGTCTTCCGCCGCGTCCTCCAGCGTGCAGAAGCCGACCCCGTCGTGGCCGGAGACGTAGTCGATGAAGCGTTCCAGCATGAGCAGCACCTGGGGGCGGCCGCTCACATCGGGGTGCAGCGTGATCGGCAGGACCGCGTAGTCCAGTTCCCGGTAGACCCAGTCGAACTGGTCCTTCCAGTCCTGTTCCAGAACGCGCGGGCTGACGTAGCCGTGGCTGTTGTGGGCGTGCTTGTTGAACATCATCGGCGGCAGGTCGTCGACGTACCAGTTGCCGCAGAACTCGACGAGATCGACCTCGTGGCCGTGGATGAGGGGCTTCATCCAGTCCTTGGCCTCCGCGGTGTAGTCGATCTTGGTCCAGGCGTCACCCACGCGCGCATAGAAGGGGGTGAAGTCGCGGTAGTTCTGCGAATGGTCGTAGGAGAAGCCGTACTTGTGCAGGAGCTCCGCGGTGTACGGCGACATCTCCCACCAGGGAGCGACATAGCCGCGCGGCTTGCGTCCGGTGTACTGCTCGATGAGTTCCACGCACTTGGCGAGGACGTCCTCCTCCTGCCGGGGGGTCATCGCGATCGGGTTCTCGTGCGAGTAGCCGTGGGCACCGATCTCATGGCCCGCCTCCACCACCATCCGGGTCTGCTCGGGGAAGGTCTCGATGGAGTGGCCCGGGATGAACCAGCTGGTGCGTATGCCGTACCGCTCGAACAGCTTCAGCAGCCGCGGGGTGCCGACCTCGCCCGCGAAGACGCCGCGCTGGATGTCGTTCGGGGAGTCCTCGCCGCCATAGGAGCCGAGCCAGCCGGCGACGGCGTCCACGTCGACACCGAGGGCGATCTTGATGTCCTTGGTGGCCGCGGGACCGGTCGTCGTGGCCTGGGTGATGCCTTCCTGCGTCACGGTGCGGTTCGCCTTTCGTGCGAAGAGGTCAGAGTCGGTGGTCGAGGGCGCTGTGGATGCGGGCCGTGGCGGTGGCCAGCGCGGCGGTGTCGGCGTCGGACCAGTCGCGTTCCTCCATGCTGTGCACGGAGAGCCAGCCCGCGAGGGCGCCGTCGCATTCGACGGGGCCGAGCATCTGGGCGTGCACTCCGTAGACGTCGATCAGCGCCTGCGGCGGGTGCGGGACCGCCTCGAAGTGCGGCTGGACGAGAGGAGTCCGGTTGCACTCCAGCCACTCGACGGTGTTCAGCCGCCGCTGGTCGAGGGAGGCGTCACGGCGGATGGACCGCACCCCGTCGCGGTGCGCCTCGCCCGCCGTGAGGTCGACGTGCAGCCCGTGTTCGGGCAGGTCGACGCGGAAGGTGGTGCGGTCGGCGCCGGTCGCGGCGAGCAGATCCGCCAGCACCTCCTGGAAGCGGGCGCGCAGGCTGCCGGTGCGCAGCAGGGTGCCCTGGCCGGGGAGCGCGGGGGCGGCGCCGGCCAGGTCCAGCGACTTCCACAGGGTCACGGTGACACTGTCGAACACCGGGATCCCCAGCTCCTGTTCGAGCCTTTCGGCGCCCCGGGCGCCGTGCACGTTGGTGCACACTACGGCGACCGCGTGGGCGTCACCGCGCGCGGCGTCGCGGAGCTGGCGGGCGACCTCGCCCTCCGGGATGCGGGCGAAGGCCTCGTTGTCGCTGATCCCGAACGGCTCGGCCTCCAGGGCGCACAGGACACCCTCCTCGCCGTACGTCGCCACGATCCGCTCGGCCACATCGCGGGTGTACGGCAGGGCGAGCCCCAGCCGGGTCACGCCGTACGCGGCGCAGGCGTCGAGCAACGCGAGGGTGGAGGTGGTGGCGGGAACGCCGGTGGCCTCAGTGATCGCGGCGCACAGCGCGCGGTCGTGGTCGACGCCGAGCCAGGAGCCGGAGGTGCCGTTCCAGGCGATCACATCGACCTTGGCGTCGGCGAGCCGCCGGGCGGCGGCGAGCATCGGCGCGGTGTCGAACTGCGCGTCGCAATCGCCGTCCAGCGCGATGCGGGTGACGGGCACGCGGGCAAAGTGCGCCGTCACGGCGGCGTCGGCGCCGGTGGTCCCCAGCAACCGGTATGTCACCGGTTCGAGACAGGTGTTGGAGGACGGGGTGAGCATGCCGAGCCGATGGGGCAGCCCGTCGGGCTTCGCGCGCATCGGCACGGTCGTCACCGTGGAGGTCGTCGGGAACGTCGTCATCGGGTCGTCAGCCTCCTGCTGCAGTCGAGGGCGAGGGACGACGCGGTGAAGAGCACACCCGCGCCGACGAAGTACAGAAGGGCCCAGGTGTAGGAGCCCGTGCCGCCGACGATGAAGCCCACGGCGATCGGTGTGACGATGCCGGCGATGTTCCCGGAGAGATTCATGGCGCCGCCGACGATCCCGGCGTTGGCGCGGCCCGCGAGGATGGACGGCAGCGACCAGTACAGGCCCGCCCAGCGCAGGAAGAACAGCACGGTGGAGAGCAGGACGACGGCCGTGAGGGCGTCCGGCACCAGCACCACGCCGAGCAGTCCGGCGACGACGACGGCACCGGCGACTCCCAGCAGGGTGCGCATGACCGTGTTGACCGGGGTGCCCGTGGCCTGCCAGCGGTCGGACAGCCATCCGCCGGCGAGTTCCCCGACGAATCCGGCGCCGAAGATGGCGAGAGTCGACCAGCCGAGCGTCGAGATGTCGAAGCCCTTGGCCTCGGAGAGGTAGAGGGGCCCCCAGGTGAGCAGCCCGTAGAAGACGCCGTTGAAGCCCATCCAGCCCAGGCACATCGCCCAGAAGGAGCGGTGCTTGAGGTACGGCAGCAGTCCGGCGCGACCGCCCTTCTCCCCTTGCGCATCCTCCACCGCGTGGGCCTGTTCGATGTACCTGGCCTCGACTTCGTTGACCTGGGGATGCTCGCGCGGAGTGTTGCGGATGTACCAGGCCGCGTAGAACCCGACGGCGGAGGTCAGCACACCGGCGACGACGAAGCTGGCACGCCAGCTGCCGGTCCAGGTGATCAGGCCGGAGATGATGACGCCGCCGAGCGCCGCGCCGAGCGGGGCACCGCCGTCCAGCAGCACCGCGCCCCTCCCGCGCTCCCGGGCCGGCAGCCACTGGGCGTTGAGCTTGCCGCCGGCCGGCATCACAGGGGCTTCGACGGCGCCGAGCGCGAGTCGCAGCCCGAGCAGGGAGCCCGCACCCGTCGCGCCTGCGGTGAGCGCCTGGACGACGCCCCAGCTGATGCAGGAGCCGGATGCCATGAACCGGGGGCCGAAGCGGTCGATCAGCCAGCCGCTGGGCAGTTGCATCAGCGCGTACGTCCAGAAGAACGCGCTCAGGACGAAGCCGGTGCTCTCCTTGGAGAGGCCGAGATCCTTCGTGATCAGTGGCAGGGCCACCGAGATGGAGCTGCGGTCGATGTAGTTGAGCGCGACGACACCGAGGAGCAGCACGAACATGGTCCAACGCACCCGGCTGGGCCGGGCACCCCCGGGGGAGGCGGAACCGGGTGCGGTCTCGACGTCCGCGTCCCGGGTGCTGGCCGGGGCAGCCCCTGGGGCGGGCTGTCTTGCTGAGGCACTCATGGTGAACCCTCGATTCGGCAGGGGAAAGGAGGTGAAAGGGCACGGTCCAGCGCCGGGGCAGGACGGGGTCCAGGCGGGACCAGGACAACGGGCAACAAGGTCACAGCCAGGCCGTTCGTCGGCTTGGTATACCTAAAATGGAGGTGCGGGATCTCCCCGTCAAGGTTTTGGTATACCTTAATTTCCTCGACCCGCCCGGAGGGCTTGTGAACCCGAAGAAGACCGCAGCGGCCGACGCCGCCCCGACGGCACAGCAGCCCGCCGCCTCGGCCGACGGTTCGATGTGGCTGCGCGACCAGGTCTGCGAGGGCCTGCGCGACCGCATCATCACCGGCCGGCTGAGACCGGGAGACCGCCTCATGGAGCGCGAGGTGGCGGAGGAGTTCGGGGTCTCACGCGTGCCGGTGCGTGAGGCGATCCGCATTCTGCTGTCCGAGGGGTTCCTCCAGGCACTGTCGCCCCGCCGTATCGTCGTGCGCGGCATGACCCGCGAGGACGTCGAGAACCTCTTCGACATGCGCGAGGCACTGGAGGTCCTGGCGGCACGCCGCGCGACCGAGCGTGCGACCGCGGACCAACTTCAGCACCTGGCCAAGCTGTTGCAGGCGGCACGGCAGGCCACCAGGTCCGGCACACCGGAGCGCATCTCGCGCGCCAACGCCGCTTTTCACCACCAGATCATGGAACTCGCCGGCAACGACCTGCTCAGCACCACGCTCGGCTCGCTCGAGGGACGACTGCGCTGGCTCTTCCAGCAGATCGACGACCCCCACCCGTTGTGGGACGACCACCGCGGGCTGTACGAGGCGATCGCGGCCGGAGACGCGGAACGCGCCGCGGACCTCTCCTTGCGGCACATCCAGCACTACCGAGAGGTCGCGTTGAGAGTGCTGTTCGAGGAGCCGCCCCGCGCGGCCCGAGCCTCGCAGGCGTAACCGGCCTCGCTGCCGCAGGCGTTCACCAGGGCAACGGCCCCGTCATGTCGAAGTACCCGCCGCTGGGGCCGTCCGGGCCGACCTGTGCCATGCGGACGATGATCTCGGCGCCCTCCTCGACCGTCTGGATCCCGGTGTTCCCGTTCAGGTCCGTCTTGGTGAAGCCGGGCTCCACCGCGTTGATCCGCATGGCCGGGAACGCCTTCGCGTACTGCACGGTGATCATGTTGACCGCGGTCTTCGACGCCGGGTACGCGACCCCCGGATAGAAGGCTGCGGGGTGGCCCGGGTCGGACAGGTGCGTGAGCGAGGCCAGCCCGCTGCTGACGTTGACCACGACCGGCGACGCGGACCGCCGCAGCAACGGCAGGAACGCGTGGGTGACCCGTACCGTGCCGAAGACGTTCGTCTCGAAGACCTCCCGCATCATGTCGGCGGTGACGTCCGCCGCTCCCGCCACCTCGTTGTTCGGACCGCGCGCCTCGATACCGGCGTTGTTGACCAGCACGTCGAGGCCGCCGTTGGCCTCGATCGTCTTCACCGCGGCCGCAACGGACGCGTCGTCGGTGACGTCGAGTTGCACCGCCCGGGCCCCGGCGCCCAGCCGCTCGGCGGCGCGGCGGCCCCGGGTGGCGTCCCTGCTGCCGACGTAGACGGTGTGGCCCGCGGCGATCAGGCGGCGGGCGGTCTCGTAACCGAGGCCCTTGTTCGCTCCGGTGATCAGTGTTGTCGTCATGCCTCCACGATCCGCCCCGCCCGCCCGCGCAGCCAGGCGTCCCGTCTTCGGCCGGGCTGCGGCGCGAGGAGCCGGCCATGCCGGCCGGGATCTCCGTCGACTACGTCACCCGGCTCGAGCAGGGCCGTGCCACCAACCCCTCGTCCCGGGTGGGCACCGTCCCACGTGCCGACTCTCCCCAAGGCGTGCGGGGAACACAGACAGTTTTTGCCTAAAGGTATTAGGTAGCTGCATAATCGCTATCGGATCGAGGGTTCCCTCGATGCTCCGCCCCTTGAACAACAGGCTGAGACGATGAACACCGAACACGGCTGGATCACCACACCCGTCACCACGGACCTCCTGCGCGGCGCCCTCGACGTGGAGCGCACGGCGCACGGCCTGCTGCCGCACCGGCTGCCCGCCGGGGCGCGTCGGCAGATCCCCGACGACCAACTGGCCATGGCCGAGGCCCAGCCGTCCGGCGTACGGCTGGCCTTCCGCACCCGGGCGACCACCGTCGAGCTGGACACCCTGCCCACCAAGAGGGCCTACCGCGGGCTCCCGACCCCGGCGGACGGCGTGTACGACCTGCTGGTCGACGGCCGTCTCGCGGGCCAGGACACGGTGACCGGCGGCAACGTCCGCGTCCTCGACATGGCCACCCAGTCCGCCGAACTCCTCGAAGGGCCTCCCGGCACCGCCCGGTTCACCGATCTGCCCGCGCGGGACAAGGACGTCGAGATCTGGCTTCCCCATACGGAGATCACCGAGCTGGTCGCCCTGCGCACCGACGCCCCGGTCGAGCCGGCACCGGTCAGCGGGCGCAGGGTGTGGCTGCACCACGGCAGTTCCATCAGCCACGGCTCGAACGCCGCCCACCCGACCGCCATCTGGCCGGCCCTGGCCGCGGCACAGGGTCGAGTGGAGCTGGTCAACCTGGGATTCGGTGGCAGCGCGCTGCTCGACCCGTTCACCGCCCGTGCGATGCGGGACACCCCCGCGGACCTCATCAGCGTGAAGATCGGCATCAACGTCGTCAACACCGACGCGATGCGCCTGCGCGCCTTCGTCCCCGCCGCCCACGGCTTCCTCGACACCATCCGCGAGGGGCATCCGACCACGCCGCTGCTGGTCGTGTCCTCCATCCTGTGCCCGGTCCAGGAGGACACGCCCGGCCCTCTCGCGCCCGACTTCCAGGGCGGGACCCTGCGGTTCAAGGCCACCGGAGATCCGGCCGAACGCGCCGCCGGGCGCCTGACGCTCAACGTCATCCGCCGCGAACTCGCCCGGATCGTCGAGCAGCGGGCGGCCGACGACCCGAACCTGCACCACCTCGACGGCCGCGACCTGTACGGCGAGGCGGACTACGCCGAACTCCCGCTGCCCGACGAGGTCCACCCCGACCCCGCGGGACACCGCCGCATCGCCGACAACTTCGCGCGGCTCGCGTTCGGGCCCGGCGGCCCCTTCACCCGCGAGAGCGGCGGCTGACCACATCGCGGTCGACTCCCCGTCCGGGGGCTGGCCTCGGGCCATGCCCGAGACATCGGTGGCACGCTTCTACGACGAACTGGCCGACGACTACCACCTGATCTACGCGGACTGGGACGCGAGCACGCGGCGGCAGGGCGAGGCCCTCGACGCGCTCATGGGCGAAGGCCGCGCGGCGGTGCTCGACTGCTCCTGCGGCATCGGCACGCAGGCCATCGGCCTGGCACTGCGGGGGCACCGCGTCACAGGGACGGACCTCAGCCCCCGCGCCGTCGCCTGCGCCGCGCGTGAGGCCGCCCACCGGAATCCGACGCTGCCCACGGCCGCCGCCGACATGCGCCATCTGCCGTTCCCCGACGCCCGGTTCGACGCCGTCGTCTGCGCCGACAACGCCCTGCCCCACCTCCTGACCGAGCAGGACGTCCGCACCGCCCTGGCGGACATGCGCCGCGTGCTGCGCCCCGGTGGCCTGCTGCTGATCAGCACGCGCCCCTACGACGACCTGCTGCGCACCCGCCCCGCCTCGGCGCCTCCGCAGGTCCACCGGCCCGCGGACGGCTCCGAACCGACCATCGGCTTCCAGCTCTGGCACTGGCACGAGGACGGCGACCACTACGGCCTGGAGCACTTCCAGCTCCCGCCGGACGGCGGGCGATGGCGGGTCGCGGTCCGGCGGACCGCCTACTGGGCGCTCGGCCGGGACCGGCTGTCCGCCCTCGTGGCCGATGCGGGATTCGTGGACCCCGGGTGGCGGATGCCCCAGCAGACGGGCTTCTTCCAGCCGCTGCTCATGGCGCACGCCGGCACGCGGTGAGGGCCGCGGAACCCGCGCGGCACCCCCTGACACTCCACGGCTCCCTGAGCAGCCGGTCAGGAGCGCTTCCCGGCGTCCCGCACGGGATCGGCGCGGGCCAAGCCGCCGGAGACCGGTGCGGTGCCGAGATCGCCGTCGCCGTCCTGATGGCGCAGTACCCACTCGTCGAGGTCGAGGGCCGTTTCCAGCGGCTCCCTGGCCATGTGGGCCCGCAGGCAGCCCGCTTCGCCGGCTTCGGTGCAAGTGGTTCCCCCGGCCGGGAGCAGGTCCTCCCGGAAGCCGGTCTCGGCCATGGCGAAGCGAGCCCGGGCCGCTTGCGCGGACACCCCCAGGACGTCACCGATCAGTTGCCAGTCAGCGCCGCCCAGGCGCTCGAACACGGCGGCGCTCTCGAAGAACCGCCGCGCGGCCGCGAGCACACGCGCGGCGTCCGCGAGCACGGCCCCCGGCGAACAGGTGGTCCCGTCGCCGTTCAGCTCGTGCGCGCCGACGGGAACCGCGGCCCGCGCGAGGTCGGCCAGGACGCAGGCGTCGTAGGCCGTCACCAGCCTCGCTCGCGCCGCATCCGTGTACGGCGTGGCCTCACCCATGTCGCCTTCACTCCTCTCGGTCAGCCACGCGGAAATTCGCTCATCTCGGTCAGCCACGCAGAAAGTAGAGAACGGTCATGATGACGGCGGTGGTGAGGATGAGGCCGCGGAGCAGCCGGGCGGGCAGACGGCGCGCCACGTGGGCGCCGACGAAGCCGCCGGCCATCGCCCCGGCCAGGGTGGTCGTGAGGACGAGCGGAGCGCTCAGCGCGTCCGAGGCCATGAGGAACAGCACGGTCGCGCCGAGATAGACGGCCGCGAGCTGCACGATCCGCATCGGGTTGCTGTCCGCGGCGTCGAGGCCGAGACCGACGCTCCACAGGGCCAGCATCATGATGCCTACGGCACCGCCGAAGTAACCGCCGTACACGGACAGGCAGAACTGTCCGATCAGGACGGCTCGGCAACTCATACCGGCCGGGCGGCCCCGCACCGCGCGCACCGCCCGGGAGATGTGGCGCCCGAAGGCGAGGACGACCGTGGCCAGGGCGAGCAGCCACGGCGCCGCGGCGTCGAACGACGAGGCCGGCAGCGCCAGCAGCAGACCGGCACCGATGACACCTCCGGTCGCGCTGACCCCTGTCAGCGCCCTGGTCGGCGTCGCCCCGACCGGGGTGAGTTCGCCCCGGTAGACCCACGCACTGGCCACGGCTCCCGGCACGAGGGCCACCCGCGACAACGCGTTCGCGGTCACCGGCGGCAGACCGGACGCGACCAGAGCGGGCAGCGCCACGAAGGTGCCCCCGCCACCCATGGCGTTCAGCACCCCCGCGGCGACACCGGCGAGCAGGACAGGAAACAACTCCGACACCCGCTGAGCATCGCCGCGCGACCGGTGGGTCCACAATGCGTAATCGGCACAGTCAGCCTAAGCCGGAGCCTTAGGCTGGGAGGGTGCGCTATGACCTGGACGACCTGCGGCTCTTTCTCCACATCGTGACGGAGGGGTCGATCACGGCGGGCGCCGAACGGATGCACCTGAGCCTTCCTTCGGCCAGCGCGAGGGTGCGTTCGCTGGAGCACCACGCCGGCGTGGCCCTGCTGATCCGCGGACGACGGGGAGTGCGGCCCACGCCGGCGGGGACGACGCTGGCGCGCCACGCACGCGATGTGCTGGACCAGACCGCGCGGCTCGAAAGCGCCGTCGCCAGCTACACCCGGTCCCCGACCGCCCCGCTGACCCTGCTGGCGGGCGGATCCGCGATGCACCGGCTCGTGCCGCAGGCCCTGGTCTCGTTCCTCCGCGCACACCCGGACGTCGACGTCACGGTGTGCGAGAGCCGGACGCCGCAGACGGTGCGGATGCTCGCCGACGGCGAGGCGGACCTGGGGGTCGTCGTCGACGACGAGGCCCGCGACTGCGGCCTGCGCATGGAGCCCCTCGGGGACGACTCCCTCGTGGTGATCGGCCAGGCCGGAGGAATCATCGCCGGCCGGACCTCGCTGACCTACAGCGAGGTCGCCGAGCACCCGCTCGTCGGGCTCGACGCCGGCTCCTCGCTGCGCCGCTGGATCGAGAAGCACCTCGGGCCGCACGCTCCGGTGGCGCGCTACCGCACCACCGTCGCCGACCTCGGCGTCCTCGTCGCCCTCGCTGTCGCAGGCGTGGGGCTGGCCGTCGTACCCCGCCGCGCCATCGACCCCGGCCAACCTCTCACCGTGTGCGAACTCCAGGATCCCTGGGCCCGCCGCCACCATCTGCTGGCGTGGGGCGTCAAAGGCCGCGGGGCGTCGACGGCCACCGCGGCGCTCGCCGAGCACCTGCGCGGCGCGGCGCTGTCCGAGGGGAGCGTCCCGGACCACGGCCAGTGATCGACGGGGCGTCGGCGGGAGGCGGTCCCGGACCACCTGGTGCAAGCTGCGAGAGGAGGCAGCACATCGCCGGTCGCGGTGGGAGCGGGCGGCGGACGCGATCCGTGAAAGGCGGTGACGGGTGTGAGGGATCCGAATGCCGGACGCGCGGGGGCCGCGGACCGGAGCGAGACTCCGCCAAGCACCGACGCCGAAGCGCCCCTGTCGGGATGCGCGGCTCTGGTGACCGGTGCGTCCAGTGGCATCGGTGCGGCGACCGCCTGGCAGCTGGCCCGGCAGGGCGCGGCCGTGGCGGTCGTCGCCCGGCGTACGGAACGGCTGGAGGAACTGGCCACGAGCATCCGCGACCAGGGCGGCTCGTGCGCCGTTCTCACCGCCGACCTGACGGATCCGGCGCAGGCGCGTCAGGTCGTGGAGGCGGCCGTCGTTCGCCTCGCGCGGTTGGACGTGCTGGTGAACAACGCCGGCTACGTGGCCATGGGTCCCGTCGAGGAGGGTGACCCGGCGGACTGGGAACGGATGGTCGACCTCAACCTCAACGCCGTCCTCGGGACGTCACGGTCGGCGTTGCCGCACCTGCTGCGCGCGGCGGCGGACGGCGCTCGCGGGGTCGCCGATCTGGTGAACGTCAGTTCGGTCGCGGGCAGGGTGGCGCGCAGGAACAACGCCGTGTACTCGGCGACGAAGCACGCGGTGTGCGCGTTCAGCGAGGCCATGCGCCAGGAGGTGACCGGACGGGGCGTCCGGGTGGGGCTGGTCGAACCGGGCCTGACCCTGACGGAGATGGCCACCGGCGGCGGGCGCCTCGCCGCCCGTGACCTGCCGCAGGACGCCTGGCTGCGTGCCGAGGACATCGCCCGCTCCATCACCTTCATGATCACTCAGCCCTCGCACGCCGCGATCAACGAGATCACGGTGCGCCCGACGGCCCAGGAGCACTGATCACCCGGAGCGCGGTTCGATGGCCGGGCAGGCGGTCCTCGACATCCGGCGCGGCCCCGCCCGCGCGGGTGGGGCGCGCAGGTCGGAAGCTGCGGGTCCATTGAGTCGCTCCGGCGGGGGCCGTAGAGTTCGGCACGTCAGCCGTCGCCCAAGGGGCGGTGGATCGTTGGGAGTTCGGCTCCCGGGTGGGTGGGCATGCTGGAAAGGCATGTGCCCATGCAGGACCGTACCCATGTGATTCCTTCCGGAACGGCGGGAGAGGTCGGCCGGGCCCGTGCGGTGGCCGCGGTGGCGGCTCTCACCTTGGCGCTGTTCGTCTACGGCACCGTGCAGAGCCTGCCGATCGGGCTGCTGCCGCAGATCGCGTCCGGGCTGGACGTGCCGGAATCGTCGGTCGGGCTGCTGGTGACCGGCTACGGACTGGTGGTCACCGTCACCGCGGTACCCCTGACCAGGGCGACCCGGCGCATCCCGCGCCGCCGCCTGCTCACCGCCCTGCTGGGTGCCTTCGCCGCGGCCACCTTGCTGTCCGCCCTGGCCCCCGGCTACGCCTTCCTGCTGGCGGCGCAGGTCCTGATCGCGCTGACCCATGCGGTGCTGTTGTCGGTGGTCGCGGCGACCGCCACGGGCATGTTCCGCGAAGCGGTGCGCGCCAAGGTCGTGGGGGCGCTGTTCAGCGGGATCCCGCTGGCGAGCGCGGTCGGCGTCCCGGCAGGGACCTGGCTGGGGCAGCGGACCGAATGGCGGGTGCCGTTCCTGGTCATGAGCGCCCTCGGCCTGGTGGCCGGGGTCACCGTCGCGCTCCTGCTGCCACCGGCCCCGACGGCACGGAACGCGGCGTCCGTTGCCCCCCACCCCAGCCGCTCGCGCTTCACCCTGCTGATAGCGGCCACCGGGTTGGCCGTCGCCGGCGTCTTCACCTTCTACACCTACGTCGCCGTCTTCCTCACCCAGGCCGCCGGTCTGTCCCCGGACACCGTCAGCGCGGTGCTCCTGGCGAACGGCCTGGCGGGCCTGGCCGGAACCTGGGTGTCCGGTGCGCTGTGCGACCGCAACGCCCGCGTCACGATGGCCGGCACGGTGGCGCTCCTGACCGCGGCCCTGGCGCTCCTCGCCGTCGCGGGCGACCATCCGTGGCCCGCGACGGCGGCGGTCGCCCTGCTCGGCCTGGCTCTGGCCGCCATGATCACGGCCCTGCAGAGCCGCATCCTGCGCATATCTCCCCGCGGTGTCGAGGCCGGGTCCGCCGCCGGGTCCGCGACGATCAACGCCGGCATCGCCGTCGGCGCCCTCCTCGGAGGACGCCTCCTGGAATCCCCGGGCCACCACGCCATCACCCTGACCGGCGCCCTCCTCACTGCCGCGGGCCTCGCCCTCCTCCTGGTCGAACGTCCTGCCCCCTTCGACTGAACGGCTGGTGCCGTGACCGCGAACCTTCGCCGGGTTGCCGGCCTGGTGGGATGACCTCGACCTTGCCGTGCAGCTTGCTGTGGCAGTCCTTCGCGAGGCGCCCCCAGCCGCTTGGGAAGGAAAGGCCGGTTCGCTGGAATGGGACTGCTGGGAAACCGTCGAGCACCTCAGCGACGACCTCTTCGCCTACGCCGTGCAACTGGGCCCCAAAACACCGCCCTTGGATGGCGAGGTGCCCTTCGTAGGGGAGAGCCGACGGCCCGGCGACCCAGCGAACGCCCTTCACGCGAACCGCAAGGCGGGGCCCACCGGCCTGCCGCAGGTCCTGGAAGCGAGCGGCGCGCTGCTGGTCGCCATGGTGCGCACCACACCTCCGCAGGCTCGCGCTCAGCACGTCTTCGGCGTCTCGGACCCCGAGGGCTTCGCCGCGATGGGGATCGTGGAGACCCTGGTGCACACGCACGACCTTGCACAAGGACTTGATCTCACATGGAGCCCGCCTGCTGATCTGTGCTCTCGGGTGCTCGCCCGGCTGTTTCCGGAGGCACCGTCGTCCTCGGACACCTGGTCCACCCTCTGGTGGGCCACCGGACGCACCGAACTACCCGGGCACCCTCGTCTCACGACATGGCGCGCCTCCGCGCCCGCTGTGAGCTGTCCGGCCACATCCGGCGCGCCCGCTGTCCACTTCCGCGCGTTCGTCCTCCGGCATGCGCGAACCGTCGAAGGCCTCGGTCACCACCGTCACCCCGGCCCCGTCCGGGAGCGGCCTGGACGCGACAACGGGGGTATGACAACGCCTGGCCGAGCACGTACGAGCCTCGCCCTACGCGCATTCCCACCGAACCAGCTCCGCGGCACCCGCCAACCCGGTGAACCTTCCTGGTCACAGCGCTAGCCTGGCGGGATGGGAGCGATTCTGGTCAGTGCGTGCTTGCGCGGGGTGCCGTGCCGGTTCGACGGGCGGCACAAGGGGTCCTCGGAGATCGAGGCGGCGGTGGCCGGCCGTGAAGTCGTGTCCTTCTGCCCGGAGGTCGCGGGCGGGCTCGTGACCCCGCGGCGGCCCGCGGAGTTGGTGGGCGGCGACGGGTACGACGTGCTCGACGGGACGGCGCGGGTCGTCGACGACAGCGGGCGGGACGTGACGGCGGCGTTCGTGGACGGAGCACGACGCGCCCTCGCGGCGGCGCGGAACGCGGGCTGCACCGAGGCACTGCTGATGCCGCGCAGCCCCTCGTGCGGACGCGGTGTGCTGTACGACGGGTCGTTCGCCGGGGAGTTGGTGCCGGGAGACGGGGTCACGGCGGCTCTGCTCGAGCGGAACGGGATCGCCGTACGACCCGCGTCAGGCGTGTGAAGTCTCCTCATCCGGCGATCAGTATGGGCGGCGGATTCCAGCTTCAGCCGTAGCGGTCGAAAAGGGCCTGGAGGTACTCCTCCAGCCGCCCGGTCAGCACGGTGGGGGTCAGCTCGGCGCGGCTTGTCTCGCGCCAGGGGTCGGCGACCTTCTCGGCGTCCGGAGCGAGGGCCAAGGCGTCCAACAGCCGCCAGTAGAGATGGGCGGCGCGGTCCTCGGCCAGCGTCCCTCCCGCCGCGAGGTAGCGGTCGGCGAAGTTCATGCCCGTGGACACCCCGTGCAGCAGAGCGAGGGCCGTCGAGCAGTGGGCCACGTCCAGGTCGGCCGGCCCCCAGGAGGTCTCCACCCAGTCGACGACGCCGCTGATCCGCAGACTGTCGCCGTCGCCCGTGAAGAGGACGTTGCCGGGATGGAAGTCCCGGTGCAGGAAGCAGGCCCGGTACTGCGGGGGCTCGCGGCGGATCACGTCCACGGCCCGCCGCCACAGTTCAGGCTGATCGGTGTCTTCGGGCGGGCTCACTCGCTCGGGAGAGGTCCACGCCTGATAAGTACGAGGCCGTGCCTCGGCGGTCACCGGCAGCCGGTGGATGCGCAGCAACTGACGGGCCAGCAGTTCGGCACGCCGGGCGGCCCCTTCGTCCGCCAGGCGCAGGGTCCCGGGCAACAGGGGCATCAGCAGCGACGGATGATCGCAGTCACGCGCTGTCGCGTCCACGGCCACCAGCCCGGCCGCGGGCACCTCCGTACCGGCGAGCAGGCGCAGAACGGCTGCTTCACGGGTCAGCAGGCCCTCCGCGTGCCGAACGAAGAAGGGCCTGACGAACGACCGCAGCACCAGCGAGCGCCGACCCCCCGGCCCGCAGATGTCCAGACGGCGCATCTCCGACGTCCAGCCGCCACGCAACCGCGTGACTCCTTCGATGCGTTCAGCCTCGGACAGCCCCTTCTCCACCCAGTTGCGCGTCGCACCCCAGCCCTCACCCACGACCATGGCGGCAGGCTATCGATCTCGTCGACGGGCCCGCGTGTCGGGTGGTGTGGGAGGAGGGCCGGGTCACCCCGGCCCTCCTCCCAGGTTGTCCCGCTGCCGCCACGTCCTCAAGACGCGTCGGGCCGTCGGGGCGTCCGTCAGGCGTGACCGTCGGGGGACATCAGGAGCGCACCTTCTCCGGTTCGGTGGCCGGCTTGGGGCTGGGCGGGCCGGGGACCGGCAGCGGGCCACTGCGCAACAGCGCGCCGCTGATGACAGCGCCGAACGCGAAGATGCCTGCGCACCACCAGAACACCCGGGTGTAGCCGTGGATCGTCGCCAGGTGGAACAGGGCCGGCCCCGGCCTCCCTCGGGCGTGGCCGCTCAGGTAGTCCGCGGTGGCGCCGGCCGCGATCGTGTTGAGCAGCGCGGTGCCGATGGCGCCGCCCAGTTGCTGGCCGGTGTTGATGGCAGCCGAGGCGATACCCGCGTCCTGCGGCAGCACCCCGGAGGTGCCGGTGCGCAGGGCCGCGGCGAAGATCATGCCCATACCGAGCCCGACCACCATGGTCGGCCCGAGGATCGTCGAGGCGTAGGCGGAGTCCGGCCCGATCCGGGTGAGCCAGGCCAGGCCGCCGGCGTTGACCAGCATGCCGGCGGTGATCAGCGGCCGCGGGCCGAAGCGCGGCATCAGCCGGATGTTGCCCACGTTGCTCGCCACGGCCGTGACGGCCACCATCGGCAGCAGGGCGAGCCCCGACCTGATCGCCGAGTATCCCAGGCCGGTCTGCATGTAGTAGATGAGGAAGAGCAGCACGCCGAACATGCCGGCACCGGTGACCAGGGCGGCGATGTAGGAGCCGCCGCGGTTGCGGTCGAGCACGACCCGCGGGGGCAGCAGCGGGTGCTGGGCACGCCGCTGCCAGAACGAGAACAGGACCACCAGCACACCGCCGGCCACGAGGAAACCCCAGGTCGAGGGGGTGCCCCAGCTGTGCGTCGCCGCCTGGGAGAAGCCGTAGACCAGGCAGAGCATGCCGCCGGACACCACGACCACGCCGGGGACGTCCATCCGGGCGCCCGTGCGCGGTTGCCGGGTCAGCAGCGAGGAGCCGGCGATCAGCGAGAAGGCGGCGAAGACCAGGTTGACGTACATGCACCAGCGCCAGTTCAGAGCGGAGGTCAGCGCGCCGCCGAGGAGCAGGCCCAGGCCGCCGCCGCTGGCCGCGACCGCGCCGAAGACACCGAACGCCTTGCCGCGCTCCCCGGGGTCGGTGAACGTGGTGGACAGCAGCGACAGGGCGGTGGGCGCCAGCAGCGCGGCGAAGACGCCCTGGCAGGCGCGGGCGGCCACCAGCATGGCGAAGCTGTGGGCGGCGCCGCCCACCGCGGAGGCGGCCGCGAAGCCGGCCAGGCCGACGATGAAGGTCTCCTTGCGCCCGACGAGGTCGGTCAGACGGCCGCTGAACAGCAGCAGACTGCCGTAGCACAGCGCGTACGCCGTCACGACCCACTGCTTGTCCGTGTCCGAGAAGTGCAGGGCGGTCTGCGCCGACGGCAGCGCCAGGTTCATGACCGTGGCGTCGAGGGTCAGCATGAGGTAGGCGGTGCAGATGACGGCGAGGACCATCCACCGCCGTGGGTCCCCGGCCGCGGGCGCGCCGCTGGGTGTGGACATGAGCTGTCTCCTAGTCGCATTGGTCTGCATGCAAGCTCTGTCCGTATGACCGCTCGCGGCCGCCGGATGTGACAGGCCGTCCGCCGCGGCCTGGACGGCGCCGTCGTCGGCGAACTCCCGCACGGCCGCCCGGCCGCCGGCGTGGCCCACCGTGGAAAAGGGGCGGGCCACAGCGGCCCGCCCCTTTTCCACGGCGTCGAGACGTGGCGCGGCGGTTCAGCGCAGGACGACGTCGAGGCCGGTGAGGTCCGCCCGGACGTCGATGCCGGTGATCAGGCCGCCGGCGACGCCGAAGCGGTACACGGCCCTCGGCACGCCGTCCGGGGCGTAGGCCAGTCCGGCGGAACCGTCGATGAGGGCGGGCAACGGGTCCCAGGACAGCTTGGCGAAGGCACGGGCGACGGCGTCGGAACCGCGGATCTCCGCCACTGCGTTCCTCCCCCTGGCCGCGCCCATCCGCACCACCGTCGGGTCGCAGCGGAGCACGATGTCCGGGGCGAGCACGCTCAGCAGCGCCTCGAAGTCGCCGTCGCGGGAAGCGGTGAGGAACGCGCGGATGAGATCGGCCTTGCGGGCCTGGTAGGTGTCGGCGCCCTCACCCTGCGCCGGTTCGCCCTGCGGGCCCGCGCCCGGGGCGCCCGGTGCGATGCCCTGTCGCTGGAAGCGGCGGCGGGCACGGCTGGCCAGTTGGCGGGCAGCGGCCGGAGTGCGGTCCACGATCGGCGCGATCTCCTCGAAGGGGACGGCGAACATGTCGTGCAGCACGAACGCCAGCCGCTCCGCGGGCGTGAGCGTGTCGAGGATGAGGAGCATGGCGGTGCCGACCGACTCGGAGAGCAGCGCCTCCCGCTCCGGGTCGACCGGCGTGTCCATGCGGGGCGAGCCGTCGGTCCCGGGGACGTCCACCAGCTCCTCGCGGCGCGACTGGCGGGACTGGAGCATGTTCAACGACACGCGGGCCACGATGGTGGTCAGCCAGCCGCTCATGTTCCGCACCGCGGCGGCGTCCGAGCGGCTGGCCCTCAGCCAGGTCTCCTGGACGGCGTCGTCCGCCTCGGCCGGCGAGCCGAGCATCCGGTACGCCACCGCCCGCAGGCGGGGGCGGTCGGCCTCGAACCGAGCGGCCAGCCATTCGTGTTCGTTCATCGGGTCACACGCTCCCCACCGGTGCCTCGGATGTCTGACGGGCCGGAGCCCACCCATGTGACGTGCGAGGACCGGAAACTGTGACGTACCCGGGACGGCCCTGATCCGTGGCTACTGCCCCATGACGTACTTGACGGTCGGTCCGGTGGTCCAGCCGCCGTCCACGGCCAGTTCCGCGCCCGTGACGTAGGACGCGGCGTCCGAGAGCAGGTACACCACGGCGCCCGCGATCTCGAACGGCTCGCCGACCCGCCCCATCGGCGTGTTCGGGTACTTGCCCTCACCCTGTTCGATGCCGACGGACGCGGTCATCGGGGTGTACGTCATCCCGGGGTGCACCGAGTTCACCCGGATGCGGGCCGTGCCCAACTCCACCGCGCCGATCTTCGTCAGCCCCCGCACGCCCCACTTGGAGGCGCCGTAACCGGCCGTCAGCGCGAGGCCCATCAGGCCCGCGGCGGAGGAGATGTTGACGATCGAACCGCCGCCGTTCTCCTTCATCGCGGGGATCACGGTCTTCATGCCGATGAAGACACCGCTGAGGTTGATGTCGAGCACCTTGCGGAAGTGCTCCACGGACTCGGCCTCAAGAAGTTGACCGGTCGAGATCCCGGCGTTGTTGACGAGACCGTGGATCCCGCCGAACTCGGCGACCGCGAAGTCGGCCACCCGCTGCCAGTCCTCCTCGGAGGTGACGTCGTGGTGCAGGAAGCGGGCGTGGGCGCCGAGTTCCGCGGCGGTGGCCCTGCCTTCCTCGGCCAGCACATCGGTGATCACCACATGGGCTCCGGCCGCGATCGCCTGACGGGCCGCTTCGGCCCCGAGGCCGCGCGCTCCGCCAGTGATGATCACGTTCTTGCCGGTCAGGTCGTTCATGGTGCGCTCCTTCGTTGTGGTGACGACGCCGTCCTCAGAAGTGGGTGCCGCCGTCGATGCGGACCTCGGTGCCGGTGATGAAGCCGCCGTCCTCGGAACCGAGCATCGCGACCACGGACGCCACGGCCTCGGGACCGGCGAAGCCCTGGCCGAGTGCCGGGGAGAGCTTCGCGAACAGGCTCATGTCGGCGTCCTCGGGCAGCCCCGGCCCGACGCTCTGCCTGCTGGCACCGCTGCCGTCGGTCATGCCGGAGGAGATGGAGCCGGGCTGGACGGCGGTGAAGCGGATGCCCCGCTTCGCGTACTCGGCGGCGAGCGCGTGCGTCATGGACTGGATGCCGCCCTTGCTCGCCGCGTACGCGGCCATGTAGGGGTGCGCGAACATCGCGGAGGTCGAGCTGAAGTTGACGACCGCCGCGCCCCGGCCCTCCAGCAGCGCCGGCACGGACTCGCGGATCATGAGGAAGGTACCGACGAGGTTGACCTGGAGGATGCGCGTGAAGTCCTCGAGGCTCGTCTCGTGGGTGTGCGAGGAGCGCAGGATCCCGGCCGCGTTGACCAGGACGTCCAGACCGCCGAGTGCGGTGACGGCGGCGGCGACCCCGGCGCGCACCGAGGCCTCGTCGGCTATGTCGACGACGAGCGTCGTGAGGCGGTCCGCGTGGGCGCCGGCCTTCTCGACGGTGTCGTTCAGCCCTCGCTCGCTGACATCCGCGGCCACGACGGTGCCGCCCTCCGCGAGGATGCGCAGCACCGTGGCCTGACCGATGCCCGAGCCACCGCCGGTGATCAGGACTCGACGGCCTTCGTAGCGGTTCATGTGTTCTCCCAACCGACCCTGCGGATGTCCCGGCCAGGGCCCTGTGACGCCGGCTCTCTCTCGCCTTCGGCGCCTCGATCGCCTTACACGCTACGCCTTGATGGCATGTTTTGCCACCACGTCATTGTGTGCCAAACGGAAGGGGTGGGCCGTATCCTTGTGCGGTGAGCACCCACGCGACCCCCTCCCTGACCGAGCGCCGCAAGGCCGCCACGCAGCTCGAGATCGCGCACGCGGCGATGGAGTTGTTCGCCACGCGAGGCCCGCAGGGCACGACGGCCGAGGAGATCGCCCGGCGTGCGGGGATCGCGCTGCGGACCTTCTACCGGTACTTCCGCTCCAAGGAGGACGCCGTGAGCCCCCTGCTCTCGGTCGGCGGCGACCGCTGGCGGGCACTCCTTGAGGCGACGGAGCCGGGTACGGCACTCCCCCAAGCACTGGAGTCCGCGGTCGAGCAGGCGCTGCTCCCGCCGGACGAGGAGGCCGCTCAGGCGTTGCTGCGCACGCGCGGACTGCTGCGGGCCGCGGCCGAGGACCCCGCGCTGCGGGCGGTCTGGTACCGGGTCAACCAGGAATCCGAGGAACGGCTCGTCCCGGTGATCGCCCGGCTCTCGGGCGGGCGCGCGGAGGACTTGAAGGTACGGCTCACCGCGGCCGCCGCCACCGACGCGATCCGGATCTCCCTGGAGACGTGGGCCGGCACGGAGGCCGGGGTCGAGGGACCCGACTCCCCCGCCGACCTCGCGGTCCGGTGCCTGCGCCAATTCGGCCACACAGCAGGCTCGTTGGGGTCCGGTGACGGGGGCGCTCGGTAACCAGCGCGCGCCTGGCCAGCGGTGAGGCCTCGGCAACCGCGACCGCCGCGATCCTCACCTCCCGGCCGTGCACGAGGCCACGGCCGAAAGCCCGGCACGGCGCGTAAAGGAAACGTTCAGGCAATCCCTGGCACGGCCGGGCCTCATGACCTGCGAAGCCTCCGAAACCACCGCGACACCGGCGGCCGGCCTCGGCACCCGGACGCGCTGGAAGAAGGTGCCCGAAGTCACCGTCTACTTCTGGATCATCAAGGTGCTGTGACACGACGGTCGGTGAGACCGCGGCGGACCTGCTGAACGAGAAGGCCGGCCTCGGTCCGACCGGTGTGTCGGTTCTGATGAGCGCCCTGCTGGCCGTGGTGCTGGTGGTGCAGTTCCGCACCCGCGCCTACCGCCCGGCCGTGCACTGGCTCGCCGTGGCCCTGATCAGCGTCGTGGGCACGTTGATCAGCGACAACCTCACCGACAACATGGGAGTGCCGCTGGAGACGAGCACCACGGTGTTCGCCGTCGCCCTCGCGGTCGTGTTCGCCCTCTGGTACCGGCGTGAGCGGACCCTGTCCATCCATCACGTCGACACCGTGAGCCGTGAATCCTTCTACTGGCTGGCCGTGCTCTTCACCTTCGCCCTCGGCACCGCCGCCGGGGACCTCGTCTCGGAGCGGATGGCTCTCGGCTACTGGCTCTCCGCCGCACTGTTCGCCCTCGCGATCGCGGCGGTTGCCGTGGATCACTTCACGCTCGGCCTGAACGCCGTGTGGAGTTTCTGGATCGCGTACGTCCTGACCCGTCCGCTGGGTGCCTCCATAGGCGACCATCTCTCCCAGCCGAGCGCGGACGGCGGTCTCGGACTGGGCACCGTCGTGACCAGTGCGCTCTTCCTGGTGGTCGTCCTCGGTCTGGTGGTGTACCTGTCGGTGACGCGCCGGGACGTGATCGAGCCGGAGCCGAGCGTCCGACGAACGACTGTCTGAAACCGGCAGAGCGGGGCGTTCAGGTTGTTTTCAGGATGTTCCTGTCATTGTGGAGCGTCGGCCGTCTCCTCACGGCCGACGCATCCCGACAAGGCGCTCGTCCCCCGGCACGGGCGCCCCGCTGTTCCACGAACAGGAGCGTAGGACGATGGAGCGACCCGAAGTCCTCACCGACCTCGACGTCGCGGGCACGTACCGCCCGGCGGCCGGTACGGCGAAGTCGGTGATGAAGAAACTGCCCGAGGCCACCCTCGCGTTCTGGATCATGAAGATCGCGGCGACCACCCTGGGAGAGACGGCCGGGGACCTCTTCGCGCAGACCCTGAAGCTGGGCTACTTCCTCACCACGATCGCCCTGTTCCTGGTCTTCGTGGTGACCCTGGCCGTCCAGCTCGGATCACGCCGCTACAACCCGTTCTTCTACTGGACCGTGATCCTGTCGACCAGCATGGCCGGCACCACGATGTCCGACTTCATGAACCGCGACGCCAGCGCGAAGTACCTTTCGGGCGGCGCCACGTCGCTCGGCTGGGGGCCGCAGGGCCTCGGACTCGGATACCCGGCGGGCGCCGCGATCCTCATCTCGATCCTGCTGGTCATCTTCACCGTCTGGAAGCTGTCCGGGATGACGTTCCAGATCCGCGACATCGTCACCTTCCGCGGTGAGGCGTTGTTCTGGTCGGCGATCCTCGTCTCCAACACGCTCGGCACCTCGATGGGCGACTTCCTCTCGGACAGCTCAGGACTCGGCTACGCCGGTGGCGCGCTGCTCGTCACCGGCGCCCTGGCCGTCCTGGTGATGCTGATGAAGGTGCCCGCGGTGCCGAACGTGCTTCTGTTCTGGATCGCGTTCGTCCTCACCCGCCCGCTGGGCGCCACCGCGGGGGACTTCCTCACCAAGCCGGTCGCCAAGGGCGGTCTGGAGCTGGGCACGGCGGGTTCGTCGGCGGTGCTGCTGGCGATCCTGTTCGGCCTGATGACCTACGCACAGGTGCGTGAGCGCAGGACCACCGCCTCGGCGAACGAGGCGGAAGCGGTCAGCCGGCCGGCACGCTGACGGTGAACCGCGCCCCGGGCCCGTGATCGGGCTCGTGGGACACCTCGCCGCCGACGGCGCGGGCAAGGCGCCGGGCCAGCGGCAGTCCCAGGCCCGCGCCGTCGTGTCCGTCGTCACGGTCGGCGCGCCGTCCGGGCTGGAACAGCTCGGCCTCAAAGGCCGCGGGTACGCCTGGACCGTCGTCGATGACATCGATACGTACGGCCGCGGGTGGGTGACGCACGACGACGGTCACGCTGGAGTGCGCGTACCGAGCGGCATTGGCCAGCAGCGGACTGACGATCCGCTCGAGCAGGGCGGGTGCGATCCCCGCCGTCGGGCCCGGATCAGCCGCCTCGACGGTGGCCCTCACGCCCGGTGGCGTTCCAAGCCGCTCGATCAGCCCGCGCAGAGCGGGCACGACGTCCACGGTGCCGGGGACCCCCGAGGGATTCACGGCGTTTTCGCGGGCCTCGCTCAGCAGGGTGTCGCAGATGGTGCGCATGGACTGCGCGGCCTCGTCCACCACCTCATGGGTGGCTTGGGTCTCAGCCGCCGACCGCGGCCGGGACCGCCACCAGTCGAGCTCGATGATGATGCGGCTGAGCGGGGTGCGCAGTTCGTGGGAGAGTTCCGCGGTGAGCTGCCGCTCGTGGCGCAGCACCGCGCGTATGCGGTCCAGCAGTGCGTCCAGCGAGGCACCGAGCTGGGCGAGCTCGGCGGGCCGTTCCGCGAAGCCGAAGCGGTCGTCGGAGGCGACGGCGCTCCAGTGCGTGGCCTGGTCGGTCATCGTGCGCACCGGGCGCAGCGCTCTGCCGACGGCCAGGCGGGTCAGCGCGTAGGTGCACGCGAGCATGACGGCGTCCAGGGCCAGTGACGCCAGCAGCAGGGTGTCGGCCGAACTTCGGTAGGGGGCGAGGTTCAGCGCGGTGACCACCATGGCGGCGGTGTGGCGGCCGGGTACGGGCTGGGAGCACAGCCGGACGTTCTCGGCGGGGACGCTCGCGCAGGCGCGCCGTCCCACGGCCGCGAGGTGTACGGCGGCTCTGGTCAGAGGGCTGTGGACCGTGGTGGAGGGCGGCTGTTCGAGCAGACGTGCCCCGGCGTAGATCCACACGTTCGCGTCGAGCAGCTGGTCGTTGGCGGTTTCCACGACCCGTACCCGGGGGCCGCTGGTGTCGACGGTCGTGGCGACGGCGGCGGCCCGGGTCCGCAGCTCGTCGTCCGCCTGGTGCTGGAGGTGCCGGCTCGTCGCAACGTTGAAGGCCACGGTCAGGACGGTCATGAGGAGCGCGGCGGTGGTCAGGGCCACGAGCGAGAGCCGGCCGCGCAGCGTGCGCGGAGCCAGACGGCGCAGCAGCCGTGTCATGACAGCCGGTGTCCGATCCCGCGGGCGGTTCCGATGGTCAGGCCGCTGCCGGCCGTCCGCAGCTTGCGGCGCAACCGGGTCAGGTACTGGTCCAGGGTGTTGTCGCTGACCTGTGCGCCCGCCGGCCAGGCCGCCCGGACCAGATCACGACGGCGGACGATGCTTCCGCCCGCGGCGACGAGGGCGGCCAGCAGGCGGAACTCGGTCGGGGACATGGCGACGTCGGCGCCGTGCACGGTCACGCTGTGCTCGACCGCGTCCAGGACCAGCTCTCCGGCCGTGGTGGGGGGCGGCGGCCCGGCGCGTTTGAGGGCCGCGCGCAGCCGGGCGACGAGTTCGGCGAGGTGGAAGGGTTTGGGCAGGTAGTCGTCACCTCCGGCGGAGAATCCGGCCAGCCGGTCGGTGAGCTGGTGCCGGGCGGTGAGGAAGACGATCGGGGCGCGGAACCCGTTGGCGCGCATCGCCTGGCAGACGTCCCGGCCGTCCGCGTCGGGCAGCCCGATGTCGAGGACGGCGGCGCAGACGTCCTCCGAGACCAGGCGCAGGGCGGTGGCGCCGTCGGCTGCGCACACCGGGTCGAAGTCCTCGTCGGACAGGCTGCGGCGCAGTACGTCGCGCAGGGCGTGGTCGTCTTCGACGACCAGGATCTTGCGGCGCATGCTCCTCCGTTCTCCGGTGCCCGTTTCTCGCGGTCGGCCCGGCATGCGCCAGGGCCGGCTACACCTCGTAGACCGTCTACCGCACTGTAGACGACGAGGGGGCGACGGGGCCGCTCAAGGTCCCGTGGTCACGGAGCGCGCCGACGACGTGACGGCGTCGGTCGCGGGCGTCGGGGCCCCGGCACGGTCGCACGCGTCGCCTGCGGGGCCCGGCCCACCGGCCGGTCAGAACCACTTGACGGCGGCGACGGCGATCAACGCGGCGACGGCGCCGAGTCCGCCGAGGACGGCGGCGCCCAAGGCGATCTTCACACTGACGGGCTGCACCTCCCGCCAGCCCAGTTTCCCGGCCACACCGCGGATCAGCCGGTGCCCCTCGGCGGACGAGAAGGTGTACTGCTCGGAGCCGGAGCCGCCCAGGGTCCGGTTCGTGGTGACGGACACGCTCCGGCCGACGGACACCGTCTTCCCCAGCCGCACTCCACCCAGGCCCGCCTCGTACTCGACGGTGCGGACGACATCCGTCAGCGTGAAGATCTTCTCCTCGGGGCGCAGCGCGACACGGTAGGTGTGCACCTGGGTGATCCGGCGGCGGGTCAGCAGCTCCCGCCACTGCGGGACGTCGACGTCCACGGTCAGCTCGAAACCCTCTTCCGTCCGGTGCATCCGGTACGGCGTGTTCGCGGCGGCGTCCTCGATGCGGGCGTACAACTCGTCAGCAGCGGCTGCGCCGTTGGCTTCTCTCACGGGCCCACAGGCTAACAGCGTGTCTCACTCGTGGGGTACGACGGCCAGCGGGCAGCGGACGTGGTGGACGGCCGCATGGGTGACGGGGCCGATCCGCGGAACCGTCGGCCGCTCGGACCGGCGGCGGCCGACGACGAGGAGGCTGGCCGCGGAGGCGGCCCGGACCAGCACGGTGGAGGCCTTGCCCTCCACGACGGTCTCCAGGACCTCGATCTCGGGGTACTTGTCGCGCCACACCTTCAGCACGGTGGACAGGAAGCCCCGCCACTCCGCGGCCTGCGCGGGATCGTTGATCAGACCGATGTCCCCGGGGCCGAGACTGATCGCGGACGGTGGCTGCCAGGCGTACACGACACGCAGCCGGGCGTGCCGCAGCCGGGCCGCCTCGAACGCGAACTCGAGCACCTCGTCGCAGGCGTCGGCGAGGTCGATGCCGAGCACCACGTCGCGGAACCCGGTGCGCGTGGACGGGCTGCCGTCGTCGGCCGGGACGTGCTCGTCCTCGGCCTCCTCCCCCGCCCGTACGAGCACCACGGGGCGCGGGGCCGTCGCGACCACCCCCTGGGCGACGGAGCCGACCAGGACTCCGGTGAACCCGCTGAGGCCCCGCGAGCCCAGCACCAGCAGTTCGGCCCGCTCGGTGGCCTTCAGCAGGGCCGCGGTCGCCGGGCCCTCGACCTGCTCGTCGGTGAGGTGCACGTCGGGCACGAAGCCGCGGACGCGCTCCTCGGCCTGCCGCAGCGTGCGTCGCGCCAGCCGCCGCTGCGCCGCGTTCGCGGGTTCACCCTCCGCCTGAGGGCGTTGCCAGTTCCGGGCGTGGACCAGTCGCAGCGGTCGGTCGCGACGCACCGCCTCACGGGCGGCCCACTCGACGGCGGCGAGACTCTCGGCAGATCCGTCCACTCCGACGATGACAGGCGACAGCATGGCGCGCACCTCCTGCGCTCGGTCTGCTCGTTACTGTCAGTGTCTTCTGGCGGTCACCCGGCGGGTAGGGGCCGCAAGGACTCCGCCGGACCCGTTCGGCCCCTGCGCCGCCCCTCGCCGACTCCCCCGCACCGGACAACTCGTCGACCGGACCGAAGACTTCCCGCACATCACGCTCAAAACGGTCTCACGGCGAAGGACGCCCCGCCAGCCGACGACTCGGCGGCTCGGCGGCTCGGCGGCTCGGCGGCTGGAGCACGAGTGCTTCCCGGGAAGGGACGCGCGCCCGAAGGGTGGCGTTCAGTCCTGTCGTCGTGCGACCGCCTCGACCAGCCGCCGGATGTCGTCCAGGTCGGCCTCGAACTCGGCGGTGAGGTCGACGGGCAGGTCCAGCCACGGCGCGAGCCTGCTGTGGCCGGGGAGTTCGCCCTCCGGGAGCCGGCCGCGACGGCCGCGCGGGTCGAGCGTGCCGGAAGCGAAGCGGCCCGAGGCCTCGGAGGCTGCGAACCCGATCGCGAAGGTGCTGACGAGGCGTTCCAGCCGGGGCACTTCGGGCTCGGGAACCCCGGCTTCGATGAGTGCCGTGTAGATGATGTCCACCGCGCGCACGGCGTCCGGGGTGACGGCGGGCCGCGAGAAGAGCAGGTACGCGGCCCAGGGGTGACGGTGGGTCACCGCCCGGCACGCGCGCGCGAGGGCGCCGAGCCGTTCGTCCCAGGTCTGGTCCTCGACGGTCTCCGACGGCAGGAGCGCGGCGAGCAGGCGGCCGACCATTCCGTCCAGGAGCGCGGCCTTGTCCTCGACGTGCCGGTACAAGGCCATCGGCGTCACGCCGACACGGTCGGCCACCGCGCGCATCGAGACGGCTTCGAGGCCGCGCTCGTCCGCGACGGCCAGCGCCGCGTCCAGAATCTCTTCCCGCCTGCCGCTCATGGGTCTACAGTGTAGACGTATACGGTGTAGACGTATACGGTGTAGACCTCACGGGGGCAGGATGCTCGTCTCAGAAGGCTTGGTGAAGTGTTACGGCCGGCGTCGCGCGCTCGACGGCTTCGACCTGACGGTCGCGTCCGGCGAGATCGTCGGCCTGATCGGGCACAACGGTGCCGGTAAGACCACGTTCGTCGAGATCGTCACCGGTCTCGTGCGTCCCGACGCGGGCCGGATCCGCATCGGGACGCACGACGCGCTGCGGGCCGGCCGGGCCGCGCGGCGGCTCCTCGGTGTGGCTCCGCAGGAGCTGGCCCTGTACGGCGGCGTCACGGTGCGGGAGAACCTGCGCCTGCTCGCCGGACTGGCGGGGCTGCGCGGGCGGGTCCGCGACGCGGAGATCACCCGGGTCCTGGACGAGCTTCACCTGGCCGCTGTCGCGGACCGGCCCGCGGGCGCCCTGTCCGGTGGTCAGCGCCGCCGCGTCCAGGCGGCCACCGCGCTCGTCGGCTCTCCCCCGTTGCTCCTGCTGGACGAGCCGACCGCCGGCGCCGACCCGGAGACCCGCTCGGCCCTGCTGGCCGCCGTCAAGTCCCGTGCCGAGGCCGGTGCCGCCGTCCTCTACACCACCCACTATCTGCCGGAACTCGTCGATCTCGACGCCACGTTGGCGCTCGCCCGCGCTGGTCGTGTCATCGCGCGAGGCACCCAGGACGAACTCACCCGCCATCTGCCGGGCGAACTGCGGCTCACCTTCCCCGACCCGGCCGAACCCGAACTGCGGGTGCCGACCACCGATCCCGGTGCCGACCTGGCAGCCCTGCTCGCCTCAGGCCGCACGCCCGCCTCCGTCGACATCCGGCGCCCGGGCCTGGACGACCTCTACCACTCCCTGGAAGCAGCCGTGACCGACGAGAAGCCGGAGCCCCGTGATGTCGCCGCGTGAATCCGCCACCCGCGTGAGCGTCCTGGTGCGCCACAACGCGCTGCTGATGCTGCGCGAGCCCGGCCCGCTCCTGAGCCGGATGATCCTGCCACTCGTCTTCCTCACCCTGCTGCGCCCGCTCTACCTGGCCGCACAAGGCGGGGCGGCCGGCACCGAGCAGGCGGTCGTCGGCACACTGGTCACCTTCTCGCTCCTCGCGCTCTCGCTCTCCGGCAGCGCGATCCTCTCCGAACGGCTCGGCCGCACGTGGGATCGGCTGCGCGGTACGCCCCTGCACCCCGCGGAGATGCTCGCGGGCAAGGCGATACCCGTCCTCGCCGCCCTGCTCGCGCAGCAGTTTCTGATCCTCGGCTACGGCATGTGCGTTCTCGGGGTGAGAGTGCCGCATCCGCTCCTGCTGCTGGGGGTCCTGCTGTGTTGGAGCTGCACGCTGCTCGGCCTCGGCGCGCTGCTCGGTGTGCTGGCCCGCAGCGTGGGCGAGCTCTCGGCCGCCTACGACATCGGGGGCATGCTGCTCAGCAGTGTCGGCGGCGCGCTCGTCCCGCTCAGCGTCCTTCCCGCCTGGGTCGGGATCGTGGCCCCGGTCTCCCCCGGCTACTGGGCCGCCCGGGGTCTGCGGGCCGCCCTCCACGGCGACGCGCACGCTGTGACGGCGGCCTGCGGCACGCTCGCCGCCGTGGCACTGGTCTGCGGCACCCTGGCCTCCGCCCGGCTGCAGGGTCGCAGCGGACGGCTGGTGGCTCTCTAGTGCCGCGGCGGGCCTCGGGGCTTTCGCAACGGACCCCCGTGCCGCGACCGGTGGTCAGAGGCTGGAGAGCAGACCGTCGAGCGGGGCCGGTATCCGGTCAGGATCAAGGGCCTTGACGAGGACACGGCCGTAGTGGATCTTGCGCCCCTTCTTCGTCCCGAGGAAGCGCCTGAACTGCCGCTGTGGGGTGCGGCCCTGCTGCGCGGGTTGGCGCAGGAAGGTCCGCAGCGCACGGTGGTCGCCCTCCTCCCGGACGAGCTCCTCCACGCGTGCCACGCCCAGCACGCGGATGAGCTCGTCCTCCAGGTCCGCCGCGCAGACGAAGAAGGCCTGCCGTGCCGCGCCGACCCGTTCGAAGCCGCGCGCGTAGTAGGGGCTCTCCGCCTCGTCGCACAGTCCCGTGAGGCGGAGGCCCAGGCCGGGTGAACCGAGGAGTCGGGCATAGCGCCCGATGCTCATCGCACCGCCGATCGGCAGGACGCAGACCCCTTCGGCCGCCAGGTCCCGGCCGCGGCTCTCCGCCAGCGCCTCGACCGCCGCGGCGTCGCTCGGCCCTTCGAGCAGGACGACCGCCCGGACCGGCAGCCGCGCGGCCAGTTCGTGCGCTGGGTCGGCGGGGCCACCCGCCGCCCACGCGGTGACCGCGTCCCGGAACGCTCCCATGTCAGCCATGAGACGAGTCTCGGCCCGTTCCGGCCGTGGCGCGAGGGAATTTCCGCGGGCCCCTCGTCAGCGGAGGGGCCCGGCCGCCCGAGGCACCCGGAGGCGTATGACCATGCCGGCCACCGGCACCACGGGGCACCGGTACCCTCCCGCCCGGCGGCGCGTCAGTCGTGGGCGACGACGGCGACGGGGGCGGCGCAGTGGTGCAGGACCGCGTGGACCACGGGGCCGAGCCGGGCGCCGAAGGAGGTCCGGCGGACACGCCGGCCGACGACGACCAGGGATGCCTCGCGGGAGGCCTCGATCAGCAGGAGGGAGGGGCTGGCGAAGTGGGGCTGCTCGACGACCTCCACGCCGGGGAACTTCTGCCGCCAGGGACGCAGCACCTCGGTCACGGCGGCGGCCTCGGCCTTCGCCGTCTCCCGCTCGACCGCGGGTTCCAGAGCCATGCCGTAGGCGTAGTAGGGCGGCGGGTTCCAGCCGTGGACGACGCGCAGCGGCACGTTCCGGCGCGCGGCGGCGTCGAAGGCGAACGCGAGCAGCGCCTCGTCGGGGCTGCCGACGTCGAGCCCCAGGACGACGGGTCGGGTCGCGGCCGTGGTGGACGGGGCACCGGTCTCGTCCCTCGCGGGCTCGTCGACGGCCTGCTCGCCGGCGCGGACCAGGACGACGGGCCGCTCGGTGGACGCCACCGCCGCCAACCCGACCGAGCCGACCAGGAAACCACGGATCCCGCCCAGGCCGCGCGAGCCGAGGACGAGCAGTTCGGCGTCCCGTGCCGCACGGGCGAGGGCCTCGGCGGGCTGTCCTGTGACGTGTTGGGTGGTCACCTCGACGCCGGGATGGCCCGACCGGAGCTCTTCTGCGGCCTCGCGCAGCACCTTCTCGGTCCAGTGCTGGTGGGTGTCGGCGCCGAGCAGCATCGCCAGGGCCATGGGCTCCGGTACCGGCTCCCAGACCTGGACGAGCTTCACCGGCAGTCCGCGCTGTTGTGCCTCGCGGGCCGCCCACTCGGCGGCGGCCCGGCTCTCGGGGGACCCGTCGAGGCCGACGGTGATGGTGCGGGGCATGGTCTCCACCTTCCAGTGTCGTGTTCAGGTGTTCGGGGAGTGCTGCGCGACAGGGGCCGTGGTCCTTCACCGGGACCGAAGGACCGGTGCGGCGGGGGGGGGGGGGGGGGGGGGGGGGGGGGGGGGTTGTGGTCCCTAGCACCTCGCACGGTTTTTTGTTCCCTTTTCTCTCTCGT
>NZ_JBQRUW010000057.1:0-18084 GCF_052663305.1 Streptomyces cyslabdanicus
AGGAGAAAGAGGGAGGGGGGGGGGGGGGTGGAGGGGGTCTGTTTGTGCCGGTCCCCCCCCCGCCGCAGGATCGCCGCGCTGTGGGTGCTTCAGCGCAGCCAGGCGTGGTCGCGGACGACCGGCAGCCGCGCCCACAGACGGCCCAGGCCCCAGGTGGCGCCCGCGCCCGCTGCCGCCACGGCGACCAGGGCCACGGCGTAGATCACGTGGTAGTCGGCGAACGGATTCGTCGACATGCTCGGGGATCCGTTCGACAGGTGCTTGGCCGGTGGCCACTCGGCGATCCACATCAGCGCCATCATCGCCGTGCCCGCCACGGCGGCCGGCCGCAGCGCCACACCGGTCACGACGGCGACGCCGATGGCGAGCATGCCCAGCATGAACAGCCAGTCCACCCAGGCCTGGCCGGCCCACGAGTGGAACGTCGACTGCATGGGCCCGGCGGCGACCGAGCTGAGGAAGCCCTTCGTCGGCGATCCGCCGTCGATCCAGCCCTTGCCGGAAGCGGTCGCGTAACCGAAGCCGAAGACCTTGTCCAGGAACGCCCACAGGAAGACGAAACCGGTCAGGACGCGCAGGGACGCCAGGGCGTACGCCTGTGGAGCGGTGTGCGTGTCGATGCCGGCCGACGCCGCGGACGCGGAGGCGGTCCGGTTCCGGCGGAAGACCGGTGGATGGAAGCCGGGGCTCCGATGAGGGTGCTCGTCCACGGCCATGGCAGTGATCCCTTCGCGAGTGTCCGGTCCTTGTCCTTGCACTCCTCACTCTCGTCGCGGGCACCGCGCACCGCCGGATGCCGAGAGGCCACAACCGTTGGGCTGAACGTCCCTTTCTTCCGGGCCAGTTGGCAGGGTGCGACGCGTGCGCGGTCGCCCGTCCTGCGTCGTGGCCCCGGCAGCCCGTCAGCTGTTCTCAGCCGTCATCGACCGGCGCGGTCCGGCTCGCCTGTCGTGCCGAGGCGGCGGCCCGGTCCGTCAACTCGGGAAGCGCCGTGCGCACCGCCTCGCTCAGACCCGCGCCGAGTGCGACGCCACCTCCACGGCATGCACCACGAGCCTCTGCGGCATCCGATCAAGAGCCGTGGCCAGTGCGAGGCAGTCTTCGAGGCCGAGCGCGTGCGTGCTCGCCGTACCCGCCGCCCGGGCGGCCACGTCCGCCGCGGTGAGGATGTGCAGCGTCCCCGGCCTGACCGGCCGGGCCAGGAGCGCCTCGACCACGACCACCGTGTCCGCGCCGTGCCACAGTTCGAGCATGCGCGCGGGTTCGCCGTCGCTGACCGTCAGGAGGGTGCCGTCGGGAACACGGTCCCGCAACGCCTCCACCACTGCCAGGCCGGCCCCGTCGTCACCGCGCAGGGGATTGCCCACACCGATCACCACGACCCGGCCGCTCATGTGCGCTCCACGGTCACGTCGAGGAAGTGGGCGGCACAGGAGATGCACGGATCGTGGTTTCTGACGACCCGTTCACACAGGTGGGTGAGTTCCTCCCGTTCCGGAGCATCGTCGTGCGCGCGGTGGAGGTGGTGCACGCCGTCGAGGAGGCTCTGCGGATCATCGACGGATACGAACGACCTCGCCGGCCGGCCGTCGAGGTCCCGCCGGGCCGCGGCGTCGGCGCCGGAGCCACCGAGGCGCCCCGCGGGCTGCTGCATCACCGCTACGCCCTCGCGGAGGACGGCACGCTCACCGGGGCCCGCATCGTCCCGCCCACGGCTCGGAACCAGGCGGCCGTCGAGGAGGCAGGCCTGGCCGACTTCAGGGGCTGGCGCGTCGACCACGAGGACCTCGCGCACCGCTTCGCCCATCTCCTGGACGCCGCCCCCGCTCCCTGGTCCGGTCCCGACGCACCCTCCAGGAGCGCGTCGCCCCCGCCACCCCCGTGGACCACAGGCCGAACGTCTCCCCGTGACGAACCTGGTCAGGAGCGGCCGGCCCGGACCGTGCCGCTGCGGCACTGCCCACGGGCGTCACTTCTGTTGAATCTTGCACCATCACCCTAAATGATTTAGCGTTCAACTATGCGCGCCGGCGCACATCCCGTCCCCTGTCGGGATGAAACCGCCCGAACGAAAGCCAGTCAGCACCATGGGCTTCTTCCGCCGCACCACCGACAGCACCACTGAATTGGAGACCACCTCCGTGACTTCCCCCGTCAAGCTCGCGGTCATCTACTACTCCTCGACCGGCTTCAGCGCCGAGATCGCGAAGGAGATCAGCAGCGCCGCGGAGAAGGCCGGCGCAGAGGTGCGCCTGCTCAAGGCGGCGGAGCTGGCCCCCGAGGCCGCCATCGCCTCCAACGAGGCCTGGGCGGCACACGCCGCGGCCAGCGCCGGCATCCCGGTGGCCACCCCCGCCGACGTCGAGTGGGCCGACGCCGTGATCTTCGGCTCCCCGACCCGCTTCGGCAACATCGCCTCGCAGCTCAAGCAGTTCATCGACACCCTCGGCGGCCTGTGGGCGCAGGGCAAGCTCGCCAACAAGGTCTACAGCGGCTTCGCCACCAGCGCCACCGCTCACGGAGGCCAGGAGTCCACGATCCTCGCCCTCTACAACTCCATCCACCACTTCGGCGGCATCATCGTCTCCCCCGGCTACACCGACCCGGTGAAGTTCGTCGACGGCAACCCGTACGGCACCTCCCATGTCGACGCCCAGGGCAACAACCCCGTCGGTGACGACACCCGCAACGCCGCCCGCCACCAGGCCGAGCGGGTCGTCCAGCTCGCCGCGGCCCTCAAGGCCGGGCTCGCCGCCTGACCCCCACGCCACCACCGGACGGGCCACGGGAACACCCTTCCCGTGGCCCGTCCGTCCGCCGGACATGCCAAGTCAAGGCCGGGCCTACGGCCCCGAACTACCTCCTGGAGCTGCGCTGGGACGGTGTCCCGGGAAGTGCGCCCGGGCGTCGTCCGCGAACAGGCCCAGGATGCTACCTCCGTTGGAGGTCACGCCACCATGCTCGAAGGCCTCGAGGTACTCCAGAGCCACCGCGGTCGAGCCCGACGGCAGTCACTGATGATCTGACCCGGTTTCGCCGCTCATCGGTCGGGGACGCTCACCCGCGGCCGCTCGTGTGTACCCCTGTGGACAAGTACTTGACGAACTCATTGCAGAAAGCCATCAACTTGTTCGGTTCGCGCGCCTCTGGCTACAGTCGGCCGCCATGACTGCAGACCTCACACTGATCCGGAGCAGCTTCGCGGCTGTCCAGCCCCATGGCACCCAGGTGACCGCGTACTTCTACGACCACCTGTTCGCCCACCACCCCGAGGTGCGCCCCCTGTTCGCGGCTCATCTCGACGAGCAGCGCGACCGCCTGTGGGCGGCGCTGGGTGCCCTGGTCGCCAACCTGGAGAACACCGACACGCTCATAGGCATGCTGGAGAACCTGGGGCGCCGCCACGGGGGATACGGCGTGCTGCCCGAGCACTACCCGGCCGTGGGAGCCAGCCTGATCGCCACCTTGCGCCACTACGCGGGCGATGCGTGGACACCGGCCGTCGAGGAGTCCTGGACGGCGATCTACGGGGTGATCAGCAACACCATGCTCGAGGCCGGCGCGGCCGCCTCGAGCTGAACCGCCGCCGGCAGCGGCTCCTCGCAACGAGCCGCCGGCCGGCCCCCATTGCCCGGAAGTCGAACCCTGATGTCAGCCACCGGAGGGCGGACGTGAGCGATGCGCAGGCGCTGAGAGATTCCTTCGCCCTGGTCGGCAAGTCGGGAGACGAAGTGCCCCGGTACTTCTACTCCTACCTCTTCATCATCGCGCCGGAGGTCCGGCCGATGTTCCCCGTGGCCATGGGGGCGCAGCGCGATCGCCTCGTCGCCGCCCTCGGCAGGATCGTCGCGGAGGCCGACGATCCCGACCGGCTCGTCCCGTACCTGCGGCAACTGGGCCGGGACCACCGCAAGTTCCAGGTGGTGGCACAGCACTACGAGGCGGTGGGGCAGGCGCTGCTGGCCACGCTGGCGTACTTCCTGGGCGAGGCGTGGACCCCGCAGTTGCAGCACGGCTGGACCGAGGCCTACGCCCTGGTGGCCCGCACCATGGTGCAGGCCGCCGAGGCCGACGGCGCGGTGAATCCGGCGTGGTGGAACGCCGAGGTGGTGCGGCACGAACAGCGCGGCTTCGACCTCGCGGTCCTCACCCTGCGTCTGGACCACCCGATGGCGTACCGGGCCGGGCAGTCGGTGATGGTGGAGGTTCCGTCGCTGCCGAGCACCTGGCGGTCGTTCACCCCGGCCAACCCGCCGCGTGCCGACGGGACCGTGGAGTTGCACGTACGGGCCATCGACGGCGGCCTGGTCAGCCCGGCCCTGGTGTACGGGCTGCGGCAGGGCGACGTGCTGCGCCTCGGCGCCCCGGTCGGCGACCGGCTCACGCTTCAACCGTCCGGCGGCCGGGACCTGGTGCTGATCGGCGGCGGCACCGGTCTGGCCCCGCTGCGCGGCCTGGTCGAGGAGATCGCCCAGCACGGTCCGCCGCGCCGGGTGAACCTGTTCGTCGGGGCACGCGACCGCCACGGCCTCTACGACATGCCCGCGTTGAGGCACCTGGCGCAGGCCCACCCGTGGCTTCGTGTCACGCCGCTGGTCGGCGCGGACGCCGGCACCGTCGACAACCGCAGCCTCGCCGGCCCGGTGCTGCGCGCCGCCGCGTGGAGTGGATGCTCCTTCTACGTCTGCGGCTCGCCGGCCATGGTCTCGGCGACAGTGCGCGATCTGGCGGACGCGGGCATTCCGCACGACCTGCTGCACTTTGAAGAAGCTCGGTGATCGGAGAAACGTGAACGAGACAGGAGCACCGCACCCGGAGGAGCACCTGGTGACGCCCGAGACGTTGCGGTCGATGACCTTCCCCCGGGCTCCTCTGACCCGTCGCGGCTACAGCGAGGAGGCGGTGCACGACGCCCTGCGCCGCGTCGCGTCGACTCTGATAGCGCTGACGGAGGAGAACGACCGGCTGCGCACGGACATGCAGCGCCACCGGGACTGGATCCGGGCCAACAACATCGGCGACGGCAGCGCGCCCACCGGGGTGCCGACCGTGGACGCCGTCCTTCAGCAGGCCCGCGCCCAGCAGGCGGCCGAGCAGACCGTCTTCGCGGCCCGCGAGCAGGCCCGCACCATGGTGCGGGCCGCCAGATCACAGGCCGAGGCGATCCTCCAGCGGATGTGGGAGCAGGAGACGCAGGCGACCGGCGGGGACCAGGAGGAGACCGAGCGGCTCATCGCCTATCTGCGGCAGATCGCGCAGTCGCTGAGCGTCACCGCGGACCAGTACGCCAACAAGCACCCCCAGTCCCCCTCCCCCGGGGCCCCGGCCGCCACTTCGCACGGCGCCTGACCGGTACAGCGAGGTCGTGGGAACCGCGTCACGCACGGCCCCCGCCGGCTTGTGCGGACCAGGCGCGCGGTGACCGTCCTGGGGCGCTGGTACGCGTGCGGGCCGGGGTGGGCACGGTGCCGAACTCAGCGGCCGCGACCGCCGCACCGGCCCGACGCTCCGTCAGCTGCCGAAGGATCACCCAGCACGTCATGGCGTATCCGACGTGCGCAGCCGCTCCACGCCCCGCACCCGCCCCGGCCGCGGCACCGGCACGTGCTCCACGGCGAGTCGGCGGCCGGCCCGGGAGAAGCGCGCCGCACGCATGGTCGCCGTCGTCATCGTCCGACCGTTTCGCCGCCGACCGGCCAAGTCCCCGCCGCCGAAACGGGTCCCCTGATCGGAGGAGCCGCCGTTGTTACGGAAGCCGTTGGGCCATACGCGGGAGTCGACGCGGAGAGGCCGTCGCGAGCGCTGTGCGTCGTCAGCCGCCTTCCTCCTGATCGCGGGGCGTTTCGAAGCAGGAAGCGGGCCGGCGGTTCCCGCTCTCCCCGGATCGATGGTCCATACAAGGGAGCGTTACGGATATATCCGTGTTTCGTAACACGAATCCCTTTGGTCATCTGCTGTCGTCGTCAGGGGCCACAGTGTGGCGCCTCGGCATCAAGCCGGGAATCGGATCGCACGCCCCGCCCGGCCAGGGCGGGGGTGCACGACCGTGAGGGGATTCATGTCTGTTTCTCGTACGGCGCTCCGTCTGCTCGCCACCTGTGTGGCGTCGGGCGCCCTCGTCGGCGCGGCCGCCCTGCCGGCCCTGGCGGTCGGAGGTCATGACCGCGACCACGGAAGGGACTTCCCGCACAGCAGGTTCGACCACCGCTACGACAACCGCTACGACGGTCGCTACGACGGTCGCCACGGTTACTTCGGTAACCATCACCGGCACCACGGCTGGCACTACGGCCGGTACAGCAACCGGCACCACGGCTGGTACAACCCCGGCCACCACTTCCTGGGCCTCCGCTAGACCGCCCCGGTAGTCGTGCTGTGACACGGAGGACGATCGCCACCCTCTGACTCCGCCGTCGCAGCCGGTATGGCCGCTGCACCGAAGGGCCGAGGACCGCGCCGCGGTCCTCGGCCCTTCGGCCGTTCGGCCATGAGCCGCCGGCGCACGACCGGTTCCGTGACCGCCGTCGCCCACGCCACCCCCGCCGTCCTCGCTCACGCGCGGTGCCCCGCTGAAATCGCCTGGTCGCCGCTGGTGATCGACGTGTGAGGTGGGCCACCTCACCATTGCTGAGAGGGGAAGTTTCGGCTTAACGTCCCCGCAATCCGTTGGAACGGACGGGCGTCATCGGCCGGTCTCCGTTCGGCGGTGGCCTTCGGGCGCGGGCTCGGAACGGAGCCTTCTCCGTGCGGCGCGGCGTGTTCCGCCGCGTGCTTCCGGCGGCGCGCGCCCCTGGCGGCGTGAGGAGTCGTCCCATGATTGTTTCCGGCTGGAATCCTTCCGGGTGCCGCGGCTCGGGTGTGACGCCTCCTGACCGGGCCGCGCCGCCGCGTTCCCGAGGAGGCCTGCCCCCGGTCCGCGCGCTGACCGGAGCCGTGTTCGGCGCCGCCGTGGAGGTGGCCGCGATCGTCGCGGCGCTGGCCCTGTACCCGTCCGGCTTGGGCGAGGGCGGGGAACGCCCCGGAGCCGGACCCCGTCCGGCGGCGCCGCCGGACGGCACCGTGGCCCTTCCGGCCGTCTCCGCCGACAGCCCGGTCCTGCTGGTCCACGGGCTGTTCAGCAACCGGGCGATCTTCCACGTCATGAGACGCGGCCTGCGGCAGGCGGGTTTTCGCCGGGTCGCCGTGCTGAACTACAACTGGCTGCGCGACGACGTCCGCGGCGCCGCAAGGTCGCTGGCGGACGAGGTGGAGCGGGTCTGCGAGGACAGCGGGCACGAGCGCGTCCACGTGATCGGCCACAGCCTCGGCGGCGTGGTCGGCCGCTACTACGTGCAGCGCATGGGCGGCGACGCCCGTGTGCACACGCTGGTGACCCTGGGCGCCCCGCACCACGGCACGCTGGCGGCGTCGGTGCCTCTGCCGCTCCAGGCGATCCGGCAACTCCGCCCGGGCAGCGACGTGCTCGCGGAACTCGCCGGGCCCGCTCCCGGCTGCAAGACCCGCTTCGTGGCGTTCCACAGCGACCTCGACGAGCTGATCGTGCCCACCGCCAACGCCCGGCTGGTCCACCCCGACCTTCGGATACGCAACGTCCCCGTGCACGCCGTCGGCCATGTCTCGCTGCCCCTGCACGGCAGGGTCGTCGGCGAGGTCTGCCGCGTGCTCCACGACGCACGCGTCGCCGAGCCCCGGGCCGCGGCCTGAGCCACGACGCCCCGGGGAGGCGGCCGAGTCCCCTGCGCGCTGCGACCGCGGGCCGCCGCGCGGCCGAGTCCATCGGGTCCAGTGCCCATTCCGTCGCCTCTCTGGGGTTCCCGCCCGCCCGCACATGGGTGTCGGACCCGATGGCGGCAGCCCCCGGCGACGGGTGAGGGTGGAGGCAAACCCCCTTTCGGCGGTCGTACCGGCGTGCGGCCCGCCGTTGGCGCCTGCCCGCGTGCGGGCGCGGGCCGCGGCGGACCCGAGTGGGGGGACAGGCCACGAGTCCGTCGCGTCACGAGAGGAGCCCGGCACCGATGGCGGCAGTGCCACGGTGGCCTGCCCGGCCGCACCGCGCGGGCCCGGGACCACATCGCCCGTACCGCGAGGCCCTGGTGCCCACCCGCCACCGCGTGCCGAGAGGAGCGCGTGATGCCCGGAACCGATGACAAGGTGCTCGGCGAGATCGCGGCTCGTGTGTACCGGGACGATCCCCGGTTCGCCCGCGCCCTCCGAGCCGGCCGCCCCTGCCCGCCACGCGAATTCCGGCGCACCCGGGCCTGGTTGCTGTTGGCCCTCGCCCTGGTGGTGCTGGGCACCGGTGTCGCTCTGGCCCACGGGCTGCTCATCGTCACCGGCATGGTCCTGGCCGGTATGGCCGGGGAACTGTGCGACCCCCGGCGCACCGCGCGCAGACGGCGGGTTCCCCCGCCCCGTTCCTGACCTCGGTGCCCCACTGGGCGGGCGCACCGCGGTGGACGGCCGCGGTGGCGGGCCGACCCCATCGGGACCGGCCGACCGTTCCACTCACGGCCGGCCGGTCCTCACTCACGATCGGCCGACCGTGTCCTGGTCGGCCATCGTCTCCTGCGGCCCGGAGCTCGGCGTCCAGCCCTCGGCCGGTACGCCACCGGCCGGGGCGGCCTTGCCGAACAGGCCCGTCAGGCGCCGGGCCACCGGTTCCGTGTAGCGGGCGGTCAGCGGACCCAGGATGACGAGGATCAGCACATAGGCCGTGGCCAGTGGGCCCAGGTCGGGTTCGATCCCGGCGGTGACGGCGAGCCCGGCGATCACGATGGAGAACTCGCCCCGGGCGACCAGCGTGCCGCCCGCACGCCAGCGTCCCTTGACGGAGACACCGGCCTTCTTGGCGGCCCAGTACCCGGTGGCGATCTTGGTCAGCGCGGTGACGGCGGCCAGGGCGAGCGCGGGCAGCAGCACCGGCGGAATGCTCTGCGGGTCGGTATGCAGTCCGAAGAACACGAAGAACACCGCGGCGAACAGGTCACGCAGCGGGGCCAGGAGGTTGTGCGCGCCCTCCGCCACCTCGCCGGACAGGGCGATGCCGACCAGGAACGCGCCCACGGCCGCCGAGACCTGCAGTTGCTGGGCGATCCCCGCGACCAGCAGGGTCAGGCCCAGCACGACCAGCAGGAGCTTCTCGGGGTCGTCGCTGGAGACGAAGCGCGATATGTGCCGGCCGAACCGCACCGCCACGAGCAGCACCACAGCGGCGACTCCGAGGGCGATGGCCAGCGTGACGCTGCCCGACGCGAACCCGGCGCCCGCCAGCAGGGCGGTGATGATCGGCAGGTACACGGCCATGGACAGGTCCTCGAGGACCAGGATGCTGAGGATCACCGGAGTCTCCCGGTTGCCCAGCCGTCCCAGATCACCCAGGACCTTGGCGATCACACCGGACGAGGAGACCCAGGTCACTCCCGCCAGGACGACCGCCGCCACCGGCCCCCAGCCCAGCAGCAGCGCCATCGCGGCGCCGGGCAGGGCGTTGAGCGTCGCGTCGACCAGCCCGGCCGGGTACTGGGTCTTGAGGTTGGAGACCAGGTCGCTGGCGGTGTACTCCAGCCCCAGCATGAGCAGCAGCAGGATGACGCCGATCTCGGCGCCGATGGCGACGAACTCCTCACTGGTGTCCAGCGGGAGCAGTCCGCCCTGGCCGAAGGCGAGTCCGGCCAGCAGATACAGGGGGATGGGCGAGAACTGGAAGCGCCCGGCGAACCGGCCCAGCAGCCCCAGGCCGAGGATGATCGCGCCGAACTCGATCAGGAAGACCGCAGACGAATGCACGCGATCACTCCCGGCCGAGTATCGCCGCGGCGGCATCAGCGCCCTCGCGCGTGCCGATCACGATCAGGGTGTCCCCGCCGGCCAGCCGGAGATCGGGACCCGGGGACGGGATCGCCTCGGCCCGCCGCAGCACCGCCACGATCGACACACCGGTCTCGGTGCGCATCCGGGTCTCACCCAGCAGCCGCCCGTTCCAGTACGAGGTCGCCGACAGTTCGACGCGCTCCGCCACCAGCCCCAACTCGGTCGTCGACAGCAGGTTGGGGCTGTGGTGCGACGGCATGAGCGCGTCGATGACGGCCGCCGACTCCCCGGCGGTCATCCGCACGGACAGCGCGCAGGCGTCCGGGTCGTCCTCGCGGTAGGCGCTCAGGGTCCGCGATCCGTCCCGGTGCGCGACCACGGACAGCCGGCGCTGCTCTCGCGTGGTGAGGTCGTAGCGGACCCCGATTCCCGGCAACGGCGTACCACTCATGCGCGCAGCGCCCACAGCTGTTCTCCATGTCGTCCGACTTGATGGATTCTTTACGAATCCTTAACGGCACCCTATCGAGCCGGACCGGGCGGAGGGAATGCGGACGGTGTCGGCTCCGTCTCATTCCGGAGAACCGGAGAGGAGTCGCGGCGGGAGCGGGGTCCGGTCATTCGGGCCAGTCGGAGTTCTTGACGACCTCGACGAAGTCGATGCGCCGGAAGCCGGGGACATAGTGGGCCAGGACGTCGGCCTTGATGTTCCCGAAGGTCGTGTCCGGGCGTTCCTCGATGCCCTCGGTGAACGCGGCGAGGATCCGGTTCTTGAAGTCCGGGCGCGGGTGCGCCGCGACGACCGCCGCGCGCTCCTCGTCGGAGACCGCGTGATAGCCGATTCCCAGGACGTCCAGTTCGACGCCACGGGTCACCAGGGCGACCTCGGAGGCCATGTGCAGCGGGATCTCCGGGGTGGTGTGCAGGGCGATGCTCGTCCAGACACGGTCGGCCGGCTCGCCGGTGACGCCGCGTGCCTGCAGAAAGCGGCGGGCCTCGTCGGCACCGTCGATCTCGAAGCGCTGGTCGGTACGACGCACCTGCTTCGTGAGCCCGAGGTCGTGGAACATCGCCCCCACGTACAGCAGTTCGGGGTCGAAGGCGAGCCGCTGCTCCCGGCCGCGCAGCGACCCCCACAGGAAGACCCGCCGGGAGTGGTGGTAGAGCAGCGGCGGGGCGACGTCGCGGACCAGTTCGGTCGCCTCCCGTACCAGGGTGGTGTCAGGAATCTCCACTCCTGCGATCACGTCGTTCATCGTTCGTCCGCCTTCCTCGTCTGTTCGGTGATCTGTCTTCGGCCGTCTTCAGGGTTCACCCGACGACGTAGGCTGAGCCATGTCATCACTGCCAGGAAAACCACGGATTCGGACATGACGCATCGGGTCGGCTTCGTCGTCTTCGAGGGGGTGACCATGCTCGATGTCAGCGGGCCGTCGGAGGTCCTCCATCAGGCGGGTCGGCTCGCTCCCGGCTATGAGCTGGTTCTGGTCTCCCCGCGCGGCGGGACGGTCACCACCTCCGCCGGGCCGGCGCTGAGCGGCACGGTCCGGGCGGCCGACGCGGGCCCGGTCGACACGGTCGTGGTCGCCGGGGGCGACCGGCTGGCCCAGGAACCGGTCGAGGAGGAGTTGCTGGACGCCGTCCGCGCCCTCGCCGCGGGGGCTCCTCGGGTCGCCTCGGTGTGCACCGGCGCGTTCGTCCTGGCCGAACTGGGCCTGCTGGACGGCCGCCGGGCCACGACGCACTGGCGGCACGCGGCCGTGCTGGCCCGCCGCTACCCCCGTGTGCGCGTCGAGCCGGACGCCATGCACATCCGCGACGGGCGGTACGTCACCTCGGCGGGCATCAGCGCGGGCATCGACCTGACGCTCGCCCTGGTGGAGGACGACCACGGCGCCGACGTGGCCCGGAACGTCGCGCGCGAGCTGGTGGTCTTCATGCAGCGTCCGGGCGGGCAGTCGCAGTTCTCCACGGCCATCACGACCCCGCCCGCGCGCGGTGACCTGCTGCGTCCGCTGCTCGCGTCCGTGCTCGCCGATCCGGCCGCCGACCACAGCCTGCCCGCCATGGCCGCGTCCGCTGCCGTCAGCACTCGGCACTTGGCCCGGCTGTTCCGCGCCGAACTGGGCACCACGCCCGCACGCTGGGTCGAACGGGTCCGCCTCGACCGCGCCCAGCAGCTGCTGCTCGAGGGGCACAGTGTCACCTCGGCGGCGCGGCGCAGCGGGCTCGGCTCCGACGAGACCCTCCGCCGGGCCTTCGCCCGCCATCTGGGCACCACGCCGACCCACTACCGCAGGCGCTTCGCCACCACCCGCACCCGCGAAGAGCAGCCCTGGGCCCTGTCGTCTCCGAGCCTCGCCGGGCCTCGTCCGGCCTCCTCAGGCGAGGACGCGGGCGAGGAAGTCGCGGATGTGGTCGGTGATGGTGCCGAGGTGGCTTTCCAGGGCGAAGTGCCCTGATTCGATCAGATGGATCTCGGCGTCGGGCAGGTCCTGGCCGAACGCCGTGGCGCCGTCGGGGCCGAAGATCTCGTCGTTGGCTCCCCAGACCGCCAGCAGCGGGACCCGGGAGTCGCGGAAGTACCGCTGGACCTCGGGGTAGAGGTCCACGTTGGACGGGTAGTCGCGGAAGAGCCTGAGCTGGATCTCGTCGTTTCCGGGCCGGTCCAGCAGGGCTTGGTCGTGGACCCAGTTGTCGGGGCTGACCAGGCTGGGGTCGGCGACCCCGTTGAGGTACTGCCAGCGTGTGATCTCGGGGGTCAGTGCGGCCCGCAGGGGCGCTTCGGTGTCGGGCCCGGGCGCCTTGGCGTAGGCGAAGACGCCGTCCCAGAAGGGCTTGACGAAGCCCTCCTCGTAGGCGTTGCCGTTCTGGGTGATGATCGCGGTGACACGGTCCGGGGTCTGGAGGGCCAGACGCCATCCGATGGGGGCGCCGTAGTCCTGCACGTACATCGCGAACCGGTCGACGCCCAGCTGCCGGAGCAGCCCGGAGGTGATCTCGGTGAGGGCGTCGAAGGTGTACGGGAAGTCCCGCGGGGAGGGCATCGCCGACTGGCCGAACCCGATGTGGTCGGGGGCGATCACGCGGTACCGGTCCGCGAGCGCCGGGATCAGGTGGCGGAACATGTGCGAGCTGGTCGGGAAGCCGTGCAGGAGTACGACCGCAGGCGCCTGGGAATCGCCTGCCTCCCGGTAGAAGACCTCGAGGCCGTCGACGGTGGCCGTGCGGTGGTGGACTGCGTGGATCATGCCTCTGACCCATCTCTCGATCTTCGGTTCAGGCGCGGGGCGCTCTCCGGGACGTGGTGCGCGGCACCCGGCCCCGCCACGTGTCCGCGCCCCACTCCTGAAGGGTGTCACCTCCCGCCCGCGCGTGTCGCCCGCGGAGGTGTCGTGGCACGAGGCGAACTAGGATCGGTCCCAGCGCACAGATCACAGCGTCATGAGGAACTGCCCCGGCCGACCACCCCGTAGGAGGTCCGCGATGGCGACGCTGCTGTCCGTCAACGTGGGGATGCCCACGGACGTCCCATGGCAGGGAAGGACCGTCCACACCGGAGCCTGGAAGACGCCCGTCCAGGGTCCCCGCATGGTCCGGCGACTCAACGTCGACGGAGACGGTCAAGGGGATCTGGCCGGGCACGGCGGCGAGATCCGCGCCGTCCTCGTCTACCAGTCGCAGTCCTACCAGTACTGGCGCAGGCGACTCGGGCGCGACGACCTGGCCTTCGGGATGTTCGGGGAGAACTTCACCGTCGACGGACTGTCCGACGACGAGGTGTGCATCGGCGACCGGTACCGCATCGGCGAAGCCGAGTTCGAGGTCACCCAACCCCGCGTCACCTGCTACCGCGTCGGCATGCGCCTCGGCGAACCCACCATGGCGTCCCTGCTGGTCGCCCACCACCGCCCCGGCTTCTACCTGCGCGTACTCACCGAGGGACGCGTCCAGGCCGGCGACGGGATCACCCTCACCCGCAGGGGTCCGGAGGAACTCAGCGTCGCCGACGCCGACGCGCTGCTCTACCTTCCCGACCGCGATCCCGCGAAGCTGCGCAAAGCGCTGAACATCCCCGCCCTCAGCCCCGGATGGCAGCAGTCCTTCCGCGAACTCGCCGCCGCCCGGCAGCCTCGGCAGGAACCCGGCTGGCCGGGTGAACGGGCGAGCGCCCGGCAGTCCGGGCAGGAGCCGGGGTGGCCGGGCTTCAGGACCATGCGCGTCGCCCGCATCGTCCCCGAGACCCCCGACGTCTCGTCGGTCTACCTCGACAGCGCCGACGGCACGCCCCTGCCCGAGGCCCGCCCCGGCCAGTACCTCTCCCTCCGGCTCGCCGTCGACGACACCGTCCCCACGGTGCGCAGTTACTCCCTGTCCGCCGTACCCACCGTCCGCACCTACCGCATCAGCGTCAAGCGCGAGTCCCACGGGAAGGTCAGCGGCTACATCCACGCCGCGCTCCACCCCGGGGACCTCGTGGACATCGCAAGCCCGCGAGGCACGTTCGTACTCGAAGCGGGCACCCGCCCGGTCGCCCTCGTCTCCGCGGGGATCGGCGCCACGCCCGTGCTCGCCATGCTCCACCGGCTCGCCGCCGCACGAGACCCGCGCCCTGTCTGGTGGATCCACACCGCACACGACCGCGCCCACCATGCCTTCGCGGACGAGGCCCACGCCCTCCTGACACAACTCCCCGACGCCCACGAGCACATCTACTACACCTCCGAAGCCCCGCCCCCGGGCGCGCGCCACATCAGCCGGGGCCGCCCGACCGCCCCGGCGTTCACCGCCCTGGGCATCCCCACCGACGCCGACGCCTACCTCTGCGGACCGACCGCCTTCATGAACGACGTCGGCGGCTACCTGCGCGCTCACGGTCTGCGGGCCGAGCGGATCCACACGGAACAGTTCAGCGCCCTTCCCGCCGTCAACCCCGGCGTCACGCCCACCGCCGCCGTCCGGCCGCACCAGCCGCCCGGTCCCACGGGCGACGGCCCCCTCGTCACCTTCGCCCGCAGCGGCATCAGCACCCCCTGGTCACCGGCCCACGCCTCACTGCTCGACCTCGCCGAGGCCTGCGACATCCCCACCCGCTGGTCCTGCCGCACCGGCGTCTGCCACACCTGCGTCACCCACCTCGTGGCGGGCGACATCGCCTACACCACCCCGCCTCTCGAACTCCCCGAAGCCGGCGCCGTCCTGGTCTGCTGCAGCGAACCGACCGCCGAAGTCGTCCTCGATCTCTAGTGCCGCGGCGGGCAACGTTTTCCCCTCCACTGCACCCAGGCCTCTCCTTCTGCTCACTCCGGGTTCGCGGGCTGATCCCAACGAAAAACCCTGGCCACACCTGGAGGAACCGTGGCCTATGATGCTCGGGTGATGAACCTCTCCTCGTACGGATGGGGGGAATCGTCCGCGCAAGGTGAGTGCTGATGGCACATCACCTCGCGAACGACATTCCGACCCGCCTGTTGATGTGGCAGCGCGTGCGTGAGTACGCCGTGCCACCGTCCATGATCGAGACCGCGACCGCTCGACGTACGGTCGGTGACTGGGCGGGGGCCTGCGCCGCCGCCCGAGTCGACGTCGATCTCGATCTGCGCGCCGTGCGCGACCGCCACGGCACCGATCTCGTCACCCGTCTCCGCGCGGATCTGCGTCGGCTGGCGCCTGACCTGCTCCGCTGGCACATGCCCCGGATCGCCCCCGGCGGGCGCCTGCGGCCCGGTGTCACCGTCTCCCTGGCCCGTTACCGGAGTTCGGGCCCCGTGCCGCTGCGACTGGTGGTGCGGACACCACCGGCCCGGGCAGACGCCGGACAGTGGATGTCCCTGGCCCTGTGGGAAGGGCCCAAAAACGAAGGCTCCGGACAGCACCTCGCGCACCCGCACCCGCATCCCGACCGGCGTTTCCGGCTCGACCTGCACCGGCATCTCTGGGACTCAGGGCGGAGCGGGGAACTGGCCCGGCGGTGCGGTGCGGACGGCACATCCTCCACGGCGCCGCCCGACCTGCCCACCCCCCACGATTCCCGTTGGGCGGCGGCTGGTTGGGCTGCCGAGGCGGAGTTGCTGCTGCGGGCCGAAGGGCGCCCTCGCGGGGCCTTCACCGTGCGGCTCGGTGCGCGGAACCGGGCCGTGCTCGAACTCGTCGCCCCCGACGACAGCCATGCCCCGACGTTCCGACCACTGCGGGAGGCGCTGCCGCCGCAGGAGGTCGCGGCGCTTCCGATGCTGCCGGAGGCCGCGGCCCGGGTCCTTCCTGATCTCGAGTTGCTGCGCGCCGGGCTGGTCTCGGCCGAAGGACTGCACCCGCTGGTCGCCGCGGCACTCGCGCCGTCCGGTTCGGCACCCGTGGCCGGCCCCGTCCACGAGCCCGGTGATCCGCACCGGGTGGAATGCCGCGGCGAGGTCCACCGGATCGCGCTGCGGGACGGGGTGCTGACGGCGGTCGATCACGACCCGGACCAACTGCGCCGTGAGGAGCTGCTGGTGGCGCTCGGCGGGCCGGCGCTGCCGTGCCTGCGGGCGATCGACGCGGTGCACCGCAGCCCGGAGGCACTGCCGGCGGTCCGGGAACGGCTCGGCCACGGTGACGTCGCCGGAGCACTGGCCGTGGTCGAGGGACTGCTCGGTCCCGCCGCGGTCCTGCGTGACGGGCCGCTCCGGGCGGAACTGGAGTCGGCCGCGGCCCGCCGCGTCGACCACGGGCTCTTCCGCTCGGGGCTCCTCACCCCGCACCCCGGTGCCGGTGCATGGGGGGAGGAGAACGGCTCGGCCGCGGCACACGCGGAGGCAGGCCATCGTCCTCGGCTCGACCGTCGCTCACCTCCCGCCATGCGCCGCAAGCGGAGCAGCCGGGCCCGGCCCCGCACCGGCCTGACCCGCTGACCGGCCGCACCGGCCGCACCGGCCGCACCGGCCGCACCGGCCCACATGTACCGGCGAAGTCCCCTCCCGCACTGCGCGTTGCTCGCGCACGCCCCACGACACCAAGACATCTCCGGGTTCGGGCCGTCCCGTTCCCTCATTCCGCCCCAGGTGATGCCCATGCCGTCCAGCACGATCCCGCCCACAACCGCGCCCGCCCCCGCCGACTCCGGCGCTTGCGGAACCGTCGCCCAACTCACCGTCGCCGACGGCCTTTTGGCCCTGCTACGGTCGACCACCACCGAGCCGCGTCCCGACGAGCAGCTCGAAGCGCTCACCCTGGCCGTCGCGGCCGACCTGCCCGTACTGCTCTGGGGCGAGCCGGGCATCGGCAAGACCGCGGCCCTGACACAACTCGCCGCCTCTCTCGACCTGCCGCTGACTACCGTGATCGCCAGCGTCCACGAGCCGTCCGACTTCTCCGGGCTGCCCATCGTGGGCGACGATCCGGCAGTGCGAGGGGTGCCGATGGCGCCGCCGCGGTGGGCCGTCGAACTCGTACGGGCCGGACGGGGGTTGCTCTTCCTCGACGAACTCTCCACCGCCACCCCGGCCGTCCAGGCCGCACTGCTCCGGGTCGTCCTGGAGCGGAGGGTCGGTACGCTGCAACTCCCGCCTGGCGTACGGATCGTGGCCGCCGCGAATCCGCGCGCGTCGGCCGCGGACGGATGGGAGCTGAGTCCGCCGCTGGCCAACCGGTTCGTGCATCTGCACTGGGTGCACGACCGGGAGGTGGTGGTGCGCGGGCTGGGCGGGGTCTGGCCCCGGGCGGAGCTGCCCCGGCTGGTACCGGAGCGGTTGCCGGAGGCGGTGACCTTCGCCCGGCGTGCGGTCTGCGGCTTCCTGGAAGCCCGGCCGACGCTGATCCACCGCCTGCCGAGCACCGAGACACGGCGCGGTGGTGCCTGGCCCTCGCCCCGGAGCTGGGAGACCGCCTTGACCCTGCTCGCCTTCGGCACGGCGGCCTGCGTCTCCCGGGAAGTGCTGGCACTGCTGGTGCGGGGCGCGGTGGGCGACGGACCGGGGCTCGAACTCCTCGCCCACCTCGACCGGATGGAGCTGCCGGACCCGGAGTCGCTGCTGGCCGATCCGCCCTCCGCCGAGCTGCCGGTGCGGGGCGATCTGCGCCAGGCGGCGCTGGAGGCGGTGGTGGCCGCCGTCGGGGCACGGCCGGAGCGGGAGCGGTGGGAGGCGGGCTGGGCGGTCCTGGTGCGGGCGCTGGAGACCGGCGCCCCGGACCTGCTGGTCGCCCCGGCGACGACGCTCGCCGCGCTGCGGCGCGACGACTGGGAGGTACCGGAGGCGGTGGAGCGGCTGACCGGGGTGGTCGGTCTCGCCCGCCGGG
>NZ_JBQRUW010000058.1:0-94612 GCF_052663305.1 Streptomyces cyslabdanicus
GGCGACGATTCGGCGTCCTTCGAAGAGGACGTTGCGTGCTGCGTTGTGGTCACGGTCGTGCACGGTGGCACACTGGCCGCACGTCCACTCCCGGACGTGCAGGGGCTTGGGTCCGTCCCTGAATCCGCAGGCCGAGCAGATCTGAGAGGACGGGAAGGTCCGGTTCACCTTGGCGAAGGTGCGGCCGTGCTTGACCGCCTTGTACTCCAGCATGCCGACGAACGCGGACCATCCCGCGTCGTGCACGGACTTGGCGAGTCGGGTGCGCCCGAGGCCGGACACCGCGAGGTCTTCCACGTACACCGCTTGATTGTCGCGAATGATCTGTGTGGAAGCCTTGTGGTGCCAGTCCCGGCGCCGGTCCGCCACCCTGGCGTGCTGGCGAGCGACCTTGATACGGGCCTTGGCCCGGTTCTTCGATCCCTTCACCTTGCGGGACAGCTCCCGCTGAAGGCGCTTGAGCTTCTTCTCGGCCCGGCGCAGGAAGCGGGGGCTGTCGATCTTGCTGCCGTCGGACAGGACGGCGAAGGCGGACAGGCCCAGGTCGATACCGGACTCCGTCTCCAACTCGGGGAGGATGTCCGGCTCGGTGTCCACGACGAAGCTGAGGAAGTACCGGCCACAGCTGTCCTTGGTGACAGTCAGGGACGTGGGCGCCGCCGGAAGCCGACGGGACCACCTGGCCTTGAGATGGCCGACCTTGGCCACGTACACCGTGCCGTCTTCCTTCAGGGAGAAGGCGTTGGTGTTGAGGCGGATCGACTGCCGGGTGTCCTTCTTCGACTTGTACCGGGGCGGGCCGACCTTGTGGCCCTGTCGCTTGCCCTTGATCGAGTCGAAGAAGTTCTGGTAGGCGGTGTCCAGGTCCCGCAGGGACTGTTGCAGGACGACCGCCGACACGTCGGCGAGCCAGGCGCGTTCTTCGGTGCGCTTGGCCTGGGTGATGCGCAGTCGGGACAGATCTGCCGACTTCGGGTACGGCAGTCCTGCCGCGTGCGCTTCCTTCCGGTCGCGCAGGCAGTCGTTCCACACGACGCGGGCGCACCCGAACGCACGCGCCAGCGCACGGCGCTGGGAGGCGTCCGGGTAGGCCCGGTAGTTGTAGCGGAGCTGCATGACCACGACCCTACTTCGATTGGTCTCGTGGATCAGGAGAACGACTACAGGCGTGGCAGGCACGTTGTCTCGGCGATGCATGTGCACTTGGTCTTTGTGACCAAGTACCGGCGCGGCGTCTTCAACGACGAGATGCTGACGCGCTGCGAAGAGATCATGCGCAAGGTGTGCGAGGACTTCGAGGCGGAGCTGAAGGAGTTCAACGGCGAACGCGATCACATCCACCTCCTGGTGCACTACCCGCCCAAGGTCACCGTCTCCAAGCTGGTCAACAGCCTCAAGGGCGTTTCCGCCCGCCGGATACGGCAGGGGGTACCTCCCGGCCGAAGGCTGGGGGAGAGTTCGCCGGCCAGATCAACCGCGCCATCATGCACGGGCACCTGTGGTCGCCCTCGTACTTCTCCGCATCAGGCGGCGGAGCACCGTTGGCGATCATCCGCCAATACATCAAGCAGCAAAAACACCCGCTCCAAGGTGCACGTCAGAGCAGTCTTGAGACGCATTCATCCCCGGCGTGAACGCCGGGGCCTTCTGCAAGAGTCCCGGTAAGCGCGGCGCGGCCCGCCGCTTCCACTCAACCAGGCATCCCACCAGGGGAGTTGTCGGTAGGGCCGGACAACCGTGCAGGCCCGGCAACGGCATGGCGGCGACTTCTTCACGCACCGCACCGCATCGGTACAGGGCCTCCCTTGCCCATGCGCCGGTGTATCCGGAGCCGGACGCCGAACGCCTCGTGGGGGGCGCGCGGTTGTTCGGATCCTCCGACCGCGGTGACCTCACTGGGCATTCGATGTGCAGATTCGCTGAAGCCCGGATTCCGCTTCCTGTTCGCGACCGACCGTCGCCGTGCGATCACGAGGTGTGTCAACGGATCGCGCCGGGCCGGTGAGTTGACGGATTCCGCATGACCCGCGGGCAGTTGGCGAACGGGATTGAACGCGGCGCCCGCCTCCTGCGTACCAACAGCCGTCCAGGCGTCCCCCAACCGCCACGGACGGCGGCACGGGCCCCGTCCCCAGGAGGTCGAGAAGTTTGAGTCACAAGCGAATTCCGAAGCGCAGGGCCGCGATAGCAGCGGGCGGCGCGGTGGCGCTCGGCGCGGCGGCGATGCTGCTTCCGAACGCCAACGCCTCCCAGGACGGCGCGGCGGACGACGCCACTCCCAGGACCCTCGCGGCCGCGGACGCCTCCGGCCTTTCCGTACGGCTCGCCACGACGCTCGACGACTCCTTCGCCGGCTCCTACTACGACAGCGCCGAACGGCGGCTCGTCGTCAACGTGGCGGGCGGCGACGCCGACGCCGTCCTCCGGGCGAGGAAGGCGGGCGCGACCGTCCGCAAGGTCGGCAACAGCACCGCCGCCCTGCAGTCCGCGGCGCGGACCCTGAAGGCCGACGCCTCCATCCCCGGCACCTCCTGGGCGGTCGACCCCCGCACCAACAAGGTCGTCGTCACCGCCGACAGCACGGTCACCGGCGCCGACTGGGACAGGCTCCAGTCCACCGTCCGCGTCCTCGGCTCCGGCATGGCGACGCTGAAGAAGTCCGCCGGCACCTTCAGGACCTTCGCCGCCGGCGGCGACGCCCTCTTCGCCCGCACGCAGGGCGGCACCGTCCGCTGCTCCCTCGGCTTCAACGTCACCGCGGGCGACGGCAGCCCCGCCTTCCTGACCGCCGGGCACTGCGGCGTCGCGGCCGGGCAGTGGTCCGACTCCCAGAACGGCGCACCGGTGGCCACGGTGGACCAGGCCACCTTCCCCGGCAGCGACCTCGCCCTGGTCACGTACGACGATCCGAACACGCGGGCGCCGAGCACGGTCGACGTCGGCAACGGGCAGAGCGTCGAGATCACCGGGGCGGCCGAGGCCACCGTCGGCGCGACGGTGTTCCGCATGGGCAGCACCACCGGACTGCACAACGGCACGGTCACCGGCCTCGACGCCACCGTCAACTTCCAGAGCGAGACCGGCGGTGTCGACACCGTCACCGGCCTCATCCAGACCGACGTCTGCGCCGAGCCAGGCGACAGCGGCGGCCCCCTGTTCACCCAGGACGGCGGCGCGGTCGGCCTCACCTCGGGCGGCAGCGGCGACTGCACCCGGGGCGGCGAGACCTTCTTCCAGCCGGTCACCACCGCCCTCAGGGCGACGGGCGCGACGCTCGGCGCGAGCGACGGCGACGGTGCCGCGGCCGACGCGGGTGCCGCCGACGGTCAGCGGTCCGGCGGCGACGACCACTCCGGCGCCGGCACCCACAACCCCGGCGCGTCGTACGGCGCCGGGCGCACCCGGACCCACTGAACGGCCCACCGAACGGCCACTGAACGGCCCGCCGAGCGGCTGTCCCCTGAGCCGCTCGCCCGGGTCGCTGACCGGCTCCCCCCCCCACGCCACCGACCGGCCTGCCGGCCGGCGGCACCGGCCGGTCAGCGGATCGGTCCGGCCCTCCCCGTGAAGGGCCGGACCGATCGTCCCCCCAGAACTTCCGGAACAGAAATCCCGGAACTGTCCCAGGGGCTGCGTAACCGGCCGATACGCGCTGTAATGACCAACGTGGTCAGTGAGGGCGCTACAGCACGAAGAACGGGAACCCCGCGCGCCGAACTCGCTCTCAGGACGCTCATCTCCGCACCGGCCTCCCCCGACCGGCTGCGCCGCGTGCTGGAGCAGGCCCTGGTCTTCACCGGGGCCGCGTTCGCCGGCGTCTACGTCCGCGCCGCCACGGGCGAGGCCCTGTGCCTGTCCGAGTCGGCCGGCGTGCCCCGGACCCTGTACGGGCTGCGGGACAGCTACCGCCTGGCCGGCCGCTCCCCGGTGGCCGACGCCTGCCGCACCGGGCAGGCCGTGTGGCCGGAACCCGAGGAACTCGCCGGCTCCGCCGACTTCCGGCGGATGCCGGCCCAGGACGCCTTCTTCCTGGCCGCGCTGCCCCTGCGCGGGCCGGACGGCGGCGCGCTGCTCGCCGTCACCGGCCAACCGGCCGGCTTCGGCAGCGAGGACCGCGACACCCTCGCACTGATCGCCGAGGCCGTCGCGTGCCCCGCCGCCGCGGAGGCCGCCCAGGGCGGGGAACTGCCGCCGGACGCGTTCAGCCTCGCCATGGACAGCGGGAGAGTGGAGGTCGGCGAGCACATCCTGGACCTGTTCGGCATCGTCCGGTCCGGCTTCGACGGCAAGGTGGAGACGCTGCTCGCACGGACCGAGCCGGAGGACCTGCCGTCCCTGATGTCCGTGGTCGAGGCCGACCACATGTCCATCGGCGAGCGCGAACTGGAATTCCGCGCCCTGCGACCGGGAGGCCCGCCCAGGTGGCTGCGGCTGCGCGGACGGCTGCTGCCCGGCGGCGAGGGCCACCCGGCCCGCCTGGTCGGCACCGTCGCCGACGCCTCCGCGCCGCGCCCCGGCGTCACCGACGTCGCCCGCGTCCAGCGGCTCGCCGCCGCCCTGGCGACCGCCGGCACCGTCCGGGACGTCGGCCGGGCGGTGGTGGCCGCGCTGCGCACACCCCTGGGGGCCGACCGGATCGCCCTGGCCGAGCTGGAGAACGACCGGTTGGTCGTCACCGTCCTCGACCCGCCCGCACCTCAGGCCTGGCCCGAGCTGTGGCGCCTCCAATGGCGCACCGAGTGGCCGGACGCGCCGGTGCGGACCATGCCCACCCTGGCTGCCGCGCTGCGCGAGGGCCGCCCCCAGATCTGGCCCGCCGGGACCGCCCTCGAACCGGCCCTCGCCGACGTCGGCCCGGGCGGCCTCGCGGTCCTGCCGCTGCCCGCGGCCGGCCGCATGGCGGGCGCCTGCCTGATCGGCTGGGACCGCCCGCACGACTTCGGCCCCGACGAGCGCGCCCTGCTCACCGCCTCGGCCGGCCTGGCCGGGCAGGCCCTGCTGCGTGCCCGCGCCTTCGACGCCGAGCACGAACTCGTCGGCATGCTCCAGCGCACCCTGCTGCCCCGCCGCCTGCCGGAGCTGCCCGGTGCCGAGGCCGTGGCCCGCTATCTGCCGGCCACGGCCGGACTGGAGGTCGGCGGCGACTGGTACGACGTGATTCCGCTGCCCGACCACCACGTGGCCCTCGTCATCGGCGACGTGCAGGGCCACAACGCGGGCGCCGCCACCCTGATGGGCCAGATGCGCACCGCCCTGCGCGCCTACGCCGCCGAGGGCCACCCGCCGGACGTGGTCGTCTCGCACGCCAACCGCCTCCTGCTGGAGATGGAGACCGACCTGTTCGCCACCTGCGCCTACGTCGAGGTCGACATGGAGCAGGGCTCCGCCTGGTGCGTACGCGCCGGGCACCCTCCGCCCGTGCTGCGCCACCCCGACGGCCGTACCGAGATCGCGGAGGGCGAGGGCGGGCCCCCGCTCGGCGTACTGGCGCAGGCCGACTTCCCGATGACGCCGCTGCGCCTGCAACCCGGCACGGTGCTCGCCCTGACGACCGACGGCCTGGTCGAGTCCGCGGACACCGACATCGACGAGGGCCTGGCGCGGCTCGCCCACGGCCTGGCCGCCGCCGACCCCTCCCGTCTCGGCCCGGTCGCCGACCTCCTGCTGACCGGCGCGGGCCGCGACGACGACATCGCGCTGCTGCTGATGCGCTACGACGGCATGGCCGTACGCCCGCTCAGGGAGAGCTGGTCGGTGTGGCGGGTGCCCGAAGCCGTCCGGCACGCCCGCCGCTTCACCCGGCGCACCCTGCGCTCCTGGGGTGTCACGGAGGACACCGACGCCGTGCTGCTCGTCGTGTCCGAACTGGTCACCAACGCCCTCGTGCACACCGACGGCCAGGTCCGCCTGGACCTCACCCTCGTCGACCGGCGGCTGCGCGTGGCCGTCGCCGACGCCTCTCCCCGCACCCCGGTCAAGCCGACCAGCATCGGCTGGCAGGCCACCGGCGGCCGCGGCATCCTCCTCGTCGAGGCCGTGTCGGCGGCCTGGGGCGCCGTGCCGGCCGGCGGCGGCAAGCAGGTGTGGAGCGAACTGGTGCTGTGAGACCGCCCGCGGGCCCCGACCCGCCACACGGGTGCGCCGCGTCCCCGCCCGGCAGGTCGGGCCCGCCGCGCGTGCCGGTCGTGCTTAGGGTCCGGGCTGTGTCACACACCTTCGAAGAGCTCGTGGCCAAGCAGCGGGCGGCCGACGAGGCACACGCCCGGGTCGAGCAGCTGCGGCTGAACTACGGACCGCCCGCGCAGGCGCAGTGGACCGGAACGCAGAGCGAGACGTACGAGACGGCGTGGCGGGCCTGGCGCGACCTGGCCCGTGATCTCCAGGGCGCCCTGGGCGAGTACGCGAGCGACGAGGGCAAGCCGCGCACCGAGATCGAGGCCGACGTGGAGAGGGCCGCGCGTTCGGCGCCGGAGCCGGGCGAGGGCGGCCGGGACGAGGGCGGCGGAGCGGGGCGGACATGAGCCCCGCACGGCGCGGGCGCACGGCGCGCGGCGCCGGGGCCGGTGAGCGGCTCACCGGCTACCTGGACGCCCGGCTCCCGGTGTCCGAGGGCGGCGGCCTGATGCGCAAGGCGTTCCCCGAGCACTGGTCGTTCCTGCTCGGCGAACTCGCCCTGTACAGCCTGCTCGTGCTGGTCCTGACCGGTGTGTGGCTGACCCTGTTCTTCCAGCCGGGGATGAGCGAGATCGCCTACACGGGCTCGTACGCGCCGCTGCGCGGGGTGCTCATGTCGGAGGCGTTCGACTCCACCCTGCGCATCAGCTTCGACATCCGCGGCGGGCTGCTGCTGCGCCAGGCCCACCACTGGGCGGCGCTCGTCTTCGTCGCCGCGATCGGCGCGCACCTGCTGAGGATCTTCTTCACCGGCGCCTTCCGCAGGCCCAGGGAGATCAACTGGGTCATCGGGGTGACGCTGTTCGCCCTCGCCGTCGCCGAGGGCTTCGCGGGCTACTCCCTGCCCGACGACCTGCTCTCCGGCACCGGGCTGCGCATCGCCCAGGCGATCATGCTGTCCCTGCCGGTGATCGGCACCTACGTCAGCTTCTTCGTGTTCGGCGGCCAGTACCCCGGGCAGGTGATCATCCCCCGGCTGTACAGCCTGCACATCCTGCTGCTGCCCGGTGCCCTGATCGCGCTGGTCGTCGTGCACCTGATCCTCGTCTTCTACCTCAAGCACACCCACTGGCGGGGCCCGGGCCGCGGCAACCGCAACGTACGGGGCAAGCCGCTCTACCCCCAGTTCACCGCCTCCTCGCTGGGTCTTCAGTTCACCGTCTTCGGCGTGCTGGTCCTGCTCGCCGGGATCGCCCAGATCAACCCGGTGTGGACGTACGGCCCCTACCGGCCGGACCAGGCGTCCACGGGCTCCCAGCCGGACTGGTACGTCGGGTTCCTGGAGGGCTCGCTGCGGCTGATGCCGGCCTGGGAGACGAACGTGGCCGGGCACACGATCATGTGGAACGCCCTCCTGCCGGCGGTCGTCCTGCCGGCACTGCTGTTCGCCGTCCTGTACGCGTATCCGTTCGCCGAGCAGCGGCTGACGGGGGAGTGGCGCGAGGAACACCACCTGTGCGACCGGCCGCGGGAGCGTCCCGTGCGCACCGGCCTCGGCGTCGCCGGGATCGTCTTCTACGGCGTGCTGCTGCTGGAGGGCGGCAACGACGTCATCGCCGCCGCCTTCCGGGTCTCCGTGAACACGATCACCTGGGTGCTGCGGATCGCGTTCGTGCTGGCCCCCGTCGTCGCCTTCCTGGTCACCCGGGCCCTGTGCCACGCCCTGCTGGCCAAGGAGCGGGAGACCCTCGCACAGGGCGAGGAGACCGGCGAGGTGCGCCAGTCCGTCACCGGGGGCTACGAGAGCGGCCACCGCCCCGTCGAGTCCCGCCGCCCCGGGGCCCCGGCCGGGCCGGTCGTCACTCGCCCCGGTGCACGTACTGGAAAGCCATCCCCGCAACCCCCCGCGCGAGCACCCCGAGACCGATGAGGAACAGCCACAGCCCGTAGACCACGCCCAGCGCGCTGACCGAGAAGCCCAGCGCGGTGGTGATCGGCCAGGTGCTCTCGGGCGGGAAGAACTCCAGCGGCCCGGTGGCGTCGGCGACCTCGGCCTCACGGCGGTCCTGCGGGCGTACCCCCTTGCGCCGGTACTGGATCAGGCAGAAGAAGGAGACCAGCGCCGCCATCCCGCACGCGATGACCAGTGCCGCGGTGCCGGCCGGCTCGCCCGACCAGACGCCGTACAGGGCGGCGCTGCCACCGAAGAAGAGCGCGACGCCGCCGAAGAGCAGGGACTCCACCTTCATCGGTGTCCCTCCAGTTCCGCCCGCTGCACGATGTCGGGGTGGTGCAGGTCGAAGGCGGGGGCCTCCGAGCGGATCCGGGGCAACGCGTCGAAGTTGTGCCGCGGCGGCGGGCAGGAGGTCGCCCACTCCAGGGCGCGCCCGTACCCCCAGGGGTCGTTCACGGTGACCCTCCGTCCGTACCGCGAGGTGTGCCAGACGTTGTAGAGGAAGGGCAGGGTGGACGCGCCGAGCAGGAACGCCCCCGCCGAGGAGAGGGTGTTCAGGAGGGTGAAGCCGTCGGCGGGCAGGTAGTCGGCGTACCGGCGGGGCATCCCCTCCGCGCCGAGCCAGTGCTGCACCAGGAAGGTCAGCTGGAAGCCGGGGAACAGCAGCCAGAAATGGATTTTGCCGAGGCGTTCGTCCAGCATCTTCCCGGTCAGTTTGGGCCACCAGAAGTAGAAGCCGGCGAACATCGCGAACACCACGGTGCCGAACAGCACGTAGTGCAGGTGCGCCACGATGAAGTACGAGTCGGTCACGTGGAAGTCCAGCGGCGGCGAGGCGATCAGCACCCCGCTGAGCCCGCCCAGCAGGAACGACACCATGAAGCCGAACGACCACAGCATCGGCGTCTCGAACGACAGCGAGCCGCCCCGCATCGTCCCGATCCAGGCGAAGAACTTGATCCCGGTGGGCACCGCGATCAGGAACGACATGATCGAGAAGAACGGCAGCAGCACCGCGCCGGTGGCGAACATGTGGTGCGCCCACACCACCGCGGACAGCATGGTGATCGCGATGGTCGCCCCGATCATCGGCAGGTACCCGAACTGCGGCTTGCGGGAGAAGACCGGGATGATCTCACTGACGATCCCGAAGAACGGCAGCGCGACGATGTAGACCTCCGGGTGGCCGAAGAACCAGAACAGGTGCTGCCACAGCAGCGCCCCGCCGTTGGTCGCGTCGAAGACGTGCGCCCCGAACTTCCGGTCCGCCTCCAGGGCGAGCAGCGCGGCGGTCAGCACCGGGAAGGCGGGCAGCACCAGGACCGAGGTGAACAGCACGTTCCAGGTGAAGATCGGCATCCGGAACATCGTCATCCCGGGTGCGCGCAGGGTGATGATCGTGGTGATGAAGTTGACCGCGCCGAGCGTCGTCGACACACCCGTCACCACCAGCCCCATCACCCACAGGTCGCCGCCCGCGCCGGGGGAGTAGTACGCGCTGTTGAGCGGCGCGTAGGCGAACCAGCCGAAGGCCGCCGAGCCGCCGGGCACGAGGAAGCCCGACACGACCATGAGCCCGCCGAAGAGGTACATCCAGTACGACAGGGCGTTCAGGCGGGGGAAGGCCACGTCGGGGGCGCCGATCTGCAGCGGCATCACCGCGTTGGTGAAGCCCGCGAACATGGGCGTGGCGAAGAGCAGCATCATGATCGTGCCGTGGATCGTGAAGAGCTCGTTGTAGGTCTGCTCGTTCATGAACTGGAGGCCCGGCCGCGCGAGCTCGGCGCGCATCCCCATCGCCAGCAGACCGGCCAGCAGGAAGAAGCAGAACGCGGTGACCATGTAGAGCCTGCCGATCACCTTGTGATCGGTCGTCGAGGCCCACTCCAGCAGTTTCCGGCCGAACGGGCGGACGCGGGCGGCGGGCCGCTCGGTGGCGGATGCGGATGCTTCGGACATGTCGGTCATCGGCGGCGAGGCTACCGCCCTGCCTCGCGACCGGGCCCGCGCCACGCCCTCGTCGGCCCGGCGTGCGTCGGGGGCTGCGACGGCAGGTGACCTGGGGGCGGGTGCCGGTCGGGGTTTGTCGGGGCCGCATCCGGGGGACCCGGCCGCCTGGAGTGCGATGTCCCGGAGGGAACCGCTCCACAGCACCCGACGCGGAAGGAAGATGAGGCGTCGTGACCGCGCGCACCAGTGGGAAACACCTTGTCCGGCACCCCGAGACGGGGTGGGCGCAGGCCCGCCGTAGGCGGGAGGAGGGCGTGCGCACCTGTATTCCCGCGCGCGAGGAGCGCGGCGGCCCCCGGAAGGACCGCACGGGGGCCGAGTCGAACAGCGTCGAGTCGAACATCGTGCGGGGTGAGGACTGAGCCCCGGGCCCGAGGCGGGTGCCGGGGCGCCGGGGCCCGGGGAGGCGGTCGGGGAGGGGCGCGGCGCGGGGCGCGCCCCTGCGCCGCGTCAGCCGTGCGTCTTGGCCAGCAGTTCGAGGACCTCGGCGGTGGTGCCGGTCTCGCCCAGGCGCGGGAAGATCCGCTCCACGCTGCCCCGGTGGGCCTCGGCGTCCATGTCGCTCATGGCGTCGGTGGCCAGGGTGACGTGGTAGCCGTGCTCGTGGGCGGCGCGGGCGGTGGACTCCACGCCGATGCTGGTGGCGACGCCGGCCAGCACGATCTGCGTCACACCGCGGCGGCGCAGCTGCACGTCGAGGTCGGTGCCGTGGAAGGCGCCCCAGTTGTGCTTGGTGACGGTGATGTCGCCGGGGTGCCCCGCCAGTTCGGGAACGATCACGTCCCAGCCCTCGGGACGCGCGCCGCCGCCCGGCCGCACCGCCTCGGTGCGGCCGGGCGGGACGTCGGCGAAGTCGTCGGCGAAGGAGACCCGGACCAGCACGACGGGCAGGTTCCTGGCGCGGAACGCGTCGGCGAGCGCGACCGCGCGGGAGACCACCTCGGTGCCGGAGTGCGGGACGGTCGGCGCGGCGACGATGCCGGCCTGGAGGTCGATCACGACGAGTGCGGTGCGCGGGTCGAGTGCGGTGAGTGCCATGGGGGGCAGGCCTTTCGGGGGTGAGCTGTTCGGGGTGATGGGGTGCTTGTCAGGGCTGGATCAGCCGCTCCAGCAGGGCGAGCGCCTCGAGGAGCGTGTCCCGCTCGGCCTCGGTGTAACGGTCCTGCAGGGCCCGGGTCAGCCACTCCTCGCGGGTCTGCCGGTCGCCCGCGATGCGCTCACGGCCCCCCTCGGTCAGGGTGACGAGCTGGCGCCGCCCGTCCTCGGGGTCGGGGCTGCGCAGAATGAGCCCGTGCCGCTCCAGGGCGGCGAGCGTGGCGGCCATGGACTGCGGGCGGACCCCCTCGGCGGCGGCCAGGGCGCTGGCCGTGGCGGCGCCGTGCTTGCCGACCAGGGTGAGCGCCGACACCTGGGGCGGGGTCAGGTCCTCGTCCCGCGCGACCTCGCGGATCCGGCGCCGCAACCGGCTGAACACCACGCGCAGGTCGCGGGCGGCCCGCGCGGCGGAGACGGAGGTGCCCGGCGGTACCTCGCCGGCCTGGTGATCCATGACAGCACCGTAGGACCGCTCGAACCGAACTGTCCAGTCTGGACTGAACAGTCTTGACTGAAGATTTGTACCGCGCCGGATGTGTGCCGCGCCCCCGCGACAGCGCCCCGCAGTACGCTCACCCCGTGCGTCTGCTGCTGATGTCCGACACCCATCTGCCCAAGCGCGCCAAGGAACTGCCCGCGCGACTGCTCGCCGAACTCCCGCACGCCGACGTCGTCCTGCACGCCGGGGACTGGGTCGACAGCGCCACGCTGGACCTGCTGGAGAGCCGCAGCCGCCGCCTGATCGGCGTGTACGGCAACAACGACGGTCCCGAACTGCGCGCCCGGCTGCCCGAGGTGGCCGAGGCCGACCTGGACGGGCTGCGCCTCGGCGCCGTCCACGAGACCGGACCGGCGCAGGGCCGTGAGGCCCGCTGCGCCGCCCGCTTCCCCGACCTCGACGTCCTGGTCTTCGGCCACAGCCACATCCCCTGGGACACCACCGCGCCCTCCGGCCTGCGCCTGCTCAACCCGGGCTCGCCGACCGACCGCCGGCGCCAGCCCTACTGCACCTACATGACCGCGACCGTCACCCGCGGGCGTCTGACCGACGTGGAACTGCACCGGCTGCCGCGCCGGACCGCGTGAGGCCCCGGGACCGCGCGGCGTCGTGACCACGCAGGAGGGCAGCCCCTGAACTCAGGGGCTGCCCCGGGGTCACTCTTCCCTTTCTCGTTTCCGACTTCTCGGCGAGATCCGGGCCGCTGTGTGCGTGGCGGCGGCCCGGGCGCTGCGAGTGTGCGCTGTCACGGACCTCCTTCCCACTGGGATGTGCGGCACATGTGCTGCGGAGGCCATGCATGCCTCATCCGTTGATGGCGCGCGTACCCTTCCCGCACCACCTCACACCACCGAATCCGCAAAACCCGGCCGAAAGCCGAAACACGTCGAAACAGCAGGGCACAGTGGCAACGAGGGGCTGCTCGCGGCTCACGCGCACCCTGCGCACCGGACACGGACCGGCGACCGTCCGCTCCGGCGGCCGGCCGGTCAGGGGCGCCGGAGCCGGCGTACGCCCGCGATCAGCAGCGCCACCGCCAGGGCCACGCAGACCGCCGCGGCGGCACGCTTGGCGACCGGTACGCCGGCGGTGCGCAGCAGGTCGAGCGGCTCCGGCTCCGGCTCCGCGGACCGGGGTGCGTGCCGCGCGGGCTCCTCGCGCACCCCTGCCGGAGCGCTCCCTGCGGCACCCTCGGCGGCGCGGGGAGGAGACTCGGCGGCGCCGGGAGGCGTCTGTGCGAGGCGCTGCGAAAGACACTCGGCGAACTGCCCCACCAGCCGGTCGCCCACCTCCGCCAGCACCCCGCGCCCGAACTGCGCCGGGCGGCCGGTCACCGTCAGATCGGTCCGCACCGACACCGCCGTGCCGCCGTCACACTCCTGAAGCGTGCCCGTGACGGTGGCCCGCGCCGTGCCCTGCCCGCGCGTCTCCCGGCCGTTGGCGAGGAGGACCATGCGGTGCGCCGCCTCGTCCTGTTCCTCGAAGACCGCCGTCCCCTTGTACGTCACCATGATCGGCCCCAGCCTGACCTTGACCGAACCGGTCACGGTCCTGCCGTCGTACTCCTGCACGGAGGCCCCCGGCAGACACGGCGCCACGCGCTCGATGTCCAGGAACGCCCGCCAGGCGTCGTCGACCGGCACGGGCACGGTGAACTCGTGGTGCATCTCCATGACGTCTCCTCGTCCTCAGGCGGAGCCGGTCGCGTGGATGGCTCCGGCGGTCGCGGTCAGGGGCGCACCGGTGCCGCCCCAGCGCAGCGCGACGATCTCGGCCGCCACGGACACGGCCACCTCCTCCGGGGTGCGGGCGCCGAGGTCGAGACCCACCGGGGAGCGCAGCCGGGCGAGTTCGTCCTCCGTCAGGCCGGCGTCGATCAGCCGTTCGAGGCGGTCGTGGTGGGTACGGCGGCTGCCCATCGCGCCGACGTAGGCGGCGGGCCGGCGCAGCGCCTCCTCCAGCAGCGGCACGTCGAACTTCGGGTCGTGGGTCAGGACACAGATCACCGTGCGCTCGTCGGTGTCCGTACCGTGCAGATAGCGGTGCGGCCAGTCCACGACCACCTCAACACCCTCGGGGAAGCGTTTCGGCGTGGCGAACACCGGGCGGGCGTCGCACACCGTGACGCGGTAGCCGAGGAAGGCGCCGATGCGGGCCACCGCGGCCGCGTAGTCGATCGCGCCGAACACCAGCATCCGCGGCGGCGGCGCGAAGGACTGGAGGAACACCGTGACGGCGTCCTCGCGGCGCTCGCCGTGCGCCCCGTAGTGCCTGAGCCCGGTGGCGCCCAGGGCGAGTTCGCCGCGGGCGTCGGCGGTCACCGCCACGTCGAGGCCGGACGCGCCCAGCGTGCCCGCCACCGCCCGGGGCCACACCGTGAGCGTCGCCCCGCGCGGGGCCGGTCCGTCGACCACCGTCGCCACGGTCACCGGGTCGCCCGCCGCGACGGACGCGGCGAGCGCCCCGAAGCCCGGGTCGGACTCCTGGGTCACCCGCCTGACCAGCACGGAGATCTCACCACCGCAGGTGAGCCCCACCGCGAAGGCGTCCTCGTCGCTGTAGCCGAACGTCGCCACCCGCGGCGCGCCGCCGGCCGCGACCTCCTGGGCCAGGTCGAACACCGCCCCCTCCACGCATCCGCCGGACACGCTCCCCACCACCTCGTCGTCCGGGCCCACGGCCATCGCCGCACCGGGCTCGCGCGGCGCGCTGCGGCTGACCGTGACGACGGTGGCGAGGCCGAACGGCACCCGCGCCGCGTACCAGCGCTCCAGCACCGGAAGAATGTCCCGCACGCTCAGCTCCTCTCCCGCGGCCCCGGCACCCCGCCGGCCGCGTCCGGGCCGGCGCCCCGCACCACCGCCGCCAGACGCTCCAGGGCGGCCAGGCTGTGACCCTCGACGAAGTCGTCAACGCTGGGCAGCGCCGCCGCCATCCCCGCGGCCAGCGGCGCGTAGCCGGGGCGCGCCTTGCGGGGGTTGGACCAGACCACCCGGTGCGCGAGCCGGTGCAGGCGCCGCATCTGGGCGGCGAGCACCTGCGGGTCGCCGCGCTCCCACCCGTCGGACAGCAGCACCACGACGGCACCGCGCGCCATGCCCCGCTGGCCCCAGCGGTCGAGGAACTCCCGCAGCAGCTCGCCCAGGCGGGTGCCCCCGCGCCAGTCGGGCACGGCCTCGGCGACCGCGGCCATGGCCAGGTCCGGCTCGCGGTGCGACAGCTCCCGGGTCACCCGGGTCAGCCGGGTGCCGATGGTGAACACCTCCGTGCGCCGTCCCCGGGCGGCGGCGTGCGCGAACCGCAGCAGGGCGTCGGCGTAGGGCCCCATGGATCCGCTGACGTCGACCAGCAGCACCACCCGTCGCGGCCGCTTCGCGCGCGTGTGCCGCCGCGGCGGGGCGGGCTCGCCGCCCCGCCGCAGCAGTTCCCGCACGGTGCGGCGCGGGTCGACGTCCCCGCGCCGGGCAGGCCGTCGCCGCGCGGTGCGCCGCGGCTGCCCGCGCAGCGCGAACGCGGCGAGCAGCCGGCGCACCTGCGCGCGTTCCGCGGGGTCCAGCTCCGCCACGTCGCGGTGGCGCAGCACCTCGGCGGAGCCGGCGAGCGTCGCGGTGGGCGGCCCCTGGCGCTCCTCTCCGGGCGGGCCGGTGCGAGACCCGGCGGGCGCCTCCCGCAGCACCAGCCGCGGCGGGGGCGGGGGAGCGGTCCGGGCCGGGCGGGCCGGTGTCCCGTCGGTGCCGAAGTACGCGGCGAACACCCGTTCGTAGCGTGCCAGGTCGTCCCGGTCCCCGCACAGCGTCACCCGGCCCGCCCAGTACACGTCCGTCCGCAGTTCGGGGCGCAGGGCGTCCACCGCGCGCAGGAAGGCGTGCACCCGCTCGGCGCTCGCCGCGACCCCGGCGGCCCGCAACGCCCGGGCGAAACCCAGCAGCGCGGCATCACCCCCCGGCCCACGGCCACCGGTCCCGGTGCCCGTGCCGCGTCCCGCGCCGCCGCCTTCGTGCGCCTCGGGGTGTCCCTGCCCTCGCCCGGTCACGCCGATCACGCTCCCCGTCCCGCGAGGACCGCCGCGAAGTCCAGGGAGCGGGCCCGGTCCGTGTCCTCGCGGTACTTCAGGACCGAGCCCAGGGTGGCGACCGCCAGCTCCGCGTCCACCTCGTCCGCGCCGAGGGCGTCCAGGGCACGTGCCCAGTCCAGGGTCTCGGCCACGCCCGGCGGCTTGAGCAGGTCCTCGGCGCGCAACGCCTGCACCAGCGCGGTCACCTGCTCCGCGAGCCGGGCCGACACCTGCGGCAACCGGCGCCGGACGATGGCGAGTTCGCGGCCGAAGCCGGGATGGTCGAACCAGTGGTACAGACACCTGCGCTTCAGCGCGTCGTGCACCTCGCGGGTGCGGTTGGAGGTCAGGACGACCACCGGCGGAACCTCGGCCCGCAGCGTGCCCAGCTCCGGAATCGTCACCTGGAACTCCGACAGCACCTCCAGCAGGAACGCCTCGAACTCGTCGTCGGCCCGGTCGATCTCGTCGACCAGCAGCACCGACGGCTGGGTCTGCAGGGCCCGCAGCAGTGGCCTGGCGACCAGGAACCGCCGGTCGTACAGCTCGTGCTCCAGCCGCTCGGCGTCCCTGACCCCGGCGGCCTCGGCGGCCCGCAGATGCAGCAGCTGACGGGGGAAGTCCCAGTCGTACAGCGCCTGGGAGGCGTCGATGCCCTCATGGCACTGGAGCCGGATCAGGGGCGCGTCGAGCACCTCGGCGAGGGCGGAGGCGAGCGCCGTCTTGCCGACGCCCGCGTCGCCCTCGCAGAAGACCGGCCGGTGCAGCCGCAGCGCCAGGAAGCAGGCGACGGCGAGCCCGTCGTCGACGAGGTAGCCGGTCTGCTCCAGGCGGGAGCGCACCTGCTCGGGGCTGTCCAGGGAAGTGATCGGCGTTCACCCCATTCCGGCGGCGGCCAGGACCGCCCGCTTGGTCAGCACCCGCGCCAGATGCGCCCGGTACTCGGGCGAGGCCGACGCGTCCCGCGAGGGCCGGGTGCCCTCGGCCGCCGACCCGGCGGCCCGCGCCACCGCGTCGGCGTCCCCGGCACCGGCCAGCGCCTCCTCCGCCGGCGTGGCCCGCAGCGGGGTCGCGCCCATGTTGGTCAGGCCGATCCGCGCCTCGGCGATGTGCCCGGCCTCGCGCCGCACCAGGGCGGCCACGCCGACGATCGCCCAGGCCTGGGCCACCCGGTGGAACTTCTCGTAGTGGAACCCCCAGCCCTCCCGCTTGGGCACCCGTACCTCCACCAGGAGTTCGTCGGGGGCCAGCGCGGTCTGCAGATAGTCGGCGAAGAACTCGCGCGCCGGGATAGCGCGCCGCCCGCCCGGCCCCTCGGCGACCAGTTCGGCGTCCAGCGCCAGCGCCACCGCGGGCAGGTCCCCGGCCGGGTCGGCGTGCGCGAGCGAGCCGCCGAGGGTGCCCCGGTGCCGTACGGCGGGATCGGCCACCGTCCCGGTGGCCTGGGCGAGCAGGCCCGCGTGCCGCCGCACCAGCGGGTCGCGGACGACATCGTGGTGCGTGGTCAGCGCGCCGATGGAGAGCGTGTCGCCGTCCTCGCGGACCCCGCGCAGCCCGGGGATCCGCCCGATGTCGACGACGAGTTCGGGGAAGGCCAGGCGCAGCCGCAGCAGCGGCAGCAGGCTCTGCCCGCCGGCCAGCACCTTGGCGTCCTCGCCCGCCTCGGCGAGGGTGCGTACGGCCTCGTCGAGGCTGGTCGGGCGGGCGTAGTCGAATGCGGCGGGAATCATGCCGAGGCCTCCTTCCCCGGCGAAGTGGACGACTGAGCCGACCGCGCGGACCGCACGGCCTCCCAGACCCGCTCGGGGGTGCACGGCATCCGCACGTCGTGCACGCCCAGCGGGCGCAGCGCGTCCACGACCGCGTTGACGACGGCGGGGGTCGAGGCGATGGTGCCCGCCTCGCCGACGCCCTTGGCGCCGAGCGGGTTGGAGACCGCAGGCGTCTCGGTCCGGTCGGTCACGAACTCGGGCAGGTCCGCCGCCGACGGCACCAGGTAGTCGGCCATCGTGCCGGAGACCAGGTTGCCCTCCGCGTCGTACACGGCCTCCTCGTACAGCGCCTGCGCGATGCCCTGGGCCAGTCCGCCGTGCACCTGCCCCTCGACGATCGCCGGGTTGACCACCCGGCCCACGTCGTCCACGCACACGTAGGAGCGGATACGGGTCTGCCCGGTCTCGGTGTCGACCTCGACCGCGCACAGATGGGTGCCGTGCGGGTAGGAGAAGTTCTCCGGGTCGAGCAGGTACTCGGAGTTGAGGGTGGGTTCCATGCCGTCGGGCACGTCGTGCGAGGTGAACGTCGCGAACGCGACCTCCTGGATGGTCCTGCGCGCCTCGGGCGAGCCCTTCACCGAGAACACGCCGCCCTTGAACTCCAGGTCGTCCTCGCCGGCCTCCAGCAGGTGCGCCGCGACCCTCCGCGCCTTGTCCACCACCTTCTCGGCGGCCCTGTGCACCGCCGAACCGCCCACGACCAGCGAGCGCGAGCCGTAGGTGTCCATGCCCTGCGGCGCCGCCAGGGTGTCGCCGTGCAGCACCTCGACGTCCTCGAACGGCACACCCAGCACGTCCGCGGCGATCTGGCTCCAGCAGGTCACGTGCCCCTGCCCGTGCGGGCTGGTGCCGGTGACCACCTCGACCTTGCCGGTGGGCAGCATGCGGATGCCCGCCGCCTCCCAGCCGCCGGCCGAGTACCTGAGGTCCCGCAGCACCCGGCTGGGCGCCAGCCCGCACATCTCCGTGTACGTCGACACCCCGATGCCCAGGCGCACGCTGTCCCCGCGCTCGTCGCGCCCGCGCTGCTCGGCGCGCAGGTCGTCGTACCCGAACAGGGCGAGCGCCTTCTCGGTCGCCGCCTCGTAGTTCCCGCTGTCGTAGGTCAGGCCCGCGACGGAGGTGTACGGGAACTCCTCGTGCCGGATCCAGTTCCGCCGCCGCACCTCCACCGGGTCCAGGCCGACCTCGGCGGCCAGTTCGTCCATGGCCCGCTCGATGGCGTACGTGGCCTCCGGGCGCCCGGCGCCGCGGTAGGCGTCGGTCGGGGTGCGGGTGGTGAACACGCCGGTGCAGTGGAACTCGTAGGCGTCCATCTTGTAGATCCCCGGGTACATGAACGCGCCCAGGATCGGGATGCCGGGCGTCACCAGCATCAGGTAGGCGCCCATGTCGGCGAGCAGGTCCACCTTGAGTCCGAGCAGCCGGCCCTCGCGGGTCGCGGCGATCTCGACGTCCTGGATCATGCCGCGGCCGTGGTGGGTGGCCAGATAGCCCTCGGAGCGGGACTCGGTCCACTTCACCGGCCGTCCCAGCCTGCGCGCGACCTCGACGGCGATGGCCTCCTCGCCGTACACCTGGAGCTTGGAGCCGAAGCCGCCGCCCACGTCGGGCGCGACCACCCGCAGTTTGTGCTCGGGCACGCCGGTGACCACCGAGAGCATGACCCGCAGGATGTGCGGGATCTGCGTCGCCGAGTACACCGTGAACTCCCCGGAGGCGGCCAGCGGGGTGACGACGACCGCACGCGGCTCCATGGCGTTGGGGATGAGGCGCTGCTGCCGGTAGCGGCGTTTGACGACGACGTCGGCGAGCTGCCTGACGGCCTCGAAGTCCTCGCCGGTCCTGAACGGCCACACATAGGCGCGGTTGGTGCCCTTCTCGGCGTGGACCAGCGGGGCGTCCTCGGCGAGCGCCTCCTCCAGGTCCAGGACCGGCGGAAGGGGCTCGTAGTCGACCTCGACCGCCTCCAGCGCGTCGGCCGCCGCGTACCGGTCGCGGGCCACCACGACCGCCACCGGGTCACCGGCGTGGCGCACCTCGTCGACCGCGACCGGCGGATGGTCCGGCAGCACCATGTCCTCGGTGACCGGCCAGGCGCAGGGCAGCGAACCCAGTCCCGCGGCGAGGTCGCGGCCGCTGAAGGCGGCGACGACCCCGGGCCGCTCGAGGGCGGGGGAGACGTCGATCCGTTCGATGCGGGCGTGGGCCATGGGGCTGCGCAGGACGGCCAGGTGCAGCAGTCCGGTGACGCTGATGTTGTCGGTCCAGTGGGTCTGACCGGTGATCAGCCGGGCGTCCTCCTTGCGGAGCCGGGCCCTGCCGACCTCGCGTTCGACGGCCTGGTCGGTCATGCCGTCACCTCCTGGGCGGACCCGGTCCGCTCACCGGAGGCCGCCTTCCCCTCGGCGACGGCGAGCACCGCGCGGACGATGTTCTGGTAACCGGTGCACCGGCACAGGTTGCCCTCCAGCGCCTTGCGCACCTCGCCGGGACCGGGGCGGGGGTTCTCCCGGAGCAGATCGCGCGCGGCCATGATCATCCCGGGGGTGCAGTAGCCGCACTGGAGCGCGTGCCGCTCGTGGAACGCGCGCTGGAGGTCCGTCCACTCGCCGTCCTTCGCCAGCCCCTGGATCGTGGTCACCACGCCGCCGTCCGCCTGGACCGCCAGCACCGTGCAGCTCTTGACGCTCGCGCCGTCCAGCTCGACCGTGCAGGCTCCGCAGTTCGAGGTGTCGCAGCCGATCGGGGTACCGGTCAGTCCGAGGCGGTCGCGCAGATAGTGGACCAGCAGAAGACGGGGTTCCACCTCGTCCTCGTACACCGTGCCGTCCACCGTGACCGAGATGTGGGCCATGTTCCCTCCAGGGAACCGTATGGGCAGGGTTGGGGAATGGGCGAAATGTCGCCGACCGGGTGGTGTACGTCACTCTATGACCGCGTCCGGGCGGCGGCGAGTGCTGCGAAAGGCTTAGTTGACGGTTAATCCATTGCCCTGACGCTCCCGGCTCTGCTGCACTGCACGTCACCACGTCGTCACCGAGCGAGGAGCACCCATGCGCACAGCGTCCATGTCCACCCCGGAAGGAATCCCCGCCATCAAGAAGGACATGACGCCCTGTGCACTTGCTCAACCTCGGCATTCTCGCGCACGTCGACGCAGGTAAGACCAGCCTGACCGAACGGCTGCTGCACTCCGCGGGGGTGATCGACGAGATCGGCAGCGTCGACGCCGGCAGCACGCGGACCGACACCCTCGCGCTGGAGCGGCAGCGCGGCATCACCATCAAGTCCGCCGTCGTCTCCTTCCCGGTCGACGACGTGACCGTCAACCTCATCGACACCCCCGGCCACCCCGACTTCATCGCCGAGGTGGAGCGGGTGCTCGGCGTGCTCGACGGCGCGGTGCTCGTGGTCTCCGCCGTCGAGGGCGTCCAGGCGCAGACCCGCGTCCTGATGCGCACCCTGCGGCGGCTGCGCATCCCGACCCTGCTCTTCGTCAACAAGGTCGACCGGCGGGGCGCGCGGCAGGAGGAACTGCTGCGCGCCGTCGCCCGGCGGCTGACACCGGCCGTCGTGCCCATGGGGCGGGTGACGGGGATCGGCGCCCGCGAGGCCCGCTTCGTCCCCGGCCTCGGCCCGTCCGCGCCGGACGTCCTCGCCGAGCACGACGACGACCTGCTGGCCGCGTACGTCGACGGCAGGCTCTCCCGCGACCATCTGCGCGCCGCCCTCGCCGCCCAGACCCGGCAGGCCCTCGTGCACCCGGTGTACTTCGGCTCCGCGATCACCGGTGCCGGAGTGGACGCACTGGTCGCAGGCATCAAGGAACTGCTGCCCGCCGCGGGCGGCGACCCCGGCGGACCCGTCTCGGCCACCGTGTTCAAGGTCGAGCGGGGCCTCGCGGGAGAGAAGGTGGCGTACGCGCGGATGCTCTCCGGCACGCTCCGGGTGCGGGACCGGGTGCCGTACGGTGACGCCCGCACGGAGGGCAGGGTCACCGCGATCGGCGTGTTCGACCACGGCACGGACGTCCGCGCCGACGCCGTGTCCGCGGGGCGCATCGCCAGACTGTGGGGCCTGGCCGACGTCCGGATCGGCGACGCCGTCGGCGAACCCGGCGCGGCCCGCGAGCGCTTCTTCGCGCCGCCGACCCTGGAGACCGTCGTCGTACCGGGCCCCGGCGTGAGCGGCGGGGCCCTGCACCTCGCGCTCACCCGGCTGGCCGAACAGGACCCGCTGATCGGGCTGCGCCACGACGAGCTGCGGCAGGAGACCTCCGTGTCCCTCTACGGGGAGGTGCAGAAGGAGGTCCTCCAGGCCACGCTCGACGACGAGTTCGGGCTGTCCGTCTCCTTCCGGGAGACGACGCCGCTGTGCGTCGAGCGGCCGGTGGGCACGGGCGCGGCCGCGGAGTTCGTCAAGAAGGGCGGCAACCCCTTCCTGGCCACCGTCGGACTGCGCGTCGACCCCGCGCCGGCCGGCTCCGGGGTCGGCTTCCGCCTGGAGGTCGAGCTGGGCGCGATGCCGTACGCCTTCTTCAAGGCGGTGGAGGACACCGTGCGCGAGACCCTCGGGCAGGGGTTGCACGGCTGGCAGGTCACCGACTGCACGGTCACCCTCACCCACTGCGGCTACTGCCCCCGGCAGAGCCACGCCCACCAGGGCTTCGACAAGAGCATGTCGAGCACCGGGGCCGACTTCCGGGGCCTGACCCCGCTGGTGCTGATCGAGGCGCTGCGCCGCGCGGGCACGCTGGTCCACGAGCCGGTGCACCGCTTCCGCGTCGAGGCCCCGGCGGACATGCTCGGCGCCCTGCTGCCGGTGCTGTCCGCACTGCGGGCCGTGCCGCGGACGACGGTCACCCGCGGTTCCGTGTGCCTCCTGGAGGGCGGCGTCCCGGCCGCCCGGGTCCACGCGCTGGAGCAGCGGCTGCCGGGGCTGACCCGCGGCGAGGGCGACCTGGAGAGCGCCTTCGACCACTACGCCCCGGTCACGGGCGACACGGTCCCCGAACGCCCCCGCACCGACCACAACCCACTGGACCGCAAGGAGTACCTGCTCAACCTGACCTGCCGGGTGGGCCGCTGACCCGGCCGCCGCGGACCGGCGGAGCCGCCGCCGGCCCGCGGGTGTCCGGTCGGCGGCGGCCCGGAGGCGGTGCTCAGCGGGCGAGTTGTTCGACCGCGCCCAGTACCGGCGCCAGGCCGTTCTCCGCGCGGATGCGGGCGCCGAGGGCTCGCGCCCGTTCGCGGTGCCCGTAGTCCCGGGTGGCCCGGATCAGGGCCGCGGCGAGGCGGTCCGCGGTGAGGCCGCGCAGCGGGACCGCGCAGGGTGCCACGCCGAGACCGACGAGCCGATCGGCCCAGAAGCCCTCGTCGAACTGCACGGGCACGGGCACCGCGGGGACGCCGGCCCGCAGCCCGGCCGCGGTCGTGCCCGCCCCGGCGTGGTGCACCACGCCCGCCAGCCGCGGGAAGAGCGCCGCGTGCGGTACCTCGCCGATGGTCAGCATGTCCTCGCCGGACGCCTCAAGACCGGCCCAGCCCCGCTGGACCACACCACGCAGCCCGGCCCGGCGCAGCGCGCGCACGAGGGTGTCGCTGAACCGCCCGGGGTCGGGCACGGTGGCACTGCCCAGCCCCACGTAGACCGGTGGGGGCCCCGAGTCGAGGAAGTCCCACAGACCGTCGGGGAGCTGTGTGTAACGGTCGTACGGCCACCAGTACCCGCACACCTGGAGCGCACCGCGCCAGTCACGGGGCCTGGGCACCACGAGCGGGCTGAAGCCGTGGTACACCGGCCGGTACTGTCCCCGGCGGCCGAGCCACCCGGTGCCGGCGGGGGCGGACGGCAGCCCCAGCCGGGCCCGCACGGCGGGTACGGCCGCCGAGAAGATCCGTTCCACGGCCAGGTTCACGCCGTGCCCGGCGAGGCGGTTCGCGGCCGCCCCCCAGTGTCCGCCGCCCAGCAGCGGAGGGGCGAACTCCCTTGTGGGGGAGAGGGGTTGGAGGTGGGCGCCCAGGCTGGGCAGGTTCAGCCCCTCGGCGATGGCGTGCCCGACCGGCCCGAGCGAGCCGGCGAGCACCAGTACGTCGCTCTTCTCGGCCGCCGTGATCAGGTCGTCCGTCATCCGGCCGATGGCCGCCCGCACCAGCCCCACGGCGCGGAGCACCTTGCCCGCGCCGGTCGCGCTGCGGTGCAGCCCCCGGCCGCGCGAGGACTCCAATTCGGCCCGCGGGTCCACCGGCAGTGGGTGGAAGCCGAGGCCCGAGCCCGCGACCAGCGGTTCGAAGCATGCGTGCGTGACCAGGGTGACCTCGTGACCCGCGAGAGCCAGGCCGTGTCCCAGTCCGGTGAAGGGGGCCACGTCGCCCCGGGATCCCGCCGTCATGATCGCTACGCGCACGACGGTCAGTATGGCCGCGCGGCCGCCCGCCGCCCGTGAACGACCCGACGGGTGTCGGCGCCATCACCCCCTGCTCGGGCCCCGCCGCGGGCCGGGGACGAGGGCACCACCCGGGACGCGCCGGTCACACGCCCTGCTGCCGGGCGGCGGCCGTCACGGTCTGCTCCAGCAGCGTGGCGATCGTCATCGGGCCCACACCACCGGGCACCGGGGTGATCAGCGAGGCCCGCTGCACGGCGGAGTCGAAGTCGACGTCGCCGACGTTGCCCGGGTTGTAGCCCGCGTCGATCACCACGGCACCCGGCTTGACGTCCTCGCCGCGGATGAGCCGGGGCCGGCCCACGGCGGCGACCACGATGTCCGCCTCGCGCACGGCGGCCGCCAGGTCGGAGGTCCGCGAGTGGCAGTACGTCACCGTCGCGTCCCGCGCGAGCAGCAGCATCCCCACCGGCTTGCCGAGGATCGCGCTGCGGCCCACCACCACGGCACGGCGCCCGCCGAGCTCGACGTCGTACGCGTCGAGCAGCCGCAGGATGCCGCCGGGGGTGCAGGACACGAACCCCGGCAGACCGAAGCTCATCGCCGCGAACGAGGCGCAGGTGACTCCGTCGACGTCCTTCTCGGGCGCGATCGCCTCGAACGCGGCCCGCTCGTCGATGTGCTCGCCGACGGGATGCTGGAGCAGGATGCCGTGCACGGCGGGATCCCCGGACAGCGAGCGCAGCGTGCCGACCAGCTCCTCGGTGGTGGTCGCGGCCGGAAGTACCACACGGCGGGAGTCGATGCCGGCCTTGCGGCAGCGGTTCTGCTTCATCCGCACATAGGTGACGGAGGCGGGGTCCTCACCGACCAGCACGGTCGCCAGACAGGGCGCCGTACCGGTGCGCTCGGTGAGTGCGGCGGCCTTCTGCGCGGTCTGCTCGACGACACGGCGGGCGAGCGCGGTGCCGTCCATCAAACGGGCCTGGGACATGGTCCACTCCTGGGCGTTCGAGGGAAATCGCCCAGGCGCGCGGCTCACGACTCTGCGTGGGCCGCTCCCCGGTGGTGCTCCACCTCAGCGCCAGTCACGGCCCCGCCTCACCCTAACCGACCCGGCCCGCCGCGGTCGCGTGCCGTGCGCGCCGCACGACGAACTGCTGCATCCGGTGCGGCGTGTCGCGGTGGTGCGAACGCGGTCCGGGCGTTGCGCCCGACGGGTGAGCGCGGCCCGCGGACCGTGTCCGGGCCGGCCCGGACGGAGTTGCCGAGGGCATGACCCGCACTCGACGCCCGGCCGCCGCCCTCGGACGCGCCGTCTCGGTCACGGGCCGGACCGCGCTGCCCGCGAGCGCTTCGTCCGCCGGCGGGTTCCAGCTCCTTTGGCCCACCGCCGGGGAGGCCGGGCGCTCACGCCCCGCCGCCCCGCCCGTCCACCCATCCGCGCAGATCAGGGGCCCCTCGGTGCCCTTACCGATCAGTCGGACGTAGGGTCGGGGGACGTACATCGCTCGACGGAAGGGACCACCACCATGGCGCAGGAAGTGCGCGGCGTGATCGCACCCGGAAAGAACGAACCGGTGCGGGTCGAGACGATCGTCGTGCCGGACCCCGGGCCGGGAGAGGCCGTCGTGCGGATCCAGGCCTGCGGCGTCTGCCACACCGACCTGCACTACAAGCAGGGCGGAATCAACGACGAGTTCCCGTTCCTGCTCGGCCACGAGGCCGCGGGCGTCGTGGAGTCGGTCGGCGAGGACGTCACCGACGTCGCGCCCGGCGACTTCGTGATCCTCAACTGGCGGGCCGTGTGCGGCAAGTGCCGCGCCTGCCTGCGCGGGCGGCCCTGGTACTGCTTCGACACCCACAACGCCCGTCAGCGGATGACCCTGACCGACGGCACCGAACTCTCCCCGGCGCTCGGGATCGGCGCCTTCGCCGAGAAGACCCTGGTGGCGGCCGGTCAGTGCACCAAGGTCGACCCGTCGGTCTCCCCGGCGGTGGCCGGGCTGCTGGGCTGCGGCGTGATGGCCGGCATCGGCGCGGCCATCAACACCGGCAACGTCGGCCGCGGCGACTCCGTCGCCGTCATCGGCTGCGGCGGCGTCGGCGACGCGGCGATCGCCGGGGCCTACCTGGCGGGCGCGGCGAAGGTCATCGCCGTCGACATCGACGACCGCAAGCTGGAGACCGCCCGCACCATGGGCGCCACGCACACGGTCAACTCCAAGGAGAACGACGCCGTCGAGGCCATCCGTGAGCTGACCGGCGGCTTCGGTGCCGACGTCGTCATCGACGCGGTCGGCCGCCCCGAGACGTACCAGCAGGCCTTCTACGCCCGCGACCTGGCCGGCACGGTCGTCCTGGTCGGCGTGCCGACCCCGGAGATGAAGCTGGACCTGCCGCTGCTGGACGTCTTCGGACGCGGCGGGGCGCTGAAGTCGAGCTGGTACGGCGACTGCCTGCCCTCCCGGGACTTCCCGATGCTCATCGACCTGCATCTGCAAGGGCGCCTGCCGCTGGACAAGTTCGTCACCGATACCATCCAACTGGACGAGGTGGAGAAGGCGTTCGAGCGGATGCACCACGGCGACGTGCTGCGCTCGGTGGTGGTGCTCTGATGGCCGCCCGTATCGAACGCCTCGTCACCTCCGGGCAGTTCACGCTCGACGGCGGAACCTGGGACGTCGACAACAACGTGTGGATCGTCGGCGACGACCATGAGGCCGTCGTCATCGACGCCGCCCATGACGCCGAGGCCATCGCCGCGGCGGTCGGCGACCGCCGGCTGACCGCCATCGTGTGCACCCACGCCCACAACGACCACATCGACGCGGCCCCGGCGCTCGCCGACCTCACCGGCGCGACGATCTGGCTGCACGCCGACGACCTGCCGCTGTGGAAGATGACCCACCCGAACCGGGATCCCGACGAGCACCTGGTCGACGGCCAGGTCATCGAGGCGGCCGGCGCCGACCTGAAGGTCCTGCACACGCCCGGCCACGCCCCGGGAGCGGTCTGCCTGTACGACCCCGGACTCGGCGTGGTCTTCACCGGCGACACGCTCTTCCAGGGCGGCCCCGGCGCCACCGGCCGTTCCTACTCCCACTTCCCGACGATCATCGACTCGATCCGCGACCGCCTGCTGACGCTGCCGCCCGAGACGAAGGTCCTCACCGGGCACGGCGCCCCGACCACCATCGGCGCCGAGGCCCCGCACCTTCAGGAGTGGATCGCCCGCGGGCACTGACGGAGCACGACCGGACCGGGAGCCGACGACCCGGAGGGCGGGCCGCACGAGACCGAGAGGCACTCGTGCGGCCCGTTCCGTCTCTCCGCCTCCCGCGCCCGAAAATGGCGACAGAAGGTGTCCGGTTTCCCCGGCATTCTTGATGGCGGCAACGACACAGGACGCATCGGGAGGTCGGACATGCCGGGCCCACTGGAAGGCAAGGTCGCGCTGGTCGCGGGGGCGACGCGGGGAGCGGGCCGGGGAATCGCGGTGGAACTCGGCGCCGCCGGTGCCACCGTCTACGTCACCGGGCGCACCACCCGCGCCCGCCGCTCGGAGTACGACCGCCCCGAGACCATCGAGGACACCGCGGACCTGGTCACCGAGGCGGGCGGCCACGGCATCGCCGTACCGGCCGACCACCTGGAGCCGGACCAGGTCCGCGCCCTCGTGGACCGCATCGCGCGCGAGCAGGACCGTCTCGACGTCCTCGTCAACGACATCTGGGGCGCCGAGCACCTCTTCGCGTGGGACACCCCGGTGTGGGAGCACGACCTCGACGACGGACTGCGGCTGCTCCGGCTCGCGGTGCAGACGCACGCGATCACCAGCCACCACGCCCTGCCGCTGCTGCTGCGCCACCCCGGCGGCCTGGTGGTGGAGATGACCGACGGCACCGCCGAGTACAACCGGGACACCTACCGCGTCAACTTCTTCTACGACCTCGCCAAGGCGTCCGTCCTGCGGATGGCCTTCGCGCTCGGCCACGAACTCGGCCCGCGCGGCGCCACCGCGGTGGCCCTCACTCCCGGCTGGATGCGCTCGGAGCTGATGCTCGACCACTTCGGGGTCCGCGAGGACAACTGGCGCGAAGCCCTGGACCGCGTCCCGCACTTCGCCATTTCCGAGACCCCGCGCTTCGTGGGCCGCGCCGTCGCCGCCCTGGCCGCGGACCCGAAGGCGGCCCGCTGGAACGGCCGCTCCCTCTCCAGCGGCGGCCTCGCCCGGGTCTACGGCTTCACCGACCTGGACGGCAGCCGTCCCGACGCCTGGCGCTACCTCGTCGAGGTCCAGGACGCGGGCCGGCCGGCCGACCCGACCGGGTACCGCTGACCGCAACCGCCGGGCCGCCGCTCCTCCTGGTCCGCAGGCCACCGTGCCGAGGGGCGCGGGGGAGCCGTGAGGGTGCCGCGGGAGGGCGAGGTCGTACCGCGCGCTGCTGCCCAAGAGGCCCTTCGTGGCAGTAGGTTCGGCGCATGACGGACGGCGGGCGCTTCCACGGACACGGGGTTCTCATCACCGGCGCGGGCCGGGGCATCGGCGCGGCCACCGCGCTCAGGCTGGCCGAGGAGGGGGCCGGGGTCCTGGTCACCGACGTGGACGGGGACGTGGCGGAGCAGACGGCGACGGCGCTGCGCGAGCGCGGACTCACCGCGCGGGCGCACGCGTTGGACGTCGCGGACCGGGACGCGGTCCCGGCGGCCGTGGAGCTGGCCGTCCGGACCTTCGGGTCCCTCGACGTCCTGGTCAACTGCGCGGCGCACTGCACGCCCGACACCCCGCTGTTCGAGGACGACCCGGAAGCGGTGTGGGCCCGCGACCTCGACGTCACCCTGACCGGCGCCTACCGCTGCTGCCGCGCCGCCCTGCCCCACCTGGCGGCGGGCGGCAGAGGAGCGATCGTCAGCATCGGATCGGTCAACGGCCTCCAGGACTTCGGCAACCACGGCTACAGCGCGGCCAAGGCCGGGCTGGCCTCGCTCACCCGCCCCCTCGCCGGACACGCCGCCGCCCGCGGGGTCCGCGTCAACCTGGTGGTGCCGGGCACGGTCCGCACCTCGGCCTGGGAGGGACGGGAGGCCGAACTCGACCGGGTACGCAGCCTGTACCCGCTGGGCCGGATCGGTGAACCGGAGGACATCGCCGCCGCGGTGGCCTTCCTCGCCTCCCGCGACGCGGCCTGGATCACCGGCACCACGCTGACCGTGGACGGCGGACTCACCGCGGTCAACACCGCCTTCCGCGCGGCCGTTCAGGCGGAGCGGGAAGAGGCCGACACCTGAGTGGAACCGCCCGCGGCCCCGACGGCCGGGCGAGTGTCACCGTTTCGTATCGGCATGCGACGGTTCACAACCGATGCGCCCCCTCCGTGGTCTAGGTGTCGGAAAGCACCGGAACGCACCGAGGGGGAGAGCTCGACATGAGGGACATCGGCAGGCGGGGAGCGGTCGTACTGGGCGTCACGGGACTGGTGGCGCCGCTCACACTCGCGCTCGGTACCGCACCGGCGCAGGCGGCGAGTTGCACGACGCAGACGGGGCCGAACCAGAAGCAGGTGGAGAAGTTCCTGGGGCGGCCGGTGGACGGACGGCAGTCGGCCGCCGACTGCAAGGCCATACGCGCCTTCCAGAACAAGCACGGCATCACCCCGAACATCGGCTACGCGGGTCCCGTCACCTGGGGCGTGATGGACCTCATGAACAAGCAGAAGGCCGTGGGCAAGAAGCCCAACAAGAGCGGCAAGTGCCCGGTCAACAAGGGCCGTATCGCCTGCGTCGACCTCACCCTCCAGCTCAGCTGGATCCAGGACGGCGGCCGACTCGTCTACGGGCCGGTACCGGTGCGCACCGGACGCAAGGGGTACGCGACCCGCACCGGCCTGAAGAAGATCTACTGGCGGCACATCGACCACTACTCCACGCTCTACAACGTGCCGATGCCCTACAGCCAGTTCTTCGACGGCGGCGAGGCGTTCCACTCCGTCAGCCTGAGCATGTGGAACCCGCCGGGCTCGCACGGCTGCGTGAACATGACGAAGAAGGACGCCAAGAAGTACTGGTCGCTGTTGAAGAAGGGCAACGCCGTGTACGTCTACGGCCGCAAGCCCGGGACCTGAGCGGCGCCGTCCTTCAGGGCGGGCAGCGCGTCAAGTGATGAGCGACACGGTCCGATATGCCGGTATCGGTCATACTTATTCACGGCGCCTTCACGTCGGGCGGCATATGCTGCACGGCATGTCCACCAGTGTTGAACCCGTCTCCGAGCGATCGGCCGCGGAGGTCAACGAGGAGATCCGGGCGCTGTGGCGCAGGTCGGGAGGGATCCTGACCACCGAGCAGCGCGAGGAGTACCAGCGCCTGGTGATGGAGTGGGCCGCGGCCGCCCCGCACTCCGCCAAGGCGGCCTGACGCGGCCCTGACCTCCGCCCTTCGACCTCCGCCGACAGGCAGGCCGTCACCGCCCTCCGTCAGTTCCACGTCGCCGAGTAGTACCTCTGGTAGGCCCTGCGGTCCCGTTCCGTACGGATCCAGCGGGTGGCGACCAGGGCGATCAGGCTGCCGCCCATGACCAGGAGGCCGGGGCCGACGGCGCGCGGGTCGGAGAGCCGGGACAGCGGCGTGGTGCCGTCGGCGGCGCCGGTCACCGGCGCCGAGGAGCCGGGGGAGGCCCCGCCGGGCGCGAGGGCGCCGTGGGTCGCGGGGGCGGACGGCTTCGCGCTCTGCCCCGTGCCCTGCCGCGCGTCGGACACGATCAGCCGCACATCCAGTGCGGAGAGCGCCTCGGTGACCGGCTGGAAGAACGTCGTACCGCCCGTCGTGCAGTCGCCGCTGCCGCCCGAGGTCACCCCCAGCGCGATGCCTTCGGAGAACAGCGGACCGCCGCTGTCGCCCGGCTCGGCGCACACCGTGGTCCGGATGAGGCCCGTGACGGTGCCCTCGGGATAGTTCACCGTCGCGTCCAGGCCGGTCACCTCGCCGTCGCGCAGCCCGCTCGTGCTGCCGCTGCGGAACACCCGCTGTCCCACGGCCGGCTCGCCCGCCCCCGTGATCCGTACGCCGTTGCCGCCCCCGATCGCCACCACGTCGGCGCCCCGGCCCGCGCTGCCGGAGTCGTACCGCACCAGTGAGAAGTCGCCGCCGGGGAAGGAACCGGCGACCGTCCTGCCGAGCCGCCGGTCGCCCTGGCCGTCGGCGAACCAGACGGAACCGGCGGGCCCGCAGTGGCCGGCGGTGAGGATGAAGTCGCCGCGCCCGTCGGTCACGTTGAACCCCGCCGAGCAGCGCCCGCCGACCGACCGGATGGGCTGCGCCCCGTTGAGACGGGTGGTGAAGGCGCCCTCGGCGCGCTCCATGCGCACGAAACCGCCGACCCTGCCGGCGACCTCGGCCATCCGGTCCCAGTCGGCGGCGGACACCGTGCTGTCGGCCTCGACCGTGACCCGGTTGGCGCGGTAGTCCACCGTCCAGGCCGTGCCAGCCACGCGGGGCGCCGCGCGCAGCGCCGCGGTGGCCGCCCTCAGCTCGTTCATGCTGTGCCGCACGACCGTCGCCCCGGCGCCCGCCCGCCGCACTTCCGCCGCCGCCCGCTCGTCGGTCACGGCGACCACGGGGCGCCCGTCGGAGCCGATCCAGCTGCCCGCCGTGCGCGAGGTACCGAGCCGGGCCACCAGGTCGGCGCCGGACGCGCCGGACATGCCGGACGGCCGCGCGGAGCCGCGTGCGGCGGCGGCGTCGGGAGGCTCGCTCGCCATCGCCGCCTGCGTGACCATCGCTCCTCCCAGGAGGAGTCCCACGACGGCCGTCAGCCGTGTCACCCGCCGGACGACCCGTCGTCGTGCGTGCCTCATGCATGGCTCCCGAACCCGAACACGCGGTCTCAAACACCGCGGGGCCCTACGGTCGTTGAGCGCCCTTCCCCCATACGTGGCACGGCACGGCCCTGTTCAGCGCCCGGACGGTCTTCTCGACTGCCCGGCGGTCCTGGTCCGCTTCGGCGTGGGACCGGGAGCGGCGGCGTGACCAGCGTCGTGCGGCGCCGCGACGTGTGAACGTAGGCGCCTGCCGCTTAGACTGCGGTGCGTGGACGACACTCTGGCGGAGCGGCTCGGGGCGGGGAAGTACCTGCTCGTCACCAGCTACCGCGGGAACGGCACCCCGGTCGCCACCCCGGTCTGGGTGGTGCGCGACGGCGACGCGCTCGGGGTGTGGACGGCCGCCGACTCCTGGAAGGTCAAGCGGATCCGCAACCGCGCCGAAGTCCTCGTCGGCCCCTGCGACCTGCGCGGGCACCCGACCGGGGAACAGGTGGCTGCGCGGGCGGAGATCTGCGACCCGGCCACCACCGCCCGCTACCGGGGCCTGATCGCCCGCAAGTACGGTCTGATCGGGCGCCTCACCCTGCTGGGCAGCAGGCTGCGCCGCGGCCTCGGAGGAACCGTCGGAATCCGCGTGACCCTCTGACCGCGTGGCAGCCGCCTGACGCGGTACCCGCTCGGCTAGGGTCTTTCGCCTGGATCAGCCCGGTCTGATCCAGGCGAGAGGCCCTGGGGTCCGGGGCGTTGCGAGACGACGGGGCTGGTGCGGTGGAAGGGATCGGGGCCAGGATCCGGGGGATCGGACAGTGGCTCACCGGCCATGCCGGCTGGTGCCTGGCCGTCTCCCTGGCGGTGCACGTCGTCGCCGTCGTCACCCATCCGACGCAACCGCTGGACCTGCGCGTCTACCGCGAGGCAGCACCGCATGTCCTCTCCGGAGGCCTGTACGACTACGCGCTGCACACCACCCCGCCCATCCCGCGGCTGCCGTTCACCTACCCGCCCTTCGCCGCCCTGGTGTTCCTGCCGCTGTCGCGACTTCCCTGGCCGGCGCTGGTCGCGCTCTGGCAGACGCTGTCCGTGGCCGCCCTGGTCGTCGTCGCCCTCTGCGCGGTGCGGCTGCTGGGCCCGCGTCCCGGCGGCCGGGCGGACCGCCGGCGCGCCCTGCTCTGGGCCGCCGCCGGGTTGTGGCTGGAACCCGTGCGCCACACCCTCGACCAGGGCCAGGTCAACCTGCTGCTGGGCGCTGTGGTCCTGTGGGGCCTGGCCGTGCCGCGCGCGGCGCCGGGCAGGGGAGCGGGGGTGGGCCTGGCGGCGGCGGTGAAGCTGACCCCGGCCGTCGGCGGACTGTACCTGCTGGCGACCCGCCAGTGGCGGGCAGCCGCGTGGGCGGTCGCGACCGCGGCCCTGGCGACGGCGCTCGCCTGGGGCGTCGCCCCGCGCGAGTCCGCCCGCTACTGGTCCGCGCTCGTCACGGACACCCGCAGGATCGGCCCGGTCTGGTCGGTGCGCAACCAGTCGCTGCGCGGGGCCGTCGCCAGACTGCTCGGCCAGGACGCCACCGCCACCGTGGTCCTCTGGTCCGTGCTCGCGGTGCTGACCGTGGCACTGGCCTGTGCCCTGCGCTCCGCGGTACGGCGGCACGACCCGCTCGGCGTCCTGGTCGCCGTGGAGCTGTACGGGCTGCTGGTGAGCCCCGTCTCGTGGAGCCACCACTGGATCTGGTGCCTGCCCGCCATGATCTGGCTGGCCCACGGCCCCCTCCACCACCGCCTGCTGGGCCGCGTCGCGCTCGCGCTGTGGGCCGTGGCCGCCGTCGTCCGAGTGGTGCCCTTCCTGATCGGTGCCGAGGACCGCCTGGCGCGCCCCGCCCCCTACCCGCCGCTGCTCGCCTGGCCCGGCTGCGTCTACGCCCTGTGCGCCGTGCTGACGCTCGCCGCCGTGGCACTCGGCCGCGGGGTGTGCGACCGGCCGGTCCGCGCGCGCGCCGGCGCGCCGGAGCGGGATCGCTCGGAGACCGTGGCCGGTTGACGGCCGGTCGGCTCCAGGCGCCGTACGGTCGGCTCCAAGTGTCGTACCGTCAGTTCCAAGCGCCGTACGCCTCGTCGAACAGGTGGAAGACCGGCTCGCCGCGCACCGGGTCCTTCGCCATGGACAGCCGGACCCGGTCGCCGCCGTGGACGCCGATGGGCGGCCCCGCGACCCGGCCCCGTACGACGAAGCCCTCGCGCATCTCGACCAGCGACACATTGCGCGCGGCGGGGGAGTTGCGGTTCACCACCGTGGAGTGGCGGACCGTGCCCGTCCCCGTGCTGCGCTCGGTGCGCAGGTCGCTGCCCCGGCAGACCGGGCACAGCAGCCGGTGGTACACGGCCGTCCCGCACCAGGTGCAGCGCTGGAAGTACAGGGCCTGCGTGTCACGGGCCACGGGCTCGAGAAGACCGGTCGCGGAGCCGGCCACCGGAGGAACGGTGTTTCCTGAGAGGTAGTGCACGCTGGTCAACTCCCTGGGCTCGGCCGGAATCCCGGGTGCGCGCGCACCCGGGCACGCACGTGCGCGTCGTCGTGCCGCCGTGCACGACCACAGCGTATGGCACTGGGTGTCACCCGTAAAGGCACTGCGTACCCTCAATTGCCCTCAGCTCGGGGGCGGTAGGCCTTCCGCGAACGCCGTCTCGACCTCCCGCACCACCTGCCACAGAGGCGCGCCGCGCCGCGCGACCACGACGACCACGTCGTCCGGGGCCGCCCCGGGCCGCGGCTGGGCGCGGGCGTCGGCGGGCGGGGCGCAGAAGGCGGCCTGCACATGGTTCAGCGCGTGGTCCACCGCCGCGGCCGGGTCGCCCCGTCCGTCCGAACGCAGCCACGAGCGCAGGGCGTTGTTGTGCGCCGCCACCACCGCCGCCGCGATCACGTCCGCCCGCAGCGTGCCGTCGCGCCGACCCGCGAACCGGGCCCGCAGATACCCGGCGAGGGCGCGCTCGTAGCGCCACACCACCGACAGCTCGTGGGCCCGCAGCCCCGGTACCCGCTTGGCGATCCGGTAGCGCTGAACGGAGAATGCCGGGTCCTCGGCGTACATCCGCAGGACGAGCCGGGCCGCGTCACAGACCCGCCGCACGGGCTCGTCCTCCTCGTCGCCGGCGGCGAGGAAGGCCGTCATGTCGGCGAGGTACCGCTCGTGGTCGGGGAAGACCACGTCCTCCTTGGAGGGGAAGTAGCGGAAGAACGAACGCCGTCCGACCCCGGCGAGCGTCACGATGTCGTCGACGGTGGTCTGTTCGTAGCCGCGCTCCAGGAACAGCCGGAACGCCGCCGCCACGAGGGCCTCCCGCATGGGCGGCCGCCCGGCCGCCGTCCGCGCCTTCTCGCCGCGGCGGGGCGCGGCACTGCTGGAGCTCATGGCCGGGAACGTAGCACCCGGACGGGCCCTGATGGCACTCGGTGCAGCCGGTGGGGGAACCGAGTGCAACGGGAGCCACCGGACGGCCCGCGCAGTAACCTTTCCCCACCTTCTCGACCGTTCCCCGCCTTTCCCCGCTCCCCGTCCGTCCCATCGGACACCACGTCCCAGGAGACGCCCATGGCGCCCGTACGCTCCCGTCTGCTCTACGTCACCGACCTGGCGTACCCGGCCCGCGGGCGCCGCTACGGCGACGAGGACATCCGGCTCACCTCCCGCCTGCGCGAGGACTTCGACCTGGCCCTGTGCCATCCGCGGGACGCCGCCGCGCTGATGGACGCCTTCGACGCCGTCGTCGTCCGCAACAGCGGGCCCGTCCTGGAGTACCGGGAGGCCTACGACGACTTCCGGGCCCGGGCCCTGGCCCGGGGGACACGGGTCTACAACCCGCTCACCGGCCGGGCGGACATGGCCGGCAAGCAGTACCTCCTCGACCTGAGCGCCGCGGGACGCCCGGTCATCCCCACCGTCGACCGCCCCGAGGACCTGTGCCGTCTGCCCGCGAGCGACCGCTACGTGGTCAAGCCCAAGCTGGGCGCCGACTCCATAGGCCTGCGCACCGTCCCCGCCGGGGAACTGCCCGGCCTGGCCGACGGCAGCGTCCTCGTCCAGCCGCACATCGACTTCGCCTACGAGGTCTCGTTCTACTTCGTCGACCACGACATCCAGTACGCCCTGTACGCCCCGGACCCGGAACGGCGCTGGGAGCTGCGCCCCTACGAACCCTCCCGCGAGGACCTGGAGTTCGCCCGGAGCTTCGTCGAGTGGAACACCCTCGCCCACGGCGTCCAGCGGGTCGACGCCTGCCGTGCCCCGAGCGGCGAACTGCTGCTGGTCGAACTGGAGGACCTCAACCCGTACCTGTCCCTGGACGCCGTCGACGACACGCGCCGGGACGCCTTCGTCGCCGCGCTGAAGTCCTCCCTGCGCCGCTTTCTCGCCGTCACCGGGTGAGCCGGCCGCCGGCTCCGCCCTGCGGACCTCCCACCGCGCCCCGCCCGGCGCGGTCAGGCCGCGTGCGGCGCGGGCGGCAGGGCCGACCTCGGCACGATCAGATCCGCGCGACCCCGGGTCGCCGCGACCAGGTCCGCGTTGCGCTGGTCGGTGCCCAGGACCCAGGCCACCGCCTCCCGGTGCGACTTGCCGAACTCCTCGTGGCGGGCGACCAGGCGGCGTACCCGCTCCGGCTCGTCGAGTTCGCAGAACCACACCTCGTCGAGGCGGGACCGCACCCGCGCCCAGGGGCCGGTGTCCAGCAGCAGGTAGTTGCCCTCCGTCACCACCAGCCGGGCCGACGGCGGAACCGGGATGGCGCCCGCGAGGGGCTGCTCCAGGACGCGGTCGAACCCGGGCGCGTACACCGTCTCGTCCGTCTCCTCGCGCAGCCGGCGCAGCAGCGCCGCGTACCCCGCCGCGTCGAACGTGTCCGGCGCGCCCTTGCGGCCTTGGCGGCCGAGCCGGTCGAGTTCGGCGTCGGCGAGGTGGAAGCCGTCCATCGGGACGTGCGCCGCCCATGGCTCCCCGTCCCCGTTGAGCGCCCGCACCAGGTGCGCGGCCAGGGTCGACTTGCCCGCGCCGGGGCTGCCCGCGACACCGAGGACCGCCCGGTGTCCGGCACGGGGCAGGGCCCGGGCACGGGCGAGGAGGTCGTCGAAGGCCGTCAGCACACGGCACAGTGTGTCACCCGGTCGGTGAGGACGGACCACGGAGCCGCCGGGAGGGACCTGACGGCTACGGCGAGCGGATGGCATCGGCCGTATGTGGCACCCGACACCTTGTCAAAGCCGCGATGCGGGGAAAGGTGCCTGTATGACACAGCTCGGTCTGCCCGAAGACATCACCGTCTGCCTCTTCGACCTCGACGGGGTGGTCACCAAGACGGCCGTGGTGCACGCGGCCGCGTGGAAGGAGACGTTCGACGCCTTCCTGCGTGAGCGGGAGGGGGACGGGTTCCGGCCCTTCGACCAGGCCGCCGACTACGACGAGTACGTCGACGGCCGCCCCCGCGCCGACGGGGTGCGCACCTTCCTCGCCTCCCGCGGCATCGAACTGCCCGAGGGAAACCCCGACGATCCGCCGGGCGCGCGGACGGTCAACGGCGTCGGCAACCGCAAGAACGAACTCCTCCTGGAGAAGATCCGTACCGAAGGCGTGGAGGCGTACGAGGGCACCCTGCGCTACATCGGGGCCGTCCGGGCCGAGGGCCTGCGGACCGCGATCGTCTCCTCCAGCGCCAACACCCGGGACGTCCTGCACTCCATCGAGGCCGAACACCTCTTCGACGTCCGCATCGACGGGGTGGTCGCCCGCGAACGCGCACTGCCCGGCAAGCCCCACCCCGACACCTTCCTGGCCGCCGCCCGCGACCTGGGGGTCGACGCCGGGCGGGCCGCCGTCTTCGAGGACGCGCTGGCCGGCATGGAAGCGGGCCGCTCGGGCCGCTTCGGATACGTCGTCGGCGTCGACCGCGTGGGCCAGCGCGACGCGCTCTACGCGCACGGCGCCGACGTGGTCGTCAAGGACCTCGCCGAACTTCTCGGCGCGGGAGGAGGAGCCGCGTGATCACCCACCGTTCGTACGCCGTCGAGCCGTGGTCCGTGCGCGAGACGGAACTCAGCCTCGACGTCCTCGCCCAGAGCGAGTCCGTCTTCGCACTGTCCAACGGGCACGTCGGCTGGCGCGGCAACCTCGACGAGGGCGAACCGCACGGACTGCCCGGCTCCTACCTCAACGGTGTGTACGAGGTGCACCCGCTGCCGTACGCGGAGGCCGGCTACGGCTACCCCGAGTCGGGCCAGACGCTCATCAACATCACCAACGGCAAGGTGCTGCGGCTGCTCGTCGACGACGAGCCGTTCGACCTGCGCTACGGCCGGCTGGTCTCCCACGAGCGCACCGTCGACCTGCGCCGCGGGGTGATGGAGCGGACCTGCGAGTGGATCTCCCCCGCCGGTACGAGGATCCGGGTGCGCTCCACCCGGCTGGTCTCCCTGACCCAGCGGTCGATCGCCGCGGTCGCCTACGAGGTGGAGCCCGTCGACTCCCAGGCCCGCGTGGTCATCCAGTCGGAGCTGGTGGCCAACGAGCAGATGCCCCAGTCCGACGGCGACCCCCGGGCGGCGATGGCCCTGGAGTCCCCGCTGGAGCCGGAGGACGACTTCGCCTCCGGCAAACGGCTGCGGCTGGTCCACTGCACCCGGCACAGCGGCCTGCGGGTGGCCGTGGCCGCCGACCACGTCGTCTCCGGTCCCGAGCACACCACGATCGACAGTGAGAGCCACCCCCACCTGGCCCGGCTGACGGTCGCCTCCATCCTCGAACCGGGACAGCGGCTGCGGGTGGAGAAGTTCGTCGCGCACGGCTGGTCCGGCGCCCGTTCCCTGCCGGCGATGAGTGACCAGGTCGACGCGGCCCTGGCGGTCACCGCGCACGGCGGCTGGACCGGCCTGCTCGACGAACAGCGGGCGTACCTCGACGACTTCTGGTCCTGTGCCGACGTCGAGGTGGACGGTGACGAGGAGATCCAGCAGGCCGTCCGCTTTGCCCTCTTCCACGTCCTCCAGGCCGGCGCCCGCGCCGAGGAGCGCGCGATCGCGGCCAAGGGGCTGACCGGCTCCGGTTACGACGGGCACGCCTTCTGGGACACCGAGATGTTCGTGCTCCCCGTGCTGACCTACACCGCGCCCGACGCCGTGACCGAGGCGCTGCGCTGGCGGCAGAGCACCCTGCCCGCCGCCCGGGAGCGCGCCGCCCAACTGGGCCTGCGCGGCGCCGCGTTCCCCTGGCGGACCATTGAGGGCCAGGAGGGGTCGGCGTACTGGCCCGCGGGTACCGCCGCCTTCCACGTGAACGCCGCCATCGCGCACGCCGTGGTGCGCTACGTCGCGTCGACGGGCGACGAGGACTTCGAACGTGACACCGGAGTCGAACTGCTCGTGGAGACGGCCCGGCTGTGGCGCTCGCTGGGCCACCACGACCACCACGGCACCTTCCACATCGACGGCGTCACCGGCCCCGACGAGTACAGCGCGATCGCCGACGACAACACGTACACCAACCTGATGGCCCGGGCGAACCTGCTGGCCGCGGCCGACGTCGTCGAACGCCATCCGAAGGCGGCGGAGCGGCTCGGCGCCGACGACGAGGAGAGCGCCACCTGGCGGGACGCGGCCGAGTCGATGAACATCCCATACAACGCCGAACTGGGCGTGCACGAGCAGCACGCGGGTTTCACCCGCTACCAGCGCTGGGACTTCGCCGGCACCCGGGCCGACCAGTACCCGCTGCTGCTGCACTTCCCCTACTTCGACCTGTACCGCAAGCAGGTGATCAAGCAGGCCGACCTGGTGCTGGCGATGTACACCTGCAGCAGCGAGTTCGACGAGGAGCACATCGCCCGCAACTTCGCCTACTACGAGCCGCTGACCGTGCGCGACTCCTCACTGTCGGCCTGTGTGCAGGCCGTCATCGCCGCCCAGGCCGGCCATCTGCGCCTGGCCTACGACTACGCGGCCGAGGCCGCCCTCATGGATCTGGAGGACCTGGAGCACAACACCCGCGACGGGCTGCACATCGCCTCCCTGGCCGGTACCTGGCAGGCGCTGGTGGTCGGGTTCGGCGGCACCCGCCGGGCCGGTGAGGAGCTGTGGTTCCTGCCGCGGCTGCCGGAGAGGTTCAGCCGCCTCGCCTTCACCCTGCAGTTCCGCGGCCGACGGCTGCGCGTGGAGGTCACCCAGCAGAGCGCCACCTACTCGCTGATGGACGGGCCGACCATGACGATCCGTCACCACGGCGCCCCGGTCACGCTCCGCCCGGGCACCGCAACGGCCCGCCCGGTCCCGCCGCCGCAGCACCTGCCGGCCCCGGAACAGCCCCCGCACCGCAAGCCCAATGCCCGCTGACCCGGTGGGCACCCCTCGCACGGGCCCTCGTACGGGACGCCGTCGATCTACGGGAGAACGTGCGCCACCAGGCGCAGCAGGTCGCCCGTGGCGTCGGCGGCGCCCAGGGCGGGCAGCGCGCCGAGGGCGAGGACGGCCGCCGCGACGGAGCGCAGATGCGGCGGCGGGGCGGCCTGGAGGGCCGCGATACGGCGGGTGACGGCGCGGTCGGAGAAGCCCGGCGCGCCCGACGGCTTTGCCCGCCCGGCGGTGAGTGCCGCGCGGGCGAGCGCGCGGGCGGTGGTGGTGCGGTCGCCGACCGCCGCGGCGGCCCGCTCGTCCGCCCAGCGTTCGACGAGGAAGGCCACCTGGTCGCGGACCGGCCCGAGCAGCGGGTTGGCCGCGCAGGCCAGCGTGGCCGCGGTCACCAGCAGCGCGTGCCGGTGCGTCAGATGGGCGCGTTCATGGGTGAGCAGCACTCGGCGCTCGACCGGCTCCAGCGCGCCGAGCAGCGCCGCGGTGACCAGGATCCGGCCCGGTGAGCCGGGGATGGCGAACGCCCGCGGCACGGGGGAGGCGGCGACGATGAGTTCGGTGTTCTGGGGCTGCCCCTCGCACAGCCGGCGCAGCGCGCGGCGCGTGGCGTACTCGGCGCGGACGGCCCGCCACAGCCGGTGGGCGATCAGGACGAGGGCCGGGCACGCGGCGATCCCGATCGCCTCGGGCACCGGGTCCGGGAGTCGGTGCCCGGCCTCCCGGGCCTCGGCGACGACCGGCGGCGCGTCGTCGAGGAGGGTGACGGCCAGCAGGACGAGGGACCACACGGTGGCGGCGGCCGTCACCACGGCGGCGGCGGTCAGCACGCGCGCGGCCAGGGCGGGGGCCACCCGCCGGCCGACCGCGGGGCTGATCGCGGCGAGCAGCGCGGACAGTGCCAGCGGGATGTAGACGTCCACCGTCACGCGGCTCCTCCGGTGAGCAGCTCGCGCAGGGCCCGCTCTTCCTCCGGGCTCAGCCCGGTCACGAACTGCTGGAGGGCGGCGATCGGATCGGGGCCGCGGTCCAGGGCGTCGTGCATCGCCTGGGCGGTCAGCTCCGCCGCGTTCTTGGCGGGCCGGTAGGCACCCCGGCGGCCGTCCACGTCGCGCAGCACCAGGCCCTTGTCGTACAGGCGCTTGAGGATGGTGTGCACGGTGTTGTAGGCCAGGCCGCCGCCGATCTCCAGCTGGATCTCGGCAGGGCTGAGCGGGCGGTCCGTGGACCACAGGGCCGCGAGGACCTCGCTCTCCAACTCGCCCGAACTGCGCCGTTCCACCCTGCCCTGAGGCCCTCTGCCAGCCATGCCCTCAACCTTACAGCGCGTAGGGGTTTGGGGCGTCCGGCGGTGTCCCGTCCGGCGTGCGGCCCGGCGCGGGGTAATTTGACCCTGTTTTCTCTGAAGTCTTACCTGGCTCCTGCATCGGTCGAGCAGAATGCGGGACTCAGAAACCCTACAGTGCGTAGGGGCGAGGGGTGGAGATGACCGACAGTACGCACGCCGTAGTCGCCGGGACGCGGAGAGCGGGACCGAGATCTGGCTCCGACCGCGTCCGCCTGGTCCGCGGCGACGTCCTCGTCGGAGCCGTGGCCGCCGCCTTCACCCTCGTCCAACTCCTCCTCGTCCGCCCCGGCATGGGCCTCGGCTGGGACGAGTCCGTCTATGTCAGCCAGGTCAGCGGGCACGCGCCGGCCGCCTACTTCAGCGCCCCGCGCGCCCGAGGCGTCCCGCTGCTCGTCGCGCCGGTGGCCTCCTGGTCGTCGTCCACCGTGCTGCTGCGCGTCTACCTCGCGCTGCTCTCCGGGGTCGCCCTCTACCTGGCCCTGCGCGTGTGGCGGCATGCCTTCCGCCCCGGTGTCCTGGCCCTGGCCGGCGCCCTGTTCGCGTCCCTGTGGGTGACGCTGTTCTACGGTCCGCAGGCCATGCCCAACTACTGGGTCGCCATCGGCGCCCTCGTCTGCGCGGGCTGCTGCCTGCGGGTCCGGGCCGACCGGCGGGACCGCGCCGCACTGTGGGGCCTGGCCGGCGGCGCCGCCCTCATGGCGTTGATGCGCCCCATGGACGCCGTCTGGGTGGCCCTGCCCCTGCTCGCCCTCGTCCTGCTGGAGCGGCACTGGAAGCCGCTCGCCGTGCTGCTCGCCGGACTGGTCGCCGGGGCCGCCGAATGGGTGATCGAGGCGTACGTCGCCTACGGTGGCCTGTTCCAGCGGCTGTCCGACGGCTCCGCCATTCAGGGCGGCCTGGGCTGGCACCTCGCGGTGGCCGACCAACTGCGCAGCCTGGGCGGGCGGGCCCTGTGCCGACCGTGCACCGGCGCGCAGCCGAACCCGGCGGTCACGGCCTGGTGGTACGTCCTGCCGCTGCTCGCCCTCCTGGGCCTCGCCCTCGCCGTGCGCGCCCGGCGCACCCCGCCCACGCTGGTCGCGGTGACCTGCGCGGCCACGGCCGCCTTCCCGTACCTCTTCATGATCGGATACGCGGCGCCCCGCTTCCTGCTGCCCGCCTACGCCCTGCTCGCGATCCCGGCCGCCGACGCCCTCCTCCAGCTCGTCAGGACGCCGAACGGCAGCTGGCGGCCCCTCGCCCTGTCCCTGGCCGCCCTCGGCCTCGCCGGGCACCTGGCCGTGCAGTACGACGTCCTCGCCCAGACCGTCCACCGCACCACCGTCGACCACCGCGCCTGGTCCGGCACCGCCGCCGCGCTGCACCGCCTCGGGGTGCGCCCGCCCTGCCTGCTCACCGGTGAGGCGGCCATCCCGATCGCCTTCTACACGGGCTGCGGCTCCGCCGCGGTCTCGGGTCCCAACGCCAACAGCACTCCCGGGGCCATCGAACGGGCCGCACGGCGCCTGCCGGTCGCCGCCCTCACCACCGCCGACGGCACCCCACCCGCGTACGCCCGCACCTGGCCCTCGCACCGCTTCGGAGACCTGCGCCTGTACGTCGCGCCGCAGGCGCGGACGGACACCGGCCCATGACCACCCAGCTCCTCACCGGCGCCACCACGCTGCGCCGACGGGCCTGGTGGCACACCGGCGCCGTGCTGGCCGTCCTGCTGTGCGCCGTGTACCTCGTCCGGAGCCACTGGCCGCTGCTCGCCACCGGCGCCGGGAAGCTCGCCGCCGCCGACCGGGGATGGCTGCTGGCGGCCGCTGCGGCCACGCTCGCCACCTGGGCCTGCTCGGCGCTCGCCCAGCAGGGCGCGGTGGCCGAGCCGCTGCCCGGCGGGCGGCTCGTGGCCGCGCAGTTCGCCGCCGGCGCCGCCAACCACGTACTGCCCGCCGGTCTCGGGGCGGGCGCGGTCAGCCTCCGGTTCCTGATGCGGTGCGGGCTGCCCGCGGGCCGCTCGGCGAGCGCGCTCGCGGTCAAGGCAACCGCGGGCGTAGTCGCCCGCGCCGCCCTGATCGCCCCGCTCGCCGCGGCCTGCCCGGGCGTCCTGCGGGCCCCGCACGTCCCCGGCACGGCCGTCGCCGTCGTCCTCGGCGCCGCCGTGCTGGTGGCGGTGCTGCTGCGCGGCCCGCTGCGGTCCCGGTGCCGGCACGCCGTGACGGAGGTGCTGGCCGACATCCGGGCCGTGCACACCCGGCCGCACCGGGCCGCCGCCCTGTGGGGCGGCTCGTTCGCCTTCGCCGCGGCCCACTCCTGTGTGCTGATCGCCGTCGCCCAGGCCGTCGAAATGCCCCTGTCCCCGGCCCGTGTGGCCCTGCTCTACCTCGCCGCGAGCAGCGCCGCGGCCCTGCTGCCCACCCCCGGCGGACTCGGCTCCCTGGACGGCGCACTCGCCTTCGCCCTCACCGCCACCGGGGCCCCGGCCTCCGCGGCAGCCTCCGTCGTCCTCGGCTACCGGCTGCTGACGGTCTGGCTGCCCCTCGTTCCCGGCCTGCTGGTCCTGGGCGTACTGATCCGCCGCAGGGCGGTGTGAGACGCCGCCCTGCGGCGGACCGGCACGGACCTACAGATCCGCCTCCAGGCGGTAGCCGTGCCCGCGCAGGGTGGTGATCCGCGGCAGCCGCGGGGGAGGCGCGGAGGCGTCCGCCGCGTCGGCCAGGCGACGGCGCAGGCTCGCCATGGTGACGTCGAGCGTCTTCGTCGAGCCGAACCAGTTCTCGTCCCACACCTCGGACATCAGCGTCTCCCGGGGCACGGCCTCGCCCACGTGCCGCACCAGCACGGCGAGCAGCTCGAACTCCTTGGGCCGCAGCGTGACTTCCTCACCGGCGACGCCGACCCGGCGGGCCGTGACGTCGACGACGAGATCGCCGAGCCGCACCGGCTCCCGCGGCGGCGAAACGCCGGCCCGGCGCCGCAGATGCGCGCGCAGCCGGGCCAGCAGGACCGTCAGGCTGAACGGCTTGACCAGGTAGTCGTCGGCGCCTGCGTCCAGCCCCGCGATCACGTCGATGTCGTCCGTACGGGCCGTCAGGACGACGATCAGCAGCTCGGGGGAGCGGGCCCGCAGGGCACGGGCGACGTCGAGCCCGTCCATGTCCGGCAGCCCCAGATCGAGCAGCAGCACGTCACAGGGGCGCCGCGCGGCCTCGGCGAGCGCGCCCGCCCCGGTGCGGGACCAGACGGGCGCGTAGCCGTTGCTGCGCAGTCCGGTCTCCAGATGACGGCCGATGATGTCGTCGTCCTCGACGACGAGGACACGGAAGCGGCCGGAGTCCGGGGCGGGGGGCGTGCGCATGCCTGGAAGCGTAGAGGCCTGCGGCCGGGTCACAGGTCCCGGAGCTCCTCGACGGCGGGCCGTCCGGCTCGCCGGACCCCGTTGAGGGCCGCGGCCAGCACCGCCGCCACGGCCGTCAGCGCGGTCAGCGCCAGATAGCCGCCGGGCACCGCCAGGGCGGACGGCGGCGGGTCGAAGACGCCCGTGAGGACCTTCACCAGCATCTCGGAGAGCACCCAGCCGATGAGCGCGCCCGCGGCCAGGCCCGCGACCGCCAGCAGGACCGCCTCGGTGAGGACCATGCCCCGCAGCCGCCGTCGGGTGGCGCCCAGGACGGTGGCGACGGCGAAGGTGCGGCGCCGTTCGGCGAGCCCCAGCGCCAGGACCAGACCGCCCGCCCCGGCGGCCAGCAGCACCGCGAACACCAGCTCGATCCTGGTCAGTCCGGCCAGGTCGACGGAGGTCAGACTGGTGCCGACCGTGCCGCGGGTCTGGGTCAGGTCGGTGACCGTGGCGCTCGTGCCCAGTCGGTGCCGCAGCCGCGCCGCGACGTCCTTGTGATGGCTGCCGCCGGTGTCGACCAGGAAGGCGCCGACCGTGTCGCTGCCGGTCGCACTGGCGATGTAGGAGGCGTTGGCGACGAAGAAGCTGTCCTTCGGCGCGGTCGGGAACTCCTTGACGATGCCGGCGTAGTGGAACGGCACCGTGCGCAGCGCCTTGGTGCGCGCGTCCTGGATGCGCAGATTGACGGTGTCGCCCAGGGAGAGCTGGAAGTCGCTCACCGTCTCGGCGCTGACCAGCAGGTTGTCGGGTCGCTGGGCCAGACGCCGCATGAGCTGCGCGGCGGTGCCGCCGGAGAAGTAGGCGTCCTGCAGCGAGGTCGCCCGGGCGATCGTGTCCGGCCGCACCCCGTAAAGGTCCTGCAGATCGGAGCCGACGTAGGCGAACCGGTGCTGGAGCGGCTCGACATGGCGCACGCCCGACACCTGCAGCGCAGTTCCCGCGCCCGGCGGGACGTGGGCGCCCGGCGGCTCGGTGACCGTGACGTCGGCGCCGTTGGTCAGCTGCGCGTCCACCTCCGCCTGCTGCTGGTAGGTGGAGTTGAACACGGCGGTGGACACGGCGAACGACACCGCGAGCGCCAGCAGCACCACCGAACGGGCCAGCGGGCGGCGACGGCGGGACAGCACGGCCGCGGTCGTGCCGGCCAGTGTCGCCGTCAGCGGACGCGACAGCCGCGCGAGGACGGGCCGGCCGTGCCGCAGCGCGAGCAGCGTCAGCCGCCACACCAGCAGCGCCGCGCCGATCCACAGCAGCGCGGGGCCGAGGAACGCCCAGTACGACACCGAGATGCTCGGCACCCCTTCCGGGGCCAGGACCAGCGCGTACTGGTTGCCGGACGAGGCGCGGAACACCAGCCACGCGCCGATCAGCAGCATCACGTCCAGACCGCACCGCATCCACCACGGCGAGCCGGTGGCCCGCCCGGACCTGCGGGAGTCGGCGACCGTCACCGCGCGCAGGTCCCGCAGCGCGGGGACGAGGACCGCGCCCGCGGCCACGGCGGCGCCGAGCGCGAAGGCGACCCCGTACCAGGCCCCCCAGGTGCCGGCGCCCGCGCCGAAGGAGGCCGTGCCGAAGGCCAGCCGGCCCGTCAGCGCGGCGGACCCCAGGCCGAGGAGCCCACCGGTGAGACCCACCAGCGCGGCCTCCAGGCCGGCCAGGGCGGCGATCTGACGTGGCCTCAGGCCGCGCAGTCGCAGCAGCGCCTGCTCCTGCCGGCGCCGTTGGCCGCCCGCGGAGGCGACCGCGGCGGTCAGCGCGGCGGCCAGGACCGCGCCGGGCACGCCCAGGAACAGGAACAGCAACTGCGCGTAGAGGGCGTCCTGGCGGGCGGAGTCGAGCGCGGCGCCGAGGTTGTCCCCGACGACGGCGCCGCCCGCCGACCCCGCCTCCAGGTTGTGCGCGGCTCGCGTCACGGCGGTGAACGCCGACGCGGGGTCGGAGGGCAGTTGCGCGTCACGGGCCACGTGGATCTGCGTGGTGACGTTCGAGGCGCCCCGGGTGAGCTGCGCGAAGGACGACGCGGGCAGCAGCAGCACGTTGTCCGGGGGTGCCGTCGGCTGCGACTGGCTCGGTGCGCCCACGCGCTGGAACAGCGAGTCGGCCTGCGGCAGGTCGACGACCCCGTCGACCCTGACCTGGCGCGGCCCGGTGCCGGGCAGCCGGACGGTGACCGTGTCCCCGGGCGCCACATGGAGGTTGGACGCCGTCTGCTGGGCCAGCAGCACCCCGGTGCCCTTGCCGCTGAGGGTGCGGATCCCGCCCGGGAACGTGCCCCGGTAGCCGTCGGGCAGGCCGAGCACCATGCCCGGCCCTGTGGTCTGCGTACTGCCCTGCACCAGGGCGGTGAAGCCGGTGCTGTGCGCGAAGCCGACCGGTACGGCGGCCCGCACACCGGGTGCCGAACGCACCAGGGGCAGCACCGAGTCGGGACCGGTGCCGGGCTGCACCTCGACCTGCCAGTCCACGGCGACCGAGCGCACGGCGCGCTGGGTCATCGTTGCCTTGGACGCGGTGAGGAACGAGCCGAGCGCGGCGATCAGGGCGACGGCCAGCGCGATCCCGGCCGCCGCGGCGACGAGCCGGCCGGCACGGTGACGGGCCAGTCCACCCGTCCATGAAGCGATCATGACGCCTCCTCGGCGGCGAGCAGCCGGCCGTCCCGCATGATCCGGCGCGTGGCGAGCCGGTCGGCGACGGCGGGGTCGTGGGTGGTGACGACGAGGGCGGCGCCGGTACGGTCGGCCGCGGTGAGCAGGGCGTCCAGGACGCGGCCCCCGGTGACGTGGTCGAGGCGGCCCGTGGGCTCGTCGGCGAGCACCAACCGCGGGGACCGGGCGAGGACCCGGGCCGCGGCGACGCGCTGGGACTGCCCGCCGGAGATCTCCTCCGGCAGCCGGCCGGCCAGGTCACCGGCGTCCACCAGGTCCAGTGCCTCCCGTGCCGCACCGCGGGCCTCGTCCTCGGAGCGCCCGGCGAGCACCAGCGGCAGCGCGGTGTTCTCCAGCACGTCGAGCGCCGGGATCAGACTGTCCCCCTGGAACACGAGGCCGATGTCACCCGGCCCGGCCAGGCCCGGCCAGGTGACGGTGCCGCTGGTGGGCTGCTCCAGGCCGGCCAGCAGGTGCAGCAGCGAGGACTTGCCCGACCCCGAGGGCCCCACGACGGCGAGCCGCTCCCCGGGCCGGACCGTCAGGCTCGCCCCGTGCACCGCCACGACCGCGCCCGCCCCCTGCCCGAACGTCAGGGCCGCCTGCCGGCACTCCACGAGCACGTCCTCGGCCGACATGGCGGGCCTCCTTGCCTGCGCGCCCCGGTGCCCGGGTGCCGGGGTCCGGTCCCGTCGTCCGGCGGGTGCCTGATCCGGAGGTGCGGCGGGTTCGCCTGCGGGCGTGGCCCGGTGCGCGGGTGCCGGGGTTGTGTCCCGGGGCTGGGCGGGTGTCTCAGCCGGCGGCATGGTGGGCCTCCTCCAGTCGGTCGGCCAGTCGGTCGGCCGGACGGTCGGCGTCGCGGACGCGGCCGTCGTCCAGCGTGATCACCCGGTCGGCGATGCGTACGGCCTCGGAGCTGTGCGTCACGACCAGCACCGCGCAGCCGTCGGCGGCGCGCTCGCGCAGCAGGTCGAGGATCATCCCCTCGGTGCCGCCGTCGAGTTCGCCGGTCGGTTCGTCGGCGAGCAGCACGGCGGGGGAGTTGGCCAGCGCGACGGCCAGCCCGGCCCTCGCCAGCTCACCGCCCGACAGCTGCCGAGGAAGTGCGTGCGCCCGTCCGGCAAGGCCCACCCGGTCGAGCAGCTCGGCCGCCGGCACGGCGGGCCAGCCGCGCACCGCGCGCTGCGCCAGGCGCACGTTGTCCCGCGCACTCAGGTGCGGCAGCAGATTGCGGTTCTGCAGCAGGACGCCGATGTGCCGGGCCCGCAGCCGGGCCCGCTCGGTCTCGGGCCGGTGGCTGACACGCACCCCGTCCACCCGCACCTCGCCGCCCGACGGCTCGTCCAGCCCGGCCAGGCACGCCAGCAGGGTCGACTTGCCCGCGCCCGACGGCCCGACCACGGCGACCGTCTCGCCGCGCCGCACCCGCAGGGAGACCCCGCGCAGTGCCAGCGTCTCCTCGTCACCGGCCCTGAAGAACCGGTACAGCTCGCGCGCCGACAGCGCATCGGCGGAACAGGTGGCGGGCATCTCGTTCACCGCCATGCGAAGGAGTCGCTGACGATGCGCCACGGGTCGACGTTGTCCGCGTTGACCGGCCCCGAGAGCGTGAGGTCGACCTCGTGGCCCTGCCGGTGGAAGGCGTACCGCTCGAACCCGTCCCGTACGACCTTGCCGGTCACCGGGTTCGGCGCGGAGTCGCCCTGGTACGTCAGCAGCACCGCCTGTCCGCCCTTCCGGGTGACCGACATGACCTTGGGATGCGCGAAATGCGGCACGTGCCTGCGCAACTCGGGGATCACCGTGTCGGTGACCGAGCCGACCGTGGGCGCACCGGCCGTGTTCACCGCCGTGATCTGAACGGTGTTCAGCTTGTCCGTGAAGACCGTCGTGGTGCCCTGGGTCGTACGAGCCCACCCCTCCGGCACCTTCACCGTGAACCCGGAGCCCTGGTAGGCGACGAAGGCCTGGTTGTCGGGGATGTCCCCGGGCGGATTGGACTCGGTGGGAGCGGGCGCGGCCGTGCCGCCGCCCGCGGAGCCCTGCGCCGGGGCGGACGACCGCGCGCCCGTAGCCCCCGGTCCCGCCCCGGACCCCGAAGAGCACCCGGCCGTCGTCACCGCCGCGACCAGCGCGAAGGAGACGACGACGATGCCGCGTGCACGTGTCATGCCACTGCCCTCCCGGGCCCGTCCTCGGGCCGTCCTCGGAACCGTCCTCGGAACCGGACGGTCGTGGCACCGACGCTAGGAGCGGCCCGGTTAACGTCCCGTCCGGCGAGGGTTAGACGACGGCAAAAGCGTGGCGAGGGGCACATCCGCCCTGGTCGGCGGCCCTGCATGATGAAGGGCATGAGACATCGCGTGGTGCGGGTGGCCCTCACCGCCGTCCTGGTCGCCCTCGTTCTGCTCGCCGTTCCGCTGGCCCTCGCCATCAGGTCCTCCCTGTACGCCGACCAGCGCGACGCACTGGAGCGGGCCGCCCTGAACGGCGCCGTCCGGGTCACCCCGGACTTCGCCACCGGCGACCCCGTGGAACTGCCCGCACCGCCCAGGGGCGGCAGCCTGGGCCTGTACGACCCCCGGCTGTACCTGCGGGAGGGCAGCGGTCCCGCGAGCGGAGACGCGGCGGTGCGCGGCGCACTCGGCGCCACGGTGTCCCGTGGGAGCAGCGGCGGCGAACTCGTCGAAGCCGTCCCCGTCTCGCACGCCGAGCGGGTCATCGGCGTCGTACGCGCGTCGTCACCCGTCCAGGACGTGCGCAACCGCGTCTTCGCGGGCTGGGCCGCCCTCGCCGGCGCCTGTGCGGTGGCGCTCACCGTCGCCGTCCTCGTCGCCCGCCGCCAGGCGCGGGCGCTGGCCGCCCCGTTGGAGAACCTCTCGCACCACTGCCGGGCCGTCGCCGCCGGGGACCTGAGCGCCCGGGCCGCCTCCAGCGCCGTCGCCGAGGTCGACCAGGTCGCCCGCACCCACAACGAGATGCTCGACCACCTCACCGAACTCCTGCGCCACGCACGCGGCTTCTCCGCCAACGCCTCCCACCAGCTGCGCACGCCGCTCACCGGCCTGCAACTCACCCTCGAGGCGGGCCTCGGCCGGGACGACACCTGTCTGCGGCCCGCCCTGGAGGAGGCGCTCACGGCAACCCGGCGGCTGCACGGCACGGTGGAGCAGGTGCTGCGCCTGTCCGCCGCGCCGGGTCTGAACCGTCCGCCCGCCCCCGACCGGTCCGTCGGGCAGGTGCTGCACGAAACGGAACGGCACTGGCACGGGCTGTTCGCCCGCGACGGCAGGCGCCTGGAGCGCAGCAGCCGGGACGTGCCGGATGACGTGCGGGTCCCGGGCGGCCCGGTGTCCGAGATCCTCGGAGTCCTGCTGGACAACGCCCGTGCCCACGGCCGCGGCACGGTGCGCCTCACCGTGCGGGATCTGGACGACGCCCTCGCCTTCGACGTGAGCGACGAGGGAGCGGCCGGGAGCGACGCCGGGCGGCTGTTCGAGCGCGGGCACTCCGGCGGCGCCGGGGCCGGCATCGGGCTCGCCCTCGCGCGGGACCTGGCCGTCTGTCTCGGCGGCAGGCTGTTCCTCGCGCGGCCCGATCCGACCACGTTCACCCTGCTGGTGCCCGTCCTGCCTGACCCGTGACCCGCTCGGCGCCTCGATCGGTGACTGCCTCTCCCAGCCGACCGGTGACGGCGGGCCGGGACTGGGCACCGTGGTGACCAGTGCCCTGTTCCTCGCGGTCATCCTCGGCCTCGTCGTCCACCTGTCGGTCAGCCGCGGGGACGTCACCGAGCCGGAGCGCGGCGCCACCTGACCCCAGGACGCGCGTGCCGGGTGGCGGCCGCACCCCGCGACCCGGGCACGCGCCACCCCGGGCCCCGTCCGCGCGAGGGCCCGGGGCTCACCCCGTGGGCAGGGCGACAGTGAAACGGGCCCCGGCCGCATACCCGGCATCGTGGGGCACCTCGCCGCCCGCCGAGGACCCGGCCGGCCGGTCGCTCAGCCAGTGGTGCGCGGTCGGGAGGACGGCCGGGGAGAGCAACCCGTTCGCGCGCATCGCCCGGCACACGTCCCGCCCCTCGGCGGTGGGCAGTGCGCTGTCCACCACGGCGGTGGCCACGCCGTCACCACCGCCGACGGCACCCCACCCGCGTACGCCCGCACCTGGCCCTCGCACCGCTTCGGCGACCTCCGCCTGTACGTCGCGCCGCAGGCGCGCGCGGGCACCGGCACCAGACGCCCCGGCTCCGCCCACCCGTCACCAACGCGCGCGTGGTTCGCCGCCGACGCCGCCGACCACGTAGCGCCCGCCGGCCTCGGGGCGGGCGCCAGTCAACCTGCGGTTCCTGATGCGGCGCGGCCCGTCCGCGGGTCGCACGGCGAGCGCGCACGCCGTCAAGGCCCCGGTCACGGTTCTCGGCCCCGTCGTGCTGGTGGCGGCGGTGGTGCGGGGCCCGCTGAGGTCGCGGTGCCGGCGCGTGGTCGCAGCGGTGCTGAGTGACATCGCGACCGTGCGCAGCCGGCCGCGGCGGGCCGCCGCCCTGTGGTGCTGCTCCCCTTCGCCGCGGCCCGCCCTGGTCCGGGTGGCGTTCCTCCACCTCGCCGCGACCAGGGCCGCCGCCCAGCTGCCCACTGCCGGCGGATGCGGCTCCCTGAACCGCGCACTCGCCTTCACTCTCGACGCGGGCGCCCGGCTGCCTCCGCCGTCCTCGGCTACCGGCTCCTGACCGTCTGGCTCCCCCTCCTTCCCGGCCTGCCGGCTCTGGCAGCACTCGTCCGCCGCAGGGCGGTGTGCAACGCGCGGCGTCGGAGGCCTGGGTCGCACGATGCCGCCCACTCGGCGGGCAGGGACCCTTTCGCGGCAGTCAGGATGCGTTCAGGTCTCCGCCCTCGCCCCGCGGCCCTGTCGTGCTGTCAGCTGTCAGCTGTCAGCTGTCAGCTGTCGAAGCCGAGGCCGAGCCGGTCGAGGGTCTTGAGCCAGAGGTTGCGGCGTCCCTCGTTCTCGTCCGCCCGGGCGAGGGACCACCTGGTGGCCTGGACTCCCGCCCAGCGGATCGGTTCCGGCGGGAACGGCAGGGGCTTGCGCCGCACCATCTCCAGGCTGGTGCGCTCGGTGCGCTCGTCGGCCAGCAGATCGAGCATCACCTCGGCGGCGAAGCGGGACGCGCCCACGCCGAGGCCGGTGAAACCGGCCACGTAGGCGACCCGGCCCCGATGGCTGGTGTCGAAGAACGCGCAGAAGCGGCTGCAGGTGTCGATCGCGCCGCCCCAGGCGTGGGTGAAACGCAGGCCCTCCAACTGCGGGAAGGTCCGGAAGAAGTGCCGGGCCAGGGTGGCGAAGGTCTCCGGTCGCTGGTCGTGCTCGGCGCGCACTCGGCCCCGGTAGTGGTAGACGGCGTCGTAGCCGCCCCACAGGATGCGATTGTCGGCGGAGAGCCGGACGTAGTGGAACTGGTTGGCGCTGTCCGAGAACCCCTGCCGATTGTGCCAGCCGACGGAGGCGAGCTGTTCGTCCGTCAGCGGCTCGGTCATCAGCGCGTAGTCGTACACCGGGATGGTGTACGGGCGGTGCCGCTTGACCAGGGAGGGGAAGACATTGGTCGCCAGCGCCACCCGGCCGGCGAGAACGCGGCCGTAAGGAGTCCGCGCCATGATGCCGGAGCCGTCCTCGGTGATGGCGGTGGCCCGGGTGTGCTCGTGGATGCGTACGCCGAGGCTCAGGCAGGCCTGCTTGAGCCCCCAGACCAGACGTGCGGGATTGACCAGCGCCGTGCTGTCCTTGTCCCAGACCCCGCCCAGGAAGGTCGGTGAGTCGATCTCGGCGCGGATCTGGTCGGCGTCCAGCACTGTCGGCGCGGGGCCGTAGCGGGCGGCGAGGTCGGCCAGCTCCCGCAGATCATCGAGTTGGAACTGCTCGGTGGCCACGCTGAGGGAGCCGGTGCGCTCCCAGTCGCAGTCGATGCCGTGGCGCTCGATCGTGTCCTCGATCGCCTGGAGATTCCGGGCGCCCAGCTTCTCCAGCTCGGCGATCTCACCGGGCCAGCGCTCCACGCCGTTGCTCAGGCCGTGGGTGAGGCTGGCCTCGCAGAAGCCGCCGTTGCGGCCGGAGGCCGCCCAGCCGACCTCCTCGCCCTCGATCAGCAGGACGTCGAGGGAGGGGTCGCGGTCCTTGGCGATCAGGGCGGTCCACAGGCCGCTGTAGCCGCCGCCGACCACCAGAAGGTCGCAGCGGGTATCGGCGACCAGGGCGGAAGCGGTCGGCGGGCGATCGGGGTCGTCCAGCCAGAATGGAGTGGGGCGGGCGTCCTGGATCGCGTGGACGGGATCCATGGCGGTGCTCCTTGCATGCGTGGAGGGGCTGGCCTCCGAGGTCCTGCTATCAGAACGCTGTACGCCAAGTAACGTCAATGCCGTTGACATAAGGCTTTCCGGCGCTGCGGGCCAGCGCGGACCGGCGGGCGCTCAGTACGCCTGTCCGCCTGCCCCGGGCAACCTGGCGGCGACGGCGTCGAGCAGCAGTTCCAGGGCGAACGGGTACCCGCTGAGCTGCATGTCGGCGGCCAGCAGGTGGGCGGTGGCGGCTATGTTGGGGTGGGTGCTTGCGTCCAGGCGGCCGTAGCGGGCTTGCCAGACCCTGCGCTCGGCCTCCTGTGCCGGGGCCGGCAGGGAGAGCGCCGCGGCGTCCAGGGCCGCGAAGGCGAGCCCCTGGTCCACGAAGGCGTGATAGATCCGCACCGCCGCCTCGTCCTGGAAGCCGGCCGAGCGCAGCAGGCCGAGGATCCCCTCCACGGCCCGGGTCTCGTTGTTTCGCCCGGTCGTCCGGTGCGCGGCCAGCAGCGCCGCCTGCGGGTGCGCCTGATAGGCGGCATGGATGCGCAGGCCCGCCTCGCGCAGGTCGGCCCGCCAGTCGCCGGTGGGCTGCCAGCCGTGCAGAGCGCGGCCGATGAGCTCGTCGGCGATGGCGAGCAGCAGGTCGTCGGTGTTGTGGAAGTACCGGTAGAGCGCGCTGGGGTCGGCGCCCAGTGCGGCTCCCAGTCGGCGGACCGTCAACGCCTCCGCGCCATGCTGGTGGATCAGTCGCAGGGCGGTCTCGATGATGATCTGCTCGGACAGTACCGTGCCCTGTTTGGTCGGCTTTCTGCGCCGCCGCTGCGGCTCGGGCACTACGCGCTCAGTCATGCCCCGAATCTTATGACAACAGCATTGACGTTCGTGTGAACCCAGGCTTTCATGCCTGTCGTCCGGCCCTTGGGCCACCTCCCCCTCGTGTGGCCCGCGGATGCCCTCGGAGTGTCTTCGCCTGCCCGCAGCCTGCGGCGCGGGCTCTGACGGTGACCCGAAAACGCCCCGGCGCCCCGGCTGTCCGGTGGCGCCACCACAGGCAACAGCACCTGGTTCCTCACTGCGGACCGCTCGCGGACCGCCGATCCCTTGGAGTACCACCATGACCAAGGCCGACCTGGTCTTCGTCCAAGGCCCCGTGCACACCGGGGACCCCGCTCGCACCCGGGCGAGCAGCCTGGCCGTCACCGGAGAGCGGATCTCGGCCGTCGGTCACGACGAGGTGAGGGAGCTGATCGGCCCCAGGACCGAGGTGGTCGACCTCACTGGCAAGCTGCTGCTTCCCGGCTTCCAGGACGCGCACGTCCACGCCGTATACGGGGGGTTGGAGCTCGGCGAGTGCGACCTCACCGGCACCGTGGGAGCCGACGAGTACCTGCGGCGCATCCGCGAGTACGCCGACGCTCACCCCGACATCCCCTGGATCACCGGTGGCGGCTGGTCCATGGAGAGCTTCGAGGGAGGCCTTCCCACCCGGCGGCTGCTCGACTCCGTGGTGCCCGACCGGCCGGTGTACCTGCCCAACCGTGACCATCACGGCGCCTGGGTCAACACCCGCGCGCTGGAACTCGCGGGCCTCTCCCGGGACACCCCGGACCCGACCGACGGCCGGATCGAGCGGGAGAGCGACGGCACACCGAGCGGCGTCCTGCAGGAGGGTGCCACCGCTCTGGTGGCCCGCCTGGTGCCCGACAAGACCGCCGCCGATCGACTGGCCGGCTTGCTGCGAGCCCAGCGGCTGCTCCACTCGCTCGGCATCACCGGCTGGCAGGATGCCCTCCTCGGCACGTTCAACGGCCAGTGCGACCCTTCCGACGCATATCTCACCGCCGCCCGCGAGGGCACCCTGACGGCCAGGGTCGTCGGCGCGCTGTGGTGGGACCGCAGGCGCGGCGCCGACCAGATTCCCGAACTGGTCTCGCGCCGCACCGAGTTGACCCACGAAAGATTTCGGGCCGGCTCGGTGAAGATCATGCAGGATGGCATCGCGGAGAACTTCACCGCCGCGATGAGCAGCCCTTACCTGGACAACTGCGGCTGCGTCACCGCCAACAGCGGCCTGAGCTTCGTCGACCCGGTCGAGCTGCGCTCGCACGTCACCGCGCTGGACGCGCTCGACTTCCAGGTTCACTTCCACGCCCTCGGTGACCGCGCGGTGCGCGAGGCGCTGGACGCCGTCGGGGCGGCCCGCACCGCCAACGGCCGCCGTGCCACCCGGCACCATCTGGCCCACCTTCAGGTCGTCCACCCCGATGACATCGCGCGCTTTGCCCGGCTCGGCGCAATCGCCAACATCCAGCCGCTCTGGGCCGCCCACGAGCCGCAGATGGACGAGCTCACCATCCCCTTCCTCGGACCCGAACGCGCCGCCTGGCAGTACCCCTTCGGCTCCCTGCTTCGCGCCGGCGCCACCCTTGCGGCGGGCAGTGACTGGCCCGTGAGCAGCCCCGACCCGATCGCCGGGATCCACGTCGCCGTCAACCGGGTGGCGCCCGAGACCATGCACGGCCGTGTCTTCCTGCCGGAACAGCGCCTCGACCTCGCCACCGCCGTCGCCGCCTACACCGCTGGTTCGGCCCATGTCAACGGCCTGGATGAGGCCGGCAGCCTCCGTCCCGGCAACCTCGCCGACCTGGTGGTCCTCGACCGGGACATCTTCACCGCCCCGGCCGAAGGGATCGGTACGGCCCGGGCCGTGCAGACCTATGTAGGGGGAGAGCTTGTCCACTTTGCCTCCTGACCGCCCATCAGCGCGGCCCGGCCGCACCTCGCGGACCGTAGCCGCGCTGAGAGGACGCCCTGAGCTCCAGTTTCGCCGGCACCACGGTGCCCGTGGGCTCCTGGCTTCCGCTCTCCAGTGCTGCAATCAACTGTTCGACGCCCGTCGCGGCAACGAGCTGAGGCTGGAGACTCAGCGTCGTGATGGGCGGGTCGGCGTACGCGGCCGAGGAGTCCTCGCTCGCGCAGACCAGCAGCAGGTCGCCCGGCACCGACAGGCCCAGGCGGCGCGCGGCGCCGAGCACCAGCGGGGGATTGGCCTCAGCCAGCAGGAAAAGGGCGTCGGGGACAGCGGAAGCGGTCAGAGCCCGCTCCACCGCCTCCACGACCGGTCCGTTGCCCGGACGCTCGGAGTGCGTGATACGAGGGGTGGCCTCCCGCTCGGCGCACCAATGCCGGTAGACGTCCAGCGCCTCCCGGTAGAAGCGGGTCGGGGCGTCGGGCGAGACGACCGCGATGCGCTGGGCGCCCTGGGCGTGGAGATGGTCCAGCACCTGGCGTATGGCGGTGTCGGTGTCTATGTCCACCCAGTGCGTGCCGGGGCGGCCCTCGACCGAGCGGTCGGTGGACAGCGGGACGCGGGCGGCGATGAAGTCCTCGACCAGGGGGTCGTCGGTGAGCGGGTCCGCGACGATCGCGGCGTCCAGTGGCAGGTCGGCCCACTCGCTGGGGGAGGACCTGGTCGGCAGCAGCACCAGGCCGTAGCCATGGTGCAGGGCCGCGGTCGCGATGGCGCTGGTCAGTTGGGCGAAGTACGGGGAGTCCATGTAGGACCCCGGGGTCGTGGGGTGCTCCCCGACGGCGTACCCGATGAGCCTCGCGTGCCCGGCACGTAGCAGCCGCGCGGTCGCGTTGGGCCGGTATCCGAGCCGGCGTGCGGTCTCACGGGCGTGCTCGCGCACGGCCGGCGAGAGGCGTCCGGTGCCGTTGAGCGCGGCGGAGACGGTGGTCTTGGACAGGCCCGCCTCGCGGGCGACGTCGATGAGGCGAACCCGGGGAACGGCGGCCGGGACGCCGTGGCCGGTGCGGCGCGGAGTTTCGGTCATGTGCCGATGCTGCCAGTTCAGCGGACCCGTCGTCACCCGGCTCTGACCTCGAAAAAATCGTTCCCGCAGTCCCTTGTGAAGGAACGTTCCCGCATCCATACTTTCCGGCAATCCCAAAACCCCCACCACCCCATGAAAGGGGCGGCTCCCTTGCGTGCCTCCAGACCGACCAGCCTGCTCGTCGCAGCCGCCGTCGTGGCCGCGGCCCTCTCCGGCTGCTCCGGTGCCGGTTCCACCGGTACCAACTCCACCAAGGACGGCGCGGCATACAAGGTCGCGCCGGACACGCCCGCGGCCAAGGGCCCGATCCCGTCGTTCACCTGGTCGCTGTACGCCGAGCCCTACTCCCTCGACTACACGCAGGCGTACGACTACCCGCCCAACACCGTCCTGGCGAACATCTGCGAGCAACTGTTCCGCACCACGCCCGAGATGAAGATCGTGCCGGCCCTGGCTGTGAAGTCGGCCCAACCCGACCCGCTCACCTGGGTGTACACCCTGCGCTCCGGCGTGAAGTTCCACAGCGGTGGGACCATGACCGCGGACGACGTCGTCGCCTCCCTCAAGCGCCATCTGGATCCGCGCGTCGGATCGGCCTGGGACAGTACGTTCAGAAACGTCGCCTCGATCTCCAAGACCGGTCCGCTCGAAGTGACGATCAAGCTCACCAAGCCCGACGTGCTGCTCAACGAGATGCTGGCGGCCTCCCCGGGCACCATCGAGAGCGCCTCCTTCCTGGCCGGGGCCGGCCGTGACTACGGCAGCCCCAAGGGTGGCGTCGACTGCACCGGCCCCTACGCGCTCGACAAGTGGGCCCAGGGCGAGAGCATCACCCTGAAGAAGAACCCCGCCTACTGGGACACCTCGCTGACGCCCAAGGCGGACAGCGTGAAGTTTGTCTTCATCCCGGATGCGGCCGCACGCACCAACGCCTGGCTCTCCGGTACGGTCGACGGCGGGTACCTGATCCCCTCCACCGCGTTTCCGCAGCTCAGGGCGACCTCGCAGGGAAAGCTGCACTTCGGCCCCAATACCGCCGCCTCCGACCTCGCCGTGATGAACCTCAAGGGCACGCTCGGCGACCTGAAGGTCCGTCAGGCCCTCGCCATGGCGCTGGACCGGAAGAGCATCATCAAGGCCGCCGCCGGCGGAGTGGGCATTCCGGCCAAGGCTCCGGCGGCACGGGGCGCGTGGCTCACCGCCCCGGACCGGACGGCCGGCTACTTCGATGCGCTCCCCGACCCGGTGTACGACCTCGAAGGCGCCAAGAAGCTGATCCAGGAGGCCGGAGCCACGGGCAAGAAGGTCGTCATGGCCACCAGTTCGCTCGCTCCCGAGATCAGTGTCGTCGCCAACGCCGTGCAGGCTGTGGGCAAGCAGATCGGTCTCGACGTGCAGCTCAAGCCGGTCTCGCCGGACGGGTACAGCGCGCTGTTCACCGACCCGCACGCCCGCGCCGGCATCGATCTGGTGTTCACCAACGGCTACACCAATTCGCCGGACCCGCTGGAGTACTACCAGTCGTTCCGCACCGGCGACTTCGCCAACTACGGCAAGTACTCGAACCCCGAGTACGACGCGCTCTACGACCAGGCGGCCGCGACCGCCGACCCGGCCGCCCGCGCAGACCTGACCGCCAAGCTCCAGGAGATCACGGTGCGGGAGCTGCCCGCGATCCCGATCTACGAGGCTCCCCACTCGGTGTTCCTGGGCAGCCGGATCACCGGGGCTCCGGCCGGAATCGCTCAACTGTACTTCCCGTGGGCCGCGACGATCGGCTCGGCGAACTGATGATCCGCTATCTCCTCGGCCGGCTCCTGGGGCTGGTGGCAGTGCTGCTGATCACCTCCTTCCTGGTGTTCGGCGCAGTGCACCTGGCTCCGGGGGATCCGGTGTCCTTCCTCCTCAAGGGCCACCCGGTGTCCCCGGAGACCATGGCCGCCATCCGCGCCCAGTACCACCTCGACGACCCGATCCTCACCCAGTACCTGAAGTGGGTCGGCAACGTTCTGCAGGGCGACTTCGGGCGCTCCGTGCAGTTCCGGCAGGACGTCGGCTCCCTCATCGGGTCGCGCCTGCCCGGCACGGTGCTCCTCATCGGGTACTCGGCCGTCCTGGTCTGCCTCGGCGGCGTGCTGGCCGGCATCATCGCCGCGCTGCGCCCCGGCGTGGTCGACCGTGTCGTGCTGGTGGGTACGGCAGTGGCCACGGCGACCCCGCCGTTCGTCAGCGCCGTCGTGCTGGTGTCACTGTTCTCGGTCCGGCTGGGCTGGTTCCCGGGGCCCGGTGCCACCGGCACCGGTTTGGCGGACCGGCTTTACCACCTGACCCTGCCCGCCTTCGCCCTCGCGATCACCCTGGCCGGACTGCTCGCCCGGGTGACCCGCTCCTCGATGCTCGACCAGTTGGGGCGGGAGCACGTCGAGGTGGCGCGTTCCCGCGGGGTCGCCGAGGGCGACGTGGTGCGGCGGCACGTGCTGCGCAACGCACTCGGTCCCATCGTCACCGTCGGCGGCACGATGCTCGCCGGACTCCTGGTGAGCACCGCGATCGTGGAGACCGCCTTCAACGTGTCCGGCGTCGGCTCACTGCTCGTGCAGTCGGTGACGGTCAAGGACTTCCCCGTGGTGCAGGCGATCACTCTGATCACCGTCGCGGCGTTTGTGCTGGTCAACATGGTCGTGGACCTCCTCGCGCCGCTCATCGACCCTCGGCTGACCCTCACCCGGCGAGGTGCCGCATGACCACCGCAGTCAACGTCACCGAGCTGCGCCGGCGCCCAGGCCTGCGCCGCCTTCAGGTACTCGGGCAGGGACCCCTGTTCACGGCGGCCGTCGTGCTGCTGGCCGCGCTGGTGGCCGTGGCCGTCCTCGCGCCGCTGCTCGCGCCGTACGATCCCGACGCCCTGGACCTGCAGGCCACCCTGGCCGGGAGCAGCGCCGACCACCTCCTGGGCGCCGACCAGTCGGGCCGCGACGTGCTGTCGCGACTGCTGTACGGCGCGCGCTCCGGGATGCTCGGACCGCTCCTGGTCGTCGGGTTGTCGACCCTGCTGGGCATCCTGGTCGGTGTGGTGGCCGCCTGGCGCGGCGGATGGGTCGACGCGGTCCTCTCCCGGTCGATGGACCTGGTGTTCTCCTTCCCCGGCCTGCTTGTGGCGATCATGTTCGTGGCGATCACCGGACCGGGCATGTCCGCGCCCGTCATCGCCATGGCGGTCGCGTACACGCCTTACGTGGGACGCCTGGTGCGTGGTGTCGCCCAGCAGGAGAAGGCCCGTCCGTACATCGAGTCCTACCGCGTGCAGGGCTGGTCGGGCTGGACGATCTGCCTCCGGCACCTGCTGCCCAACATCGCGCCGACGGTGCTCGCCCAGTCGGCGATCAACTTCGGCTATGCCCTGATGGACCTGGCCGCGCTGTCCTTCCTCGGCTTCGGCGTGCAGCCACCGACCGCCGACTGGGGCGCGATGATCAACGAGGGCGAGGGCGCGCTGCTGCAGGGGGCGATGCTCCCCGCGCTCGCACCGTCCGTGTGCATCGTGCTCGCCGTCGTGGCGTTCAGCATCGTCGGCGAGGGCATCGCCGACCGGGTCGCCAAGAGGGAGGAGTGAGAGAGATGACTGTGCAGCAGACTCTTCTGGAGATCGACAACCTCACCGTGCGGCTGCCCGAGGGGCGCGCGGCCCGGCCGATCCTGGACGGCGTGTCACTGCGCGTCACGGCCGGCGAGACCGTCGGCCTGGTCGGCGAGTCGGGTTCGGGCAAGTCGGTCGCGTGTCGCAGTGTGCTCGGGCTGCTGCCCGGAGAGGCGAGGACCGACGGCGAGGTTCGCGTGGCGGGCCGCGACGTGCTGACCCTGGACCGGAACGGGCTGAAGGAACTGAGGGCCCGGCAGGTCTCGATGGTCTTCCAGGACCCGCGTGCGTCGGTTAACCCCTTGCGACGTGTCGGCGACTTCCTCACCGAGGCGATGCGCGCCAACGGCATGCACGGGCCCGCGGCGCGTGCCCGTGCCGAGGAACTCCTCGATGCCGTGGGCATCCGCGATCCGCGCGACGCGCTGCGGCGCTACCCGCACCAGTTCTCCGGCGGCATGCTCCAGCGCGTCGTCATTGCGGCGGCACTCGCGGGCGAACCCTCGTTGCTGGTCGCCGACGAGCCGACGACCGCGCTGGACGTGACCACTCAGGCTGAGGTCGTCGCGATCCTCACCCGCCTGCAGGCCGAGCGGGGCACCGGCATGCTCTTCGTCACGCACGACCTCGACCTGGCCTCGGCCCTCTGCGACCGCATCTACGTCATGTACGCGGGGCGAATTGTCGAGACGCGGACGGCCGAGGCACTCTTCGAGCGCCCGCGCCACCCGTACACCGCCGGACTGCTCGCCTGCACACCCCGTCTCGAGCCGGACGCGGCGCCGCCACGGCCCATCCCCGGCCGTCCGGTCTCGCTCGCCGAATCGCCGTCCGGGTGCGCGTTCGCCGTCCGGTGCGCGCATGTACAGGAGCGCTGCTCGGCCGAGAAGCCCGTCCTTGAACAGTACGGCGAGGGCCTGAGTGCCTGCCTGCGTGCCGGAGAAGGGATCCCGCTGTGACTGCCGTGACCGCCGAGAGAGAGGCGACCGCCGCGTCCGGCCTCGTAGTGGAGGGACTGCGCAAGGAGTTTGGCGGTCACGTGGCCGTGGACGGAGTGTCGTTCGCGTTGGCGCCGGGTGGCTCACTGGGCATCGTCGGCGAGTCCGGGTGCGGGAAGACCACCACCGCGCGCATGCTCGTCGGCCTGGAGCGGCCCGACGCCGGCACCGTCCATCTGGACGGGCGTGACCGCTCGGCACGGGCCCGCGGGCGGGCCGAGCGGCTGGCCCGTGCCCGCGAGATCCAGATGGTGTTCCAGGACCCCTATCTGTCCCTCGACCCGCGCATCAGTGTGGCCGCGTGCATCGAGGAGGTGTTGCATCTGCACTTCTCGCTCGACGCCCCGGCGCGGCGCAGGCGGGTCGCCGAACTGCTCGACCAGGTGGGATTGGGCGAGCGCGAGGCCACGGCGCTGCCGCGCCGGTTGTCCGGTGGGCAGCGGCAGCGCGTGGCCATCGCCCGGGCACTGGCGGCCCGGCCGCAGGTGCTCATCCTCGACGAGGCGGTCGCCGCACTCGACGTGTCCATCCAGGCACAGATCCTCGACCTGCTCGCACGCATTCGGCGTGAGGAGGGCATCGGCTTCCTCTTCGTCAGCCACGACCTCGCCGTGGTGCGGCACATCACCGATGAGGTGGTGGTGCTCAGGTCCGGAAAGGTCGTCGAGTCCGGCCCCACCACCACCGTCCTGACCAACCCACAGCACGCATACACCCGCCTGCTGCTCGACTCCGTGCCGCGGCCCGGGTGGGATCCAGCCCGTATCTCCGAAGGCCGTCGCGCGCTCATCTGACCGTTCGGATCCATCTTGAAGGGCCATCACAGTGACCAACCCCACGAATTCCGCCGACTCCGTCGGCTCCACCGACCTCACCGACCTGGCCTATCTGCCGGCCGTCGAGGCGCTGCGCCGGTTCCGCGATCGCTCGTTGTCGCCAGTCGAGCTGATGAGCGCTGTCATCGCGCGTGCAGAGGCCGTTGAGCCCAAGGTCAACGCCCTCGCCGAGCGAACGTTCGAGGAGGCGCTCGCCGCTGCCCGCGATGCCGAGGCGCGGTACGTGGGCAAGGGTGAGCCGCCCCGTGCGTTGGAGGGTCTCGCCGTCGCGGCGAAGGAGGAGCAGCCCATCGCGGGTCGCCGTGCCACGGACGGCTCCCTGGTGTACCAGGACCAGGTTGCCGAGGAGACGCACCCGGTCGTCGAGCGGATCCAGGCCGCCGGCGGCATCGTGCACGCGCGGACCACAACCCCCGAGTTCAGCTGCGCTGCGTTCACCCAGTCACGGCTGTGGGGAGTCACCCGCAACCCGTGGAACCTGGAGTTCTCCCCGGGCGGTTCCTCGGGCGGATCGGGCGCCGCACTCGCGGCGGGCGAGGCGACGCTCGCGACCGGCTCCGACATCGGCGGCTCGATCCGCATCCCCGCCTCGTTCACCGGCACGGTCGGCTTCAAGCCGCCGTACGGGCGGGTGCCGGCGATGACTCCGTTCAACCTCGACACGTACTGCCACGACGGTCCGATGGCGCGTACCGTCGCCGACTGCGCCCTCCTGGAGAACGTGATAGCCGGGCCCCACCCGCTGGACGCCGTCTCACTGCGACCCAAGCTCATCCTGCCGGAGCAGTTCGAGAGCGTCGAGGGCTTGCGGGTGGCGCTGTCGGTCACTCTCGGAGACTGGGTGGTCGACCCCGAGGTCGAGGCCAACACCAGGGCGGTCGCGGAGGCACTGCGAGTGGCCGGGGCCATCGTCGAGGAGGTCGAGGTCTCGATCACGCGGGCGGACGTGTTCCGGGCAGCGCTGATCCACTTCGGCTCGATCTTCGGCCCGTACATCACGTCGATCGCCGCCGAGCACGGCGAGCTCCTCACGGACTACGCGCGCGACTTCGCCGAGCGGGCCGGCGCGGCCGCCCGCGAACCGGGCAGCTTCCTTCAGGGCCTCGAGATCGAGGGTGTGGTGCAGGCGGAGCTCGGTGCCCTGCTGGACCGCTACGACGTGCTGGTCTGCCCGACCGTCGCCATTCCGGCGTTCGCGGCCGACGACGACCATCTATCGACCAAGGTCGTGATCAACGGCGTCGAGCTGGACGACTACTTGGAGGCCGCAATGACCACGGTGTTCAACATCGCCAGCCGGTGCCCGGTGCTGAGCGTGCCGTCCGGCTTCGCCTCGTCCGGGGTGCCGACAGGCATCCAGGTCGTCGGGCGTACCTACGACGACACCACTGTGTTCCGCGCCGCCGCCGCGATCGAGGCCGTCCGGCCGTGGAACCGGTCGCCCGTTCTCTGACCTGAAACCGGCATGCCGACGGCCGCGCTTCCCTCTCCCTTGCGGGCGGTGAACGGCCACGGGCGCCGAGAGGTGTGGCTCAACGGGTGGTGCGGTCGGGAAGACCGCCGGGGAGGTGAACTCACGCAGGGTGTGATCGTCCTCGGCCACCCGGATCCCGCCCCGCACGTTCCCGCGCCGGTCCCGCGGCTCTCCCCGTCAGGCCGGACAGCAGGCCGGCGGGCAGCCACCACGTCGCCGCGCACAGGCACACCCCGAGCCAGCCCGCGGCGAACAGCCAGCCGCCGACGACGTCGGTGAACCAGTGCACCCCGAGATACACCCGGGTCAGCCCCACCAGCGCGCCCCAGCAGCCGACGACCAGGCGGACCGCCGTCCGGCGGCGCGGGGCGCGCGCGGTCACCGCCAGGATCACCAGCCCGGCGGTCAGCGCCGAGGTGGCGGTGTGCCCGGACGGGAACGACCAGCCGGAGGCGTGGGCCGCCCAGTCCTGCCGCGGCGGACGCGGCCGGGCGACCAGTTCCATCACGCCGTAGCGCACGGCCTGGCCCGCCAGCAGGCAGCCGAGACCGAGAGCGGCCGCGGCCGCACGCTGCCGGACGGTACGGCCGACGGCGAGGCCGGCCAGCGCGACGAGCAGGTACGGGACGGCCCCCGCCCCCGTGGAGGTGAGCGCGCGGGCCGCCGCCACCGCCACCGCCGGGCGGTGCCCGAGGGACCAGGAGAGCAGGCTGTCGTCCACGGACAGGGGGGTGCCGTGGCCGCCGACGACCAGGCCGAGCACGACGACCGCGGCCCAGGCGGCGAGCCCGGCGCCGCCCACGAGGCCGGCCGCGCCCCGGGGCCTCATGACACCAGCAACGGCCGCAGCCGTGTCGCGGCCAGGCGACGGGCGAGTGTCTCCGGCCGGCGCAGCAGCGCCCTCATCACGACGTAGGCCACCAGGGCACCGGACAACAGCCCCGCCGCCACGTCGTGCGGATAGTGGGCGCCGACCCAGACCCGGGAGGCGGCCATCGCGACGGCGGCCAGGCAGGCGAGCGCGCCGAGCCGGCGCGAGACGCCGAGTCGGCGTGCGACGAGGAGCAGCGCCACCGCGGCCGCGGCGGCGATCGCCGCGTGATTGCTCGGGAAGGACCAGTCGGTGCGGGCCGGACAGGCCTCCAGGGTGACCACGTGCAGCGTGCGGCACGGGCGCACCTCGCGCACCAGCAGCTTCAGGAGCGAGTTGACGGCGTAGGCGAGGACCACGACGAACGGCACCGCCAGGGCCGCGACCGCCGTCCCGGCGCCCACCCGGCGCGAACGCCACCAGACCGCCGTCATCAGCAGGGCGAACACGCCCAGGCCGTAGGCCGACCACACCGTCACCATGTCGTCCCACCACACGGGGGAGCGACGGGCCAGGTCCACCACGTCCACGTACAGGGACCCGTCGACGGACGAGCCCGACAGGGCGAGGATCATCCGCGCGCCTCCTTGGCCTTCGCCGCCCGGCGCGAGCGCAGGACCTCCGGGACGAGCGGGATCAGCGACACGATCACGACGAGCCCGATCACGGGCAGCAGGTACTTGTCGATGTTCGGCACGGAGGAGCCGAGCGCGTACCCCGCGAGGGTGAGGCCGACGCTCCAGGCGAGACCGCCGACGACCTGCCACAGGGTGAAGGTACGGGTCGGCACGCCCAGGGCGCCCGCCATCGGGTTGAGGACCGTCCGCACCACCGGTACGAAACGGGCCAGTACGATCGCCTTCGCGAACCCGTACCGCTCCAGGAGCTCCTCGGCGCGCTCGGCGCCCTCGCGCAGGCGCGGGGAGCGGCTGCGGGCGAGCAGGGCGCCGCCCGCCTTGCGGCCCAGCAGGAAGCCGCACTGCGAGCCGGCGAGCGCACCGACGACGGCCGCGACCAGCAGCGGGGCCAGCGACAACTTCACCCCACGGTCGGCCGTGCCGGTGCACAGCAGGCCCGCGGTGAACAGCAGCGAGTCGCCGGGCAGGAAGAAGCCGATCAGGAGCCCCGTCTCGGCGAACATCACCACGCCGACGCCCAGCACGCCGAAGGCGGCCAGCAGCGACTGGGCGTCCAGCACGTTGACAGCGAGCTGCGACGACAGGTGCGGGAGTGCGATCATCGTCGCGAGCCCTTTCCCTCGGGACGGCGGGCGCGCGACGGAGGGCACCGGCCGAGTGACTACAAATCTGTAGACCGTCTACGTCACTGTAGACGATAACGGCTTCCGAGGGGTTCCCGTGATCGCCCGCACGGGTGAACCGGGCCCGGCCTTCAGCCCCCGATCCAGTCGATCTGCCGCAGCTTGTTCGTCGCGTCCAGGGCGGCCACCTTGTACGACTCCGCGAGCGTCGGGTAGTTGAACACCGAGTCGACCAGGTAGTCCACGGTGCCGCCGCAGCCCATCACGGTCTGCCCGATGTGGATGAGCTCGGTGGCCCCGGTGCCGAAGCAGTGCACCCCGAGCAGTGTGCGGTCCTGAGGCGAGACCAGCAGCTTCAGCATGCCGTGCGAGTCGCCGATGATCTGCCCGCGGGCCAGCTCCCGGTAGCGGGAGACGCCCACCTCGAACGGTACCCCGTCCTCGGTGAGCTGGTCCTCGGTCCGCCCGACGAAGCTGATCTCCGGGATCGTGTAGATGCCGATCGGCTGGAGGCCGTTCATCCGGCCGACCGGCTCCCCGCACGCGTGGTACGCCGCCGCCCGCCCCTGTTCCATCGAGGTCGCCGCGAGCGCGGGGAAGCCGATCACGTCGCCGACCGCGTAGATGTGCGGCACCCGCGTGCGATAGTGCTCGTCGACCGCGATCCGGCCGCGGGCGTCGGCACTCAAGGAGGCCTTCTCCAGGTCGAGTCCGTCGGTGAGGCCCTGCCGGCCCGCCGAGTACATCACGGCGTCGGCCGGAATCTTCTTGCCGCTCTCCAGCACGGTGAGCGTGCCGTGCTCGTGGCGCTCCACCGCGGCCACCGTCTCCCCGAAGCGGAAGGTGACGGCGAGGTCCCGCAGGTGGTAGCGGAGCGACTCGACGATCTCGGCGTCGCACATGTCGAGCATGCCCGGACGCCGTTCGACGACGGTCACCCTGCTGCCGAGCGCGGCGAACATGGAGGCGTACTCCATCCCGATGACCCCGGCGCCGACGATGACCATCGACCGCGGCACCCGCTCCAGCGTGAGCACGTTGTCCGAGTCCATGATGGTGCGCCCGTCGAACTCCACGCTGTCCGGACGGGCCGGTCGCGTACCGGTCGCGATGACTATGTGTTCGGCGGTCAACAGCCTTTCCTCGCCGGTCACCTCGCGCAGCGCGACGGTGTGCTCGTCGACGAAGCGGCCGGTCCCGGAGAGCAGGGAGACCTGGTTGCGGGAGAGCTGGCTGCGGATCACGTCGACCTCGCGGCCCACCACGTGCTGGGTGCGCGCGGTCAGGTCGGCGACGGTGATGTCTTCCTTCAGCCGGTAGCTCTGACCGTACAGATCGCGCTGGGTGAGTCCGGTGAGGTAGAGCACCGCCTCGCGCAGGGTCTTGGAGGGAATGGTTCCGGTGTGGATCGAGACCCCGCCCACCATGTCGGGGCTGTCGACGACAGCTACCCGGCGGCCCAGTTTGGCCGCGGCGATGGCGGCCTTCTGGCCGCCCGGTCCGGATCCTATGACGATCATGTCGAAGTCGGGCACGCCCCGGAGTCTCGCAGAGCGAGGGCCCCGAGCGAAAGGGACGAGCGAGAGGGCCCCGAACGAAGGGGACGGGCGAAAGCGACGAGCGAAAGGGACCGGAACGGCAGGACCCGGTCCCTTTCGCTCGGCTCCTGGAGACCCTAGGCCCTGTCGTCAGACTCCCGTCTGCCTCGCGACGCCATGTACGTACTCTCGCCGCACCGGGCCCTGACCCAAGTACATCCAGTACGAGGGCCAGGGCCCGGCACGCCGAGAGCACGCACCTGACGCCGCGAGGCCCGCCCTCCGGGCGGACGACGGGAGTCTGACGACAGGACCTACGGCAGCAGCTTGTCCAGGGCGGCAGGGCCCTCCGTCTCGATCTTGCGCTTGGCCCACTCCAGGTTGCGCGGCGTGATGTCGCGGCCCGCGGCCAGCACCACGTCCTCGGGCGAGACGTCGGTGCCGGTACGGGCGTGGAGCACGTCGTCCGGGGTGCAGCGGTCCCCGGACTCGCGGGATGCATCGGGTTGTGACGTCGACATGTGGCCTCCTCGGGTCCGGCTGGATCCCCGCCCGGGTCCGGAGTGCGGGCCTCGTGCTGCGGGAGCGGGACCTCCTCCCACGATTGCCCGTCGGACGGCACCCTGCATCCGGAAGGCCGCTCCTAAGCTGGAGGGACGGCAGGAGCCGCGAGCACGGTCCGCGTGAGGAGGCAGCGAGGGGACAGGGGGACAGCCAGGGGGACAGAGAGGGGACAGGAGGCGGCGCGATGGCCGACACCCGAAGCCGGGGCCCCGAGACGGGCGCACCCCGCTACGTTCCGATCGCCGACCACGGTCTGATCGGCGACCTGCGCAGCGTCGCGCTCGTCGGCACGGACGGCACGATCGACTGGTACTGCTGTCCCGCCTTCGACGCCCCGAGCGTCTTCGCCTCGATCCTGGACGCCGAGCGCGGCGGCCGCTTCGAACTCGCGGCGGCCGAGGCGGCGCGCACCAAGCAGTTCTACTTCCCCGACACCAACGTGCTGATCACCCGGTTCTTCACCGAGGACGGCGTCGGCGAGGTGCAGGACTTCATGCCGGTGACCGGCGACCGGAGGGAGAGGGCCGAGAGCGAACGGCACCGCCTCATCCGGCGCGTGCTGTGCGTGCGCGGCACCCTGCCGTTCCGGGCCCGGGTGGCTCCCCGCTTCAACTACGGCGCCGACGCGCACACGGTCCGGATGGAGAGCGGCACGGTCCTGTTCGAGTCCGCGACCCTTTCCCTCGCGCTGACGTCCACCGTGCCCCTGGAGAGCGACGGCACGGACGTGTGGGCGGACTTCAAGCTCGCCGAGGGCGAGTCGGCCGTCCTCGCGCTGGACCAGGTCGGCCGCGAGGTGGCCCCGCGGCGGTGCGCCCACGCCGAGGCCGAGGAGCAGTTCTGCGCCACGGTCACCTACTGGCGCCGCTGGCTCGCGCAGTCCCGCTACCGCGGCCGCTGGCGGGAGATGGTCCACCGCTCCGCCCTCACGCTGAAGCTGCTCACCTACGCCCCGACCGGCGCCATCGTGGCGGCGCCCACCACGAGCCTGCCCGAGCGGGTCGGCGGTGAGCGCAACTGGGACTACCGCTATGTCTGGGTGCGCGACGCCGCGTTCGCCGTCTACGCGCTGCTGCGGCTCGGCTTCGCCGGCGAGGCCGAGGCGTTCATGCGCTTTCTGACCCGGCACATCAGCCCGGGCGACGGCAAGGCGACGGGCCCGTTGCAGGTCATGTACGGCATCGACGGCCGCACCGAGCTGCCCGAACGCGAACTCGGCCATCTGGAGGGACACCGGGGATCCGCGCCCGTCCGGGTCGGCAACGCCGCCGCCGACCAGCTCCAGCTCGACATCTACGGCGCCCTGATCGACTCGATCTACCTCTTCGACAAGTGGGCCCAGCCGATCTCCAGCGACCAGTGGGACGACGTGTCCGCGCTGGTGGAATGGGTGTGCCGGCACTGGGACCAGCCCGACGAAGGGGTGTGGGAGACCCGCGGCGGCAAGAAGGACTTCCTGTACTCGCGCCTGATGTGCTGGGTGGCCGTCGAACGCGCCATGCGGCTGGCCAACCGCCGCGGCCTGCCCGCCGACCTGTCCCACTGGCGGCAGAGCCGGGACGCCATCTACCGCCGCATCATGGACCGCGGCTGGTCCGCCGAACGACAGGCCTTCGTCCAGTACGAGGACGGCGACGTACTGGACGCCGCCGTGCTGATGATGCCGCTGGCGAAGTTCATCGCGCCGACCGACCCCAAGTGGCTGTCCACCCTCGACGCGCTGACCGGGGACCTGGTCTCCGACTCGCTCGTCTACCGGTACGACCCGCAGGCCAGCCCCGACGGGCTGCGCGGCGACGAGGGAACGTTCTCCATCTGCTCCTTCTGGTACGTCGAGGCCCTCACCCGGGCCGGCCGTCTCGACGAGGCCCGCCTCGCCTTCGAGAAGATGCTCACCTACGCCAACCACCTGGGCCTGTACGCCGAGGAGATCGGCCCCACCGGCGAGCAGCAGGGCAACTTCCCTCAGGCCTTCACGCACCTGTCCCTGATCAGCGCGGCGTACAACCTCGACCGCGCGCTGGGCTGACATCGAGCGCGGGTCCCGGTCCGCCGCGGTGTCAGCCGATGTGGTAGCCGTCGCCGTACACCTTCCAGTCCAGCGGCGGCTCCAGGTCGAGGTTGCCCCGGCGCAGGAAGGCCCGCTGCCCGGTGTCGACCCTGCTGGTCTCGCGATGCGCCGCCTCCTGCCGCATGGCCCACAGGCGCGCGTCGAGGAACGCGTTCAGGTACTCCACCTCGTCGCCGCCGCGGGCCGGCGGCACGGCCCCGCGCAGGGCTCGTTCGCGGATGCGGCGGAAGCCGTTCGGGCCACCGCCGCCGTGCATGACCATCGCGTCGAAGTACGCGAACTGGCCGAGGGCGCGCAGCCCGTCCGCCTTGCCCCGCGCGACGGCAGGGTCGAAGTAGACGCGGTCGCGCTCGTCTTCCTGGGCCCGCTGGAAGGCGGTGTCCTGCGCCGCCCTGCGCCAGTCACCGGGGAAACCGGGGTCCAGCCCCTGGTGCCCGTCGGTGCCGACGAGGCGGTGCAGCGCCGGAAGGTACCCGGCCAGTACGTTGTGGGGCCTGCGGTCGGTGTAGAGCCGCACCAGGTTGAGCATGTCGCCGGTGCCGGAGCAGAAACCGACGACGCCGGCCGTGTAGCCGCGTGCGTCACCGAGGTCCTCGATGTACCCGTACCGGGCCCTCCAGTCGAGCGTGGAGTTCTCCGCGCTCGCCACCAGTTTCATGGCGATCTCCTTCTTCGCCGGATCGTCCAGGCCGGGCGCCGCCGCGGTGGTGCGCCGCGCGCCGACGAGGGCGACGGCGGCGAGCGAGGCGCCGATCACGGCGAGGGCGCCGCGGCGGGCCGGCGCGGTCGTGCCGGGGGTTTCGTGCACCAAAGGAGCTCCAAGTGACTCGACTGCTCAACTGCTCTGCTCAACTGCTCGGCTGCTCAAGTGCTCGACTTGAGTGGGGGAGTGCGTGTACGTGTGTGTGGGCGGAGGGGAGGCGGCTCAGGGCAGCGGTTGCTCGGCCCATATGGCCTTGCCGGTGGGCGTGTAGCGGGTGCCCCACCGCTCGGCGAGCTGCGCGACGAGGAACAGCCCGCGGCCCCCTTCGTCCGTGCTGGCCGCGTGACGCAGGTGCGGGGAGGTGCTGCTGCTGTCGAAGACCTCGCAGATCAGGGCGCGGTCACGCAGCACCCGGACGCGGATGGGCTCGGCGCCGTAACGGATCGCGTTGGTGACCAGCTCGCTGAGGATCAGCTCGGTGGTGAACGTCAGCTCCTGAAGCCCCCACTCCGCCAGCCGCCGGCTCACCGCCGCGCGCACGTCCCCGACGGCCGCCGCCTCCCCGGGCACGTCCCACTCGGCGACCTGCCCGGGCCCCAGGGCCCGGGTGCGGGCCACGAGCACCGCGATGTCGTCCACCGGCCGGGCGGGCCGGACGTCCAGGACGGCCCGGCACGTGTCCTCGGGCGACTCGCCGGCGCAGGCGAGAGCGGCGCGCAGGTCCTCCAGACCCGTGTCGATGTCCCGCTCCCGGTCCATCACGAGTCCGTCGGTGTACAGGACCAGCCGGCTGCCCTCCGCCAGCTCCAGCTCCGCCGTCTCGAACGGCAGCCCGCCGAGACCGAGCGGGGGACCGGCGGGCACGTCGGGGAACGTCACGCTTCCGTCGGGTCCGACCACGGCGGGCGGCGGATGGCCGGCGCGGGCGACCGCACAGCGGCGTGAGACCGGATCGTAGACCGCGTACAGGCAGGTCGCGCCGGTGACGGGCACGCCGGCACTGTCCGCGGTCTCGTCCTGGTCGATGCGCCCGACCAGCTCGTCCAGCAGCCCCAGCAGCTCGTCGGGCGGCAGGTCCAGGGCGGAGAAGTTGCTGACCGCGGTCCGCAGCCGTCCCATCGTGGCCGCGGCGTGCAGCCCGTGACCGACCACGTCCCCGACGACCAGCGCGACCCGCGCCCCGGACAGCGGCAGCACGTCGAACCAGTCCCCGCCCACGCCCGCCTGCGCGGGCAGATAGCGGTGGGCGATGTCCAGCGCGTTCTGCTCGGGCAGGCTGCGCGGCAGCAGGCTGCGCTGGAGGGTGACCGCCAGTGAGTGCTCGCGGGTGTAGCGGCGGGCGTTGTCGATGGAGACGGCGGCCCGGGCCACGAGTTCCTCGGCGAGGGCCAGCTCCTCGGCGTCGAAGGGCTCGTCCTTCTCCGACCGCCAGAAGCCGACCAGGCCCAGCAGCAGGTTGCCCGCCCGCACGGGCACGGTGATCAGGGAGTGGATGCCGAACGCCAGCACCCGCTCGGTGCGCTCGGCATCCTGGGCCTGCCAGCCCGGGGCCGCTTCCAGCCGGGGCTCCAGGACCGGCTGGCGGGACTTGAGACTGAGGGCCTGCGGGGTGGAGGGGACGAAACGGATCTCCTCGCCCAGCGGGTAGAGCGGCGCGTTCTCGCGGATCCCGGCGAGGGCCGTACGGCGCAGTGCGGCTCCCGGGTCCGGGTCCTCGCCGGCCAGCACGGCGTCGTACAGGTCCACGGTGGCGAAGTCCGCGAACCGGGGGACGGCGAGCCGGACGAGTTCCTCGGCGGTCCGGGCCACGTCCAGGGTCGTGCCGACGCCCACTCCGGCGTCGTAGAGCAGGCTGAGGCGCTCCCGTGCCTTCTCCGCCCGGCCGGACAGGGCGCGCAGCTCCGTGGAGTCGCGCAGCGTGGCCACACTGCCCGCCGGGCCTCCCGCCATGTCCGTGGGCCGCTGGTTGACCGCCAGCAGCCGGTCGCCGACCAGGTGCACCTCGTCGGTGGCGATCCGCCCGGAGGCCAGCAGGTCGGCGGTCTCGGGGGCGAGTCCGAGGTCGAGCACGTGCCGGCGCTCGGCGTCCTCGGGCAGGCCGAGCAGGCGGTGCGCCTCGTCGTTGGCCAGCAGCAGCCTTCCGTCGTCGCCGACGATGATCACGCCTTCCCGGACGGAGTGCAGCACCGCGTCGTGGTGCTCGTACATCCGGGTCATCTCCCGGGGGCCGAGCCCGTGGGTCTGGCGCAGCAGCCGCCGGGTGACCAGCGCCGTCCCCGCCGTGGCCAGGGCCAGGGCGACGGCCGCGGCGCCCAGGACGACCGGCAGCTGCCGGTCCGCCAGGCCGCCGGCGTTCCTGGTGGTGATGCCGGCCGACACCAGGCCCACCACCGTGCCGTCGGGTGCCTGGACCGGCACGACGGCCTGCACCAGCGGCCCGAGGGTGCCGTCGACCTGTTCGACGACCGTGCCGCCGGCCAGCGCGGGCCGGAGGGAGCCGACGAACCTCTTGCCGATGCGGTCCGGCTCGGGGTGGGTGTAGCGGATCCCCTCGGTGTTCATCACGACGAGGAAGTCGACGTGCGACTCCTTGCGGGCCGCCTCGGCGCGCGGTTGCAGCACCGCCGTCGGGTCCGGGGCGGCGAGCGCCTCCCGGACGCCCGGCGCGTTGGCGAACGTCTCGGCGACCGCCAGGGAGCGGTTGCGGGCCTCCTGGTCGCCGTCGTGCCGCACCTGGAGCACCAGCGCCACCACGGCCGCCGCGACCAGCAGCACCACGATGGCGACCTGGAGCAGGAACACCTGCCCGGCGACGCTGCGCCCGCCGAGCGCCGAGCGCAGCCCGCGCGGTCTGCTGGGGCCCGTCCGGCCATGCCCGGCCCGCCCGCGCGCCCGCCGGGCATGGCCGGACGCGAGCTGGAGACGCCGTCCGCCGGGACGGTGGGTCGACCGGGGGCCGGTACGACCCGGGAGCCGGACCATGAGCCATGTCTACACCGCCGCGCCCCGCGAGGCGAGAGGCAGACACCTGCCCGGTCACACGTGCGGGCACGGGACGACCCCGCGGACGCCTCCACTCGAACGCCCGGCGCTGCCGCTCCGCGGCGCGGCGGTCGCCGCGGAAGCGGCCCCGGCGCAGCCCGGTCGCCCTGGCGAAGGCCGGTCGAGGGGCGGTGCCGACGCCGGCCGAGGCGGTATGTTGCCGCCATGTACGCCACGCGGATCTCACGGCGGGTGCAGGCGTCTCCCGCCGCCGTCTACCGGGCCCTCACCGACCCGGACGCGGTGGCGAGATGGCGCGTCCCCGACGGTATGACCGCCCACGTCCACGCGTTCGACGCCCGCGAGGGCGGCGCGTTCCGGGTGTCCCTCTCCTACGACGAGCCGGGGGCCCAGGGCAAGTCGGGTGCCCGCACGGACACCTACCGGGGGCACTTCGCCCGGCTCGTGCCCGATCGCCTCGTGGTCGAGGTGCTCGCGTTCGAGACCGACGAGGACGCCCTGCGGGCCACGATGACGATGACCACGTCACTGGCCGAGGTGGACGGCGGGACGGAGGTCGTGATCGTGCACGAGGGCATCCCCGACGAGGTGCCGCGCGCGGACAACGAGCTGGGGACACGCATGGCCCTGGACCACCTCGCCCGGCTGGTGGAGGACGGCCCCCACTAGGGTCACCGGTCGGCTCCTGGGGTCACCGGTCGGCGGTGTGGGCCGCGGCGACCGCCTGTGCGGCGTAACCGCGTCCGAAGAGCACCGTGTGCACCAGCAGCGGGAAGAGCTGGTGCAGCCCGACACGGCCGGCCCAGCCGTCGGCGAGCGGCGCGACCTGCTGGTATCCGTCCAGTACACGGTCCAGGTGCGGGCAGCCGAACAGCTGGAGCATCGCCAGGTCGGTCTCCCGGTGCCCGCCGTGCGCGGCGGGGTCGATCAGCCAGACCTCGTCGTCCGGGCCCCACAGCACGTTGCCGTTCCACAGGTCGCCGTGGAGCCGCGCGGGCGGTTCGGCGGGACCGGCCAGCTCGGGCAGCCGTTCCCGTACGCGTTCGATCACGGCCGCCTCGGCGGGACGCAGGACGCCGTCGTCGACCGCGCGGCGCAGATAGGGGAGCACCCGGTGCTCGGCGTACCAGCCGGGCCAGTCGGTGCCGGGAACGTTGCGCATCGGCGCGAGCCCGATGTACGCCTCCCGCGGTCCGCCGGGCGGAGCGGTACCGAACGCGGGTGCCCCGGCGGCGTGCAGGGCGGCCAGGTCACGGCCGAACCGCATCGCCGCCCCCGGACCGGGCCTGCCGGGTGGCACCCGGTCGGTGATCAGCCAGCGGCGGTCGTGGCCGTGCACGGCGGGGACCCGCACCGCGCCCGCCTCGGCGAGCCAGCGCAGCCCCGCGGCCTCGGCGCGCACCGCTTCCGGATCCTCACCGCGCTTGACCACGACCACGTCGCCGCCGTCGAGGGTCACCTCGGTGGGGTTCGCCGCCGACGAGCCCCGGCCACTCGCCGCACGCCCGGTCAGCCGGGCGGCCGCGGCGACGGGATCCTGGCCGGAGCCGGCTCCGCCCGGCGGACGGCCGGTCACGCGGGCAGGCGCTCGCGCACCCAGTCGAGCAGGCCCGGGGTCGCGGCCTCGATCATGGCCAGCACCTCCTCGAACCCCTCCGGCCCTCCGTAGTACGGGTCCGGCACGTCCAGGTCGCCGGTCGCCTCCGGGTCGAAGGAGCGCAGCAGCCGCACCCGGGACGGTTCGTCGACGAGCCGGCGCAGGGACTTCTCGTGACCGCGGTCCATGGCCAGGAGCAGGTCGGCGTCCAGGTGTTCGGCGCCGACCTGGGCGGCGACGTGCCGGACCGGGTAGCCGTGCCGGGTCAGCACCTCACCGGCCCGCTCGTCGATGGCCTCCCCGACGTGCCACGGGCCGATGCCGGCGCTGCTGACCCGGACCGTGTCCGTGAGCCCCTCCCGGCGCAACCGCTCGGCGAACACCAGCGCCGCGGACGGCGACCGGCAGATGTTCCCGCTGCAGACGAAACAGATGTGCACGGCCCCACAGTACGGGCCCCCTCCCGAAGCCGCTCAGGTGCTGCGCAGGGTCTTCCTGGCGAGTTCGTAGGCGGGGAGCATCTGTTCGTGTTCCTCGGTGTCCATGCCGCCGAGGTGCAGTACCACCGGACCCCGGGCGGTGCCGACGGCCAGGGCGCGTTCCTTCTTCGTCTCGTCCAGGAGTTCGCTCGTGCGCAGGTAGGCGACTTCGACGCCCTGGAGCCCGCCCGCCGCGAACGAGTGGTACGTCTCCCCGCTCACTCCGTCCTCGGCGGCCACGAAGGCCCGCAGCGCCGTGCTCGCGTCCCCCGCGTCCGGGGAGCCGGTGAACACGCGGAGGAAGCCGATGTGCCCCGCGGGCCTGGCGTCGACCTCGCACACGGCGGTCACCGGCCCCTGGCGCAGCAGGGCGTCCGTGACCTCCTTGCCGGCGGGGGAGTCGCCGGCCGCCGCCGGATCCACCGCCTCGGCCTTCCAGCCCTCGGCGATGTCGAAGGTGACGGGCAGCTCGCACGCCGACCCCGGGGCGCCGATCGTGCCCCCGCCGCGGACGGCTGTGCCTGTCGCATCCGTCGCGTCCGTCGCGGCCGCCGCTCGCACGGTGGACGCCCCCTCCCGCGACGCTCCCGAACACGCCGTCAGCGTCCCGCCCAGCAGCACCGCCACGACGGCCGGACCCCACCACGCCGTGCCCACCCGAACCCGCACCGCTTTCTCCCCTCCTCGCCGGCTCGCCACCGTAGCGGGTCACGTCCTGGAGGCCTTGGGCGGCCCCGCCCCGCTACGGGCTGCGGACGGGGTGCGGGCCGTGCGCGGCGCGGTGCTCGCCGAGGGGCGCGTGGCACTTCGATACGGGACGCCGACCGTGACCCGTTCACCGTGAGCCCAGTGTCCTGCCCAGGGCCTCGCGCGCGGCCTCCAGCGCTGTCGTGCGGTCGGACGGTACGAGGCCGATCCGGGTGCGGCGGTCCAGGAGGTCGGACTCGTCGAGTGCGCCCTCCTGGCGTACGGCCCACAGGAGTTCGGCGCGGGTGACGGGATAGCCCTCCAGCACGGGCGTGCGCAGACGTGGGTCCCGGGCGCCCAGGGCGTGGACCGCCGGTGCCTCCGTGCCGTAGCTCCGGACCAGACGCAGCGGGGCCCGGAGCGCGGCGAGGGTGCGCGGTGACGCGGCGCCGACCAGGGGGAGGGAGGCCGTGGGGGACGGCCCCGCACCGAGCCGGTGCGCGGCGACGGCGGTGTCGACGGCGTCCTCGGCCATGCGCCGGTAGGTGGTGAGCTTGCCGCCCACCACGGTGACCACGCCGTCCGTGGAGGTGAGCACCGCGTGCCTGCGGGAGACGTCGGAGGTCCGGGGCGCCGGGGCGGACCCGGCCGCCGCTGTGGTGTCCAGCAGTGGACGCAGGCCCGCGAAGGCGCCGGCCACGTCGTCGCGGCGTACCGGCACGTCGAGGGCGGAGGCCAGCACGTCGAGCAGGAAGCCGACGTCGGACTCGGGGACCTCCGGCACGTCGGGGACGCCGCCCTCGACGGGTTCGTCGGTGAGCCCGACGTAGACGCGGCCGTCGTCCTGCGGCAGGACCAGGACGAAACGGTTGGCCTCCCCGGGCACCGGGATGTGCAGCCCGGCCGGCAGCGGCCCGAGCAGGCCGGAGCGCAGCACGAGGTGGGTGCCGCGGGAGGGGCGGATCCGGATGCCGTCCACCAGGCCGGCCGCCCACACTCCGGAGGCGTTGATCACGGCGCGGGCCCGGATCTCGCCCTCCTCGCCGGTCAGTTCGTCCCGCACCCGGGCGCCGGAGCCGGTGAGTGCCAGGGCCCGGACCCGGGTCAGGACCCGGGCACCGTGCCCCGCCGCCGTACGGGCGAGCGCGGTCACCAGGCGAACGTCGTCGGTCAGCCGCCCGTCCCAGGACAGCAGACCGCCGCGCAGTCCGGTGCCGCGCAGGGCCGGCGCGAGGTGGCGGGTCTCCACCGCGGACAGCCGGCGCGGCAAGGGCAGGGTGGCGCGGGCGGTGCGCGCCGCCAGCCGCAGTCCGTCGCCCGCGCGGAGGCCGGCCCAGGCCAGGGCCGCCTGGCCGCGCGAGACCAGCGGGGTGAGAGGCAGGACGAACGGCTGGGCCGCGACCAGATGGGGGGCGGTGCGTTCCATCAGCACACCGCGTTCGACCGCGCTCTCGTGGGCGACGTCGAACTGGGCGGAGGCGAGATAGCGCAGTCCGCCGTGGACGAGTTTGGAACTCCAGCGGGAGGTGCCGAAAGCGAGGTCGTGGGCGTCGACGGCGGCGACGCTCAGTCCGCGCGCCGCGGCGTCCAGCGCGGCCCCGGCGCCGGTCGCGCCGAGACCGACGACCAGGACGTCCACGGCCGGACCGCCGACGGTCCGGGCCAGTTCGCGGGCGCGGCGGGCGGCGGTGAGGGAGGTGCCCGGAGCCGTGTGCGCGGGAACGGCCGGGTCGTCGCCGAAGCTCATGGCGTCAGGGTCCTCTCCAGGATGGTCCGCAGTTCCGCGAGGAAGGCCTCGCCGTCCAGCTCGGGGTCGTCCTCCTCGGTCATGGTGCGCAGCGACAGCGTGAAGGACTGCACGACCAGCAGCAGGGACCGCGCCTGCCGTTCGGTGGGTCCGACGCGCACCGATCCGTCGGCGTGGCCCTCGCACAGGTTCTCGGCGAGCAGGGAGAGCAGGGCCTCCTGGCTGGCTCCCCGGCGGTCCAGTACATAGGGGAGCAGGAGCTCGGGGTCCACGTCGACGATCTTGCGGAAGAGCGGGTGGGCGCGGAACGCCCTCACCCCCGCCACGAGCCCCTCGACGATCCGCGTGCGCGCGTTCGTCCCGGGTCCGCGCTCCGGTATCGCCGCGACGGCCACGGCGATCCACTCCCGCGTCATCAGGTCGCCGACCAGGGACCGCACATCGGGCCGGCGGCGGTAGAGCGTCATCCGGGACACGCCCGCGCGGCGGGCGACGTCCGTCAGGGTCGTACGCCGGACGCCGACGGCCAGGACGCAGTCGCGCACGGCGTCGAGCACGGGATCACCGGCCGAGCCGTCGGACCGGTCCGGCCCGTCCGAACCGTTGTGACGAATAGGCGCCATGTGTCACAGTGTAACGCCCCTTCGACGCGAGCGACCGGTGAGGAACACCCCATGGACATGCTGTGGAGCGGCTGGGGCGACCCGGCCAGGGCCACTTCGCTGCCCGAGCCGGTGACCGGACTCCTGCGCGACCTGCTCGGCGTCGAGCCCCGCACGGCGGGACCGGTCGCCCTGGAGGAGATCCGCGTCCCCGCCTCACCGCTGACCGCGCACGCGCTCCGCGCCCTGGGCGAGGCCGTGGGCGACGAGGCGCACGTCCGTACCGACGCCGAGTCCCGGATCCGCCACACCCGCGGCAAGTCCACCCCCGACCTGCTGCGCATCAGAAGCGGCGACGTCGCGGACGTCCCGGCGGCCGTGGTGCTGCCCGCGGACCACGACGACGTACTCGCCGTGCTGCGTACCTGTGCCGCCCACGGCCTGGCCGTGGTCCCGTTCGGCGGCGGCACCTCCGTCGTCGGCGGTCTCGCGCCCGAGCGCCGGCGCCCCTTCGTCGCCCTGGACCTGCGCCGCATGAACCGGCTGCTCGCCCTGGACCCGGTCTCCCGTACCGCCACCCTGCAAGCGGGCCTGCGCGGCCCGGACGCGGAGGCCCTGCTGGCCGGACACGGCTTCACCCTCGGCCACTTCCCCCAGTCCTACGAGTGGGCGACCGTCGGCGGTTTCGCCGCCGCCCGCTCCAGCGGGCAGGCCTCGGCGGGCTACGGACGCTTCGACGAGATGGTGCTCGGCCTCACCCTCGCCACCCCCGAGGGCACCGTCGAGGCGGGCCGCGCCCCGCGCTCGGCGGCCGGACCCGACCTGCGCCAGCTCGTCCTCGGCTCCGAGGGCGCGTTCGGTGTCATCACCTCGGTGACCGTACGCCTGCGCCCCCTCCCGCGGACCCGCGTGCACGAGGGCTGGCGCTTCGCCTCCTTCGAGGAGGGCTCCGCCGCCCTGCGCCGGCTCGCCCAGGACGGGCCGCGCCCGACCGTGCTGCGGCTGTCCGACGAGACCGAGACCCTGATCGGCCTCGCCCAGCCCGACGCCATCGGCTCCCTGGACCTCCAGCAGGGCGCCGGCTGCCAGGCGGTCGTCGGCTACGAGGGCACCGAGGAGGACACCGGCCACCGCAGGCGGCGGGCCGCGGCCGTGCTGCGCGAGTGCGGCGGCACCTGCCTGGGCGAGGAACCGGGGGAGCGCTGGGCCCACGGCCGTTACTCGGCGCCGTACCTGCGCGACTCCCTCCTGGACGCGGGCGCGTTCGCCGAGACACTGGAGACCGCCGCCTTCTGGTCCCGCCTCCCCGGCCTGTACGCCGCCGTCCGCGAGGCGCTGACCGCCACGCTCACCGAGTCGGGCACCCCGCCCCTGGTGATGTGTCACATCTCGCACGTCTACGAGAACGGCGCCTCGCTGTACTTCACCGTGGTCAGCGCCCAGGGCGACGACCCGGTGGCGCACTGGGCGCCCGCCAAGCGGGCCGCGAACGAGGCGATCCTCGCCGCGGGCGGCACCATCAGCCACCACCACGGCGTGGGCACCGAGCACCGCGACGGGTACGTCCGGGAGGCCGGACCGCTCGGCGTCGACGCCCTGCGGGCCGTCAAGCGCCGCCTGGACCCCGACGGCCTGCTGAACCCGGGCGTCCTCCTGCCCGCCGACTGACCCCCGCCGCCGGTCGGTCGGCCCCGGCCCGTCGGCCGGCCTCGGCCCGGCACCACCCGCGAGCGATCACTTCCCGTCCCGGAGGTCCACCGATGCGACAGTTCACCGCCATCGTCAATCCCACCGCGGGCGGATCCGCCGGGGCCGCGGCGCTGCTGCGGGTGGCCAGGCTGCTGCGCGAGGCCGGCGCGGAAGTGGAGACCGAGTACAGCCGCAGTCTCGCCCACGCCCAGGACCTCGCCCGCGGGGCCGGGCAGCGCGACCGCGTCGTGCTCGCCGTGGGCGGCGACGGCATCGCGGGTGGCGTCGGCGGAGCCCTCAGCGGCACCGGCACCCTGCTGGGCCTGGTCCCGGCGGGCCGCGGCAACGACTTCGCCCGCGCTCTCCATCTACCCGCCGAGCCGTCCGAGTTGGCCCGGATCCTGCTGCACGCCGCCCCGCGCCGCGTCGACACCATCGAGGTGGAGTCGGCCGCGCACCCGCGCACCGTCGTCCTCGGCAGCGTGTACGCGGGAGTCGACGCGCTCGCCAACCGGCACGCGAACAACTCCCGGCTGCTGCGCGGCGCCGCCTCCTACTACGCGGGCGGGCTGCGCGCCGTGGCCACCTGGCGGGCGGCGACCTACCACGTCACCGTCGACGGCGCGGAGCACACCCACCGCGGATACACCGTGGTGGCCGCCAACTCCGCCTACTACGGCTCCGGTCGCATGATCGCGCCCGGCGCCCGCGTCGACGACGGCCTGCTCGACGTGGTGATGATCCGCGAGGCGCCGCGCCGGCTCTTCTTCGCGCTGATGAACGAGCTGAAGTCGGGCGCGCACGTCGAGCGCCCCGAGGTGCGGATCCTGCGGGGCACACGGATCCGTGTCGCCGCCGACCGCGAGGTGCCCTACGGCGCCGACGGCGAGGTCGAGGCGGTCCTGCCCGTCACGGCCCGTGTGCTGCCGGGCGCGCTCGCCGTGCTGTGCTGACCGCCCGCCGACACAACGGGCTTTGGTGGAGCGGAACGTGGACGACCGCGGTCTTGTCAGGCGCATCCCCAGGCCGACATCCCCTGGACGGAGGCGAGCCGCCTGGCCACGGTGATCTGCTGTCTGCGCGAGGCCAGGTCCGCTCGGCGCGCGTACTTCAGGCCTCCCGCGGCGACCCAGCTGGACTGACGGAACTGGAGCCCGCCGTAGTACCCGTTGCCGGTGTTCGCCCTCCAGTTGCCGCTGGACTCGCAGGCGGCGATGGCCTCCCAGTTGGTACTGAGACCGGAGGTCGGGGCCGCCGTCGCCTGGGGCCCGCCGGCCAGTGCCGCGGTGGTCGCCGCGGCGAGCAGCGTCCCGCGCAGCGCGCGACGGCGAGAGGAGCGGCCGGGGGTCCTGTCGATGCTCTGCTGACAGATCATATGCAGACTGTTACATCAGATAAGCAGAAAGTAATAAACCAACGCGCCGGGTGCCGGCCCGTCGAGGCCCGTCGAGCCGCTGCCGGCCGGCGCGTCCGTGACCGCGCCTTCGAGGATCCACCGCGATCCGGATGGAGGGGACCTGACGCGGACGGCGGAGGACACGTGACGCAGACGGACGAACGCCCCGCCGTGGTCCTTCCCGGAGCCCCGAGAACCGGACACCATGCCGCGTCATGGACATTCTGCTCGTCGCCAGCGCGTTCAACAGCCTGTCCCAGCGCGTCTACGCCGAACTCGCGGACCACGGCCACCACGTCGACGTCGTGCTCGCCGCACACGGCCCCGACGCGGTCCGCACCGCCATCGCCGAGACGAACCCGGAACTCGTCATCGCGCCGATGCTCAAGACCGCGCTGCCCGAGGACGTGTGGCGGGAGGTCACCTGTCTCATCGTCCATCCCGGCCCACCGGGGGACCGGGGCCCCTCCTCGCTGGACTGGGCGATCGCCGACCAGGCGCCCGACTGGGGCGTGACGGTCCTCCAGGCCGAGGCGGCGATGGACGCCGGCGACATCTGGGCGGCCATGCCGTTCGCGACCGCACCGGTCGGCAAGAGCGACCTGTACCGCAACGAGGTCTCCGACGCCGCCGTGGCCGCCGTGCTGCTGGCCGTACGGCGCTACGCCGAGGGCTCCTTCAAACCGCTGCCGCAGAGCGACCCCTCCACCCGCGTCGTCCGGCGCGGCTTCCTGCGCCAGGAGCGGCGCCGCGTCCACTGGGAGAAGGACAGCACTGCGACCGTGCTGCGCAAGCTCCAGGGCGCCGACTCCCAGCCCGGAGTCCTCGACGAACTCCTCGGCCGTGAGCTGTACCTGCACGGCGGCCACCCGGAGGACCAACTGCGCGGCCGCCCCGGAGAACTGCTCGCCACGCGGGCGGGAGCGGTGTGCCGGGCCACCCGGGACGGCGCCGTGTGGATCCCGGAACTCAGGCCGCGCAAGAACTCCGGCGACCCGGCCCCCTTCAAACGCCCGGCCGCCTCGGTCCTCGGCCCGACCGGTCTCCCGGAGGCGGCCGTACCCCTCGAACTGCCGGCCGGCCGGCGCACCTGGACCGACATCCGCTACCGGCAGCGCGGCGACGTCGGCTTCGTCACCTTCTCCTTCCCCGGCGGCGCGATGAGCACCGACCACTGCCGCAGGCTGCTCGCCGCCTACCGCCACGCCCTCGACCGTCCCACCCCGGTACTCGTCCTCGGCGGCGCCCGCGACTTCTTCTCCAACGGCATCCATCTGAACGTCATCGAGGCGTCCGACGACCCGCCCGCCGAGTCGTGGGCCAACCTGGGCGCCATGAACGACCTGGTCGAGGCGGTGCTGCACACCACCGACCGGATGGTCGTCGCCGCGCTCGGCGGCAACGCCGCCGCGGGCGGCGTCATGCTCGCCCTCGCCGCCGACGAGGTGTGGTGCCGCACCGGCGCCGTGCTCAACCCGCACTACCGCAGGATGGGCCTGTACGGCTCGGAGTTCTGGACGTACACCCTGCCGCGCCGGACCGGCACCGGCACGGCCGCGCGGCTGACCACCGAGGCCCTTCCGGTGAGCGCCGCGACCGCGCACGGCCTCGGCCTGGTGGACCGTCTCGTGCCCGTCCCCGCCGGGGAGTTCACCGCCGAGGTCGACCGCATGGCGGCCGCGCTCGCCGACGCCCCCGACCTCGGCCGGCGGATCGACGCCAAGGCGGCGGTCCGGGCCCGCGACGAGGTGGTACGGCCGCTCGCGGACCACCGCCGCGCCGAACTCGCCCGGATGCACGCCGCCTTCTTCGACCCCGCCGCCCCCTACCACGCGCTGCGCTCGGCGTTCGTACGCAAGGTGCCCGGCGCGTGCACGCGCCCCCTGGCCCCCCTGGCCTCGGATGGCGCCCCGCGCACCGGAGGCACCCGATGACGCCGTCGCCCGCCACCCGGCTCCTGGTCGCCGGCGTCGGCAACATCTTCCTGGCCGACGACGCCTTCGGCCCCGAGGTGATCCAGGCCCTGGCCGCTCGCCCGCTGCCGGCCGGGGTCCGGGTGCGGGACTACGGCATCCGCGGCCTGGACCTCGCCTACGAACTGCTGGACGGATACGACACCGCCGTCCTGGTCGACGCGGCGCCGCGCGGCCACCGGCCCGGCACCCTGTCCCTGATCGAGGCGGACCTCCCCGACGCCGAGACCGGCGCCGCGGCCCCGCCGGAGGCCCACGGCATGGACCCGGCCAAGGTGCTCGCCCTGGCCGCGCACCTGGGCGACGGGCCGCTCCCGCGCGTCCTCGTGCTCGCCTGCGAGCCCCAGGTGCGGCCACGCGGCGACGAGGACATCATGGCCGGGCTCAGCGACCCGGTGCGGGCGGCCGTCGCCCCGGCCGTCCGGGCCCTGCACACCATGATCCCGGTGCTGCTCGCCGATCCCGCGGCCACCCCGCCGTTGGTCCGCACGGAGGAATCCGCCCCGGCGCACACGGCTGCGCTCCCGCACCTCGCCACCGACGCGGCCGAAGATCGGTGAGGGGACCCGCAACCGTTCGCCCCGTCCCGTCCCCGTCCCCTTTTCCTTCCCGTCCTCTCCCCGCCATTCGAGCTCACCCCGAGGAGCAGCGCCATGTGCCGGTCCGTCGACGTCAAGCAGGCCGTCCTCGCCAGGAACGACGATCTGGCCGCCACCCTGCGCGGCGATCTGGCCCGGCAGGGCGTCGCCGCTGTCAACCTGCTGTCCAGCCCCGGCAGCGGCAAGACCGAACTCCTCGGCCGGGTGCTCGCCCGCGCCGTCGAGCGAGGCGTCCCGGTGGCCGCGCTGACCGCGGACCTGGCGACCGAGAACGACGCCCGCCGGCTGGCCCGCTCCGGCGCCCCGGTGCAGCAGGTGCTCACCGACGGACTCTGCCACCTGGAGGCCCGGCAGGTCCGCTCCCGGCTGGAGGGCTGGCTGCCCGAGGACACGGCGGTGCTGTTCGTGGAGAACGTGGGCAACCTGGTCTGCCCCGCGTCGTACGACCTCGGCGAGACCCTGCGGATCGTGCTGATGGCGGTGACCGAGGGCGAGGACAAGCCGCTGAAGTACCCCACCGCGTTCGGCTCCGCCCACCTGGTCGTGGTCACCAAGACCGACCTGGCCGAGGCCGCCGGGTTCGACGAGGCCGCCTTCCGCACCCATGTGCGACAGGTCAACCCCGGGGTGGAGATCGTACGGACCTGCGCGCGCACCGGCGACGGCGTCGACACCGTCCTGGACCGTGCGTTGGCCGCCCGCGACGGCGCCCCGCAGCACCGGCCCCCGCTCAGCCCGCACCCCCACGTCCACGAGCACGCCGCCGACGGCGAGCAGGCCCACGACCACCACACCCACCCGCATCCGGCGACCGCCCCCGCCTCATGACCGCACCCGTCACCGGCCCGGTACGCCGCAGGCTCACCGTGCGCGGCACCGTGCAGGGCGTGGGCTTCCGGCCGTACGCGCACCGCCTGGCCGCCGACCTGGCGCTGGCCGGCTTCGTCAGCAACACCGCCGCCGGCGTGCTGATCGAGATCGAGGGCCCGGCGGACGACGTCACCCGCTTCTGCGAGCGGCTGGCCCGGCGACCGCCCCCGCTGGCCGCCGTGACGGGCATCGGCCTGGAGGACCTCCCCGCCACCGGCGCCACCGACCCGTTCGCCATCCGGCCCAGCGCGCACTCCCCGGGACGCACCCACCTCCCGCCCGACACCGCGACCTGCGCCGACTGCCTGCGCGAACTGGCCGACCCGGACGACCGCCGCCACCGGCACCCGTTCATCACCTGCACCCACTGCGGCCCCCGCTTCACCATCGCCACCGCCCTGCCCTACGACCGCGCGGCCACGACCCTGGCCGGCTTCCCGATGTGCCCCGCCTGCGCCCGGGAGTACACCGACCCCGCCGACCGGCGCTTCCACGCCCAGCCAGTGGCCTGCCCGGACTGCGGCCCCCGGCTGCGCCTGGTCCCCGCCGCGGGCGACGGGCTCCGCCCGGCCCGGGACGCGGAAGCCCTGGCGGCGGCCCGGGCCCTGCTCGCCGCCGGACGGATCGTCGCCGTCAAGGGCGTCGGCGGCTACCACCTGGCCTGCGACGCCACCGACACCCGCGCCGTCGCCACCCTGCGGGCGCGCAAGGAACGCGGTGGCAAGGCGTTCGCGGTGATGTGCGCCGACCTCGCCACCGCCGAGCGGATCGCCGACCTCACCGACCGCGAACGGGCCGTGCTCACCGGCCCGGTGCGGCCCGTCGTCCTGCTGCGCCGGCGCGCACGGCCGGACGGGCTCCGCCTGTCCGACGCCGTGTGCCCGGGCAGCCCCCACGTCGGCGTGCTGCTGCCCTACACCCCCGTGCACACCCTGCTGTTCGGACTGCCCGGCGATCCCCCCGGTCCGCGCGTGCTGGTGATGACCAGCGGCAACCGCTCCGGGGAGCCGATCGTCACCGACGACGCGGAGGCGCTGACCCGGCTCGCCGGGCTGGCCGACGCCTGGCTCGCCCACGACCGGCCCATCGCCTGCCCCTGCGACGACTCCCTGCTGCGGGTACGCCCCGACGGCACCGAACAGGTGCTGCGCCGCTCCCGCGGCTACGCGCCCCGCCCGCTGCGCCTGCCGCTCGCGGTGCGCCCCGCGCTCGCGGTGGGCGGAGACCTGAAGAACGTCCCGTGCGTGGGCGACGGCGAGCAGGCCTGGTTCGGGCCGCACATCGGCGACCTGGGGGACCTCGGCGCCCAGGAGGCCGCCCGGCGGGCGGAGCGGCACCTGCTGCGCCTGACCGGAGTGACCCCGGCCCTGGTCGCCGCCGACCGCCACCCCGGCTACCACTCGGCCCGCTGGGCCCGCCGCCGCGCCACCGGACTCCGGCAGCCGGAGCCCGTACTGGTCCAGCACCACCACGCCCACCTCGCCTCGGCGATGGCCGAGCACGGCCTCGACGGCACCACGCCCGTCATCGGCGTCGCCTTCGACGGCACCGGATACGGCGACGACGGCACCGTCTGGGGCGGCGAGTTCCTGCTCGCCGACTACACCGGCCACCGCCGCTTCGCCCGGCTGACCCCCGCCCCGCTGCCCGGCGGCGACGCCGGTGTGGCCAACCCCTGCCGGCTCGCCCTGGCCCGGCTGTGGGCCGCGGGACTGCCCTGGGACCCCCGCCTGCCCAGCGTCGCCGCCTGCACCCCAGAGGAACGGGCGCTGCTCCAGCGGCAGTTGGAACGCGACCTGGCCTGCGTGCCGACCTCCAGCACGGGCCGGCTGTTCGACGCAGTGTCCTCCCTCGCCGGCGTGTGCCACCGAGCGGGATACGAGGCACAGGCCGCGCTGGAACTGGAGGCGGCCGCGGCTCAGGCCCGGGACGCCGACGGCGGGGCGTACCCCTTCGGCTTCACCGATGGCCCCGGCCCCCTCGGCTGCGATCCGGCGCCCATGCTGCGGGCGCTCCTCGACGACCAGCGGCGCGGCACGCCGCCGCCGGTCCTCGCGGTCCGCTTCCACCGGGGCCTCGCGCGAGCCGTCGCGGAGGTCTGCCGCCGTGCCCGCGCTGCCACCGGCCTGACCACCGCCGTCCTCAGCGGCGGTGTCTTCGCCAACGGGCTGCTGGAGGACGCGTGCGCCGCGCTGCTCGCCGAGGACGGCTTCACCGTCCTGCGCCACGGCGAAGTCCCGCCGAACGACGGCGGACTGGCCCTCGGACAGCTCGTGATCGCGGCACACGAGCCACACCGCCGGCGGCGCCCGGGGGCCGCCGGATGAGCCGACCGGGCCGGGACCCGCGCGAGTGCGGCGTGGCCGGCGGACGAGAGACAGCGACGAGACGGAGTGACCCATGTGTTTGGCAGTGCCCGGCAGAGTCGTGGCCATCGACCACCGCGCCGACCCGCTCACCGGTCTGATCGACTTCGGCGGGGTGCGGAAACAGGCATGTCTGGAGTACCTGCCCGATGTGAGGGTGGGGGAGTACGTGATCGTCCACGTCGGCTTCGCCCTTCAGCGCCTGGACGAGGAGTCGGCCCGGGCGTCCCTGGAGCTGTTCCAGCAACTGGGGTTGCTCGACGAGGAGTTCGGCGACGCCTGGCTCCAGGCGGCCGAACAGGCCGGTGACCCGGCCCCGCACACTCCGGGGGCCCAGGGACGCGAGAAGAGCGGGAGTGAGGCCTGATGAAGTACATCGACGAGTTCAACGACCCCGAACTGGCCCGGCGGCTGCTGGACGAGATCCGCGCGACGGTCACCCGGCCGTGGGCGCTGATGGAGGTCTGCGGCGGCCAGACCCACTCGATCATCCGGCACGGAATCGACCAACTGCTCCCCGAGGAAGTCGAGTTGATCCACGGGCCCGGCTGCCCGGTGTGTGTGACCCCCCTCGAGGTCATCGACAAGGCATTGGAGATCGCCGCCCGCCCCGACGTGGTCTTCTGCTCGTTCGGCGACATGCTGCGAGTGCCGGGCACCGACCGGGACCTGTTCCGGGTCAAGGGCGAGGGCGGGGACGTACGGGTGGTGTACTCGCCGCTCGACGCCCTCCGGCTCGCCCGGCAGCACCCGGACCGGCAGGTGGTCTTCTTCGCCATCGGCTTCGAGACGACCGCCCCCGCCAACGCCATGGCCGTGCACCAGGCCCGCCGCCTCGGCCTGGACAACTTCAGCCTGCTGGTCTCGCACGTCAGGGTGCCGCCGGCCATCGAGGCGATCATGACGGCCCCGGCCTGCCGGGTGCAGGGCTTCCTCGCCGCCGGGCACGTGTGCAGCGTCATGGGCACCGCCGAGTACCCGGACCTGGCCGAGCGGCACCGCGTCCCCATCGTCGTCACCGGCTTCGAACCGCTGGACATCCTCGAAGGCATCCGCCGGGCCGTGCACCAACTCGAGCGCGGCGAGCACCGGGTGGACAACGCCTACCGGCGTGCCGTGCGCGAGGCGGGCAACCCGGCCGCCCTGAGCATGCTCGAGGAGGTCTTCGAGGTCACCGACCGGTCCTGGCGCGGCATCGGACGCATCCCCGCCAGCGGCTGGCGGCTGTCCGAGGCCTACCGCGCCTACGACGCCGAGCACCGCTTCGACGTCGGGGGCATCCGCACCGAGGAGCCCGCCGTGTGCCGCGCGGGCGAGGTCCTGCAGGGGCTGATCAAGCCCACCGAGTGCGCCGCGTTCGGCACCGCCTGCACCCCGCGTACCCCGCTCGGCGCCACCATGGTCTCCAACGAGGGCGCCTGCGCCGCCTACTACCTGTACCGCCGGATGACCGGACAGGCCTCACCGGGCGCCCCGGCGCCGCAGGGCTCCCGTGTCCCGCAGGAGGAGATGAACCCCGTTGGCTGAACTGGCTTACACGGCGGGCGACGCCCCCGTCGACCCGGCGAACTGGACCTGCCCCGCCCCCCTGCACGACCAGCCGGTCGTGGTGATGGGCCACGGCGGAGGCGGCGCCCTGTCCGCCGAACTGATCGAGGGCGTCTTCGCCCCGGCCTACGGCAACCCCGTCCTCGCCGCGATGGGCGACTCCGCCGTCCTCCACCTCGGCGGCACCCGGCTGGCGTTCTCCACCGACTCCTACGTCGTCAGGCCGCTGTTCTTCCCCGGCGGCAGCCTCGGCGACCTGGCGGTCAACGGAACCGTCAACGACCTGGCGATGAGCGGCGCCCGCCCCGACTACCTCTCCGCTGCCTTCGTGCTGGAGGAGGGCGTGGAACTGGCTGTCGTCGACCGGATCGCGCGCGCCATGGGCGCCGCCGCGGAGGCCGCGGGCGTCACCGTGGTCACCGGTGACACCAAGGTGGTGGAGGCCGGACACGGCGACGGCGTGTACGTCACCACCGCCGGGGTCGGCGTCGTCCCCGAAGGAGTGGACATCCGCCCGCAGCGGGCCCGGCCGGGCGACGCCGTCATCGTCAGCGGCCCGATCGGCCTGCACGGCGTGGCGATCATGAGCGTCCGGGAGGGCCTGGAGTTCGGTGTCGAGGTCGCCAGCGACACCGCGCCGCTGGGAGACCTGGTGGCCGCCATGCTCGCCGTCACCCCGGACATCCACGTGCTGCGCGACCCCACCCGGGGCGGTCTCGCCGCCTCCCTCAACGAGATCGCCCGCGCCTCCGGCACGGGCGTCCGGCTGCGCGAACGCGCCATCCCCGTCCCCGAGGCGGTCGCGAACGCCTGCGGATTCCTCGGCCTCGACCCGCTGTACGTCGCCAACGAGGGCCGGCTCGTCGCCTTCGTACCCCGCACCGAGGCCGAAGCCGTCCTGGCGGCGATGCGTGCCCATCCGCGGGGCGGCCAGGCCGTGCTGGTCGGCGAGTGCGTCGAGGAGCACCCGGGCATGGTGGTCGTCGCCACCGGCCTCGGCGGCACCCGGGTCGTCGACCTGCCGCTGGGGGAGCAACTGCCGCGCATCTGCTGACCCGTGGGAACGTACGGTCCCCGTCGGCGCGCGCACCGACGGGGACCGTACGGCGGTCGGGCGGCCCGTCAGGGCGCGGGCGACGGCGCGGGCTCGATGGCGGTGATCTCCAACTCCCGCCCGCTGCGCAGGTCCCGCGACGGACGGTCGCAGTGCGGGCACCAGAAGAACGGCGGCATGCCGACCGGGAACTCCGCGTCGCACGGCACGCAGTAGGCGTGCGCGGTCACCTGCTCGACGACGAGCCGGGCCCCGGACAGGGCGGTGCCCTCGCGGGCGACCTCGAAGGCGAAGCTCAGCGCGTCGGGTACGACCCCGGCCAGTTCGCCCACCCGCACCGTCACCACCGAGACGGTCCCCGTCCCCTCGGCCCGGGCGACCTCGTCGGCCTGTTCCACGATGGCGGTCGCGATCGACAACTCGTGCACGTCGGTCAGCTCCGTTCGGTCAGCTCCGCGAAGAACTCCTCGACGGCGGGCCACACCCGGGCCCCGCCGGACAGGCCCCGCCACTCGCTGCGGACCACGGCCACCATCCGGAAGCAGTCGTCCACGGGCACGATCCAGTGATGGTCCAGGCCCTGGACGGTGTTGACCAGCAACGCCTCCACCTCGGGCTCCAGGGAGGCGAGTTCCGGGTACCGGGTGGCGAACCGCCGCCAGGTCGCCGCGTCCACCTCCCAGCGCATGGCGCCCGCCGGGCTCGGGCCCTCGGCGGTGACCGTGCCGTCGGCGCGCGGTACGAAGAAGACCAGGCCGACCGGCACCCCCAGCGCCGCCGTGTCGAGGCGCGGAAGCCGCACCCGGCGCCGGGGGACGAGCCGGTGGTGCCCGCCGCCCGCCCCGTCCCCGGCGAAGAGCACCGAGCAGGGGCCGCAGGCGCACCGCACCTCGGCCTCGGCGGTGTCGTAGAGGTGGCGGTGGTCCTCGGGCACCGGCGCGGCGCACAGGTCGCACACCTCGCCCGCTGCGGCGGCGCCCCCGCCGGCCGAGGAGCGGATGAGGCGGGCCAGCGCCCCGTCCCCGGTCATCGCGGCTCCTGCGGCCGCGGCGCGCCCCGGCGCACGAGCGAGTCCAGGGGGACGAACGCCGCAGCCGCCTGCCGCTCGGACGCGCCGGCCACCGCCTCCACCGCCGCCAGTTCGGGAGCGGCGGCGAGCACGGCCGCACGGACGGCACCGGTCACGTCGTCCGTGGCGCCGCCGCACCCGGAACCGCACCCGCCGCCGCCCGTGGTGATCCGCACCCGGGCCACCTGTTCCTCCAGGCCCATCCACTCGACGTCGCCGCCGCGCTCCCGTACGGCCGGGCGCAGCCGCTCGACGGCGCGCTCGGCCCGGCGTTCGGCCGGCTCCGGGTGGATCTCGTGCAGGACCAGCAGGTGGCCCACCAACTCGTCCTCGGCCAGACGTGCCGTCAGTTCACCGCCCGCGCGGTCGAGTACGCGGCCCAGCGCCTCGCCGTAGACCTCGGTGAGCAGCCGCACCGCCTCCAGGGCGGACCGCACGGTCGGTCCCGGAGCGGACTCGAGCCCCGCCAGCAGCTCCTCGAGCCGGGCGAGCCGCGCCTCGACGTCCGGGTCCGCGAGCCGGGCGGGCCGGACGCCCTCTTCCGTGTCAGGCATGGTCGGTTCCGTAGGTGGGGGTGTGGGTGGTGGTGAGGGTTTTGCCGTTGCCGAGGTACATGTGGACGCCGCAGGGGAGGCAGGGGTCGAAGCTGCGGACGGTGCGCATGATGTCGACGCCTTTGAAGGTGTCGGAGTCGTTTTCTTCGAAGATGGGTTGGCCTTGGACGGCGTCTTCGTAGGGGCCGGGGGTGCCGTAGTGGTCGCGGGGGCTGGCGTTCCAGGGGGTGGGTGGGTAGGGGTGGTAGTTGGCGATTTTCTGGTTTTTGATGACGAGGTGGTGGGAGAGGACGCCGCGGACGGCTTCGTGGAAGCCGCAGCCGATGGCTTCGTCGGGGACTTCGAAGTTCTCGAAGACTTTGGTTTCGCCGGCGCGGACGAGTTGTTGGGCTTGTTCGAGGAATTGGAGGGCCATGGCGGCGGCGTAGGCGATGAAGTAGGGGCGGGCGCGGTCGCGTTCGATGGTGTTGGACCATTGGGGGATGGTCCATTCGAGGGTGGTTTCGGGGAGTTTTTCGCCGTGGGGGAGGGTGATGCGGACGCTGTGGCCGGTGGCTTTGATGTAGGGGGTGTCGACGAGTCCGTTCAGGGCGGTGGACCAGAGGCGGGCGAGGGGGCCGCCGCCGGTGTCGAGGGCGAGGTGCTGGCCGGTTTCCCGGTGGTGCCAGCGGGGGCTCATGACCCAGCTGTAGTTGTGGTCGAAGGCGCGTTTTTGGGGGTGGGGGAGGGTGGTCTGGTTCCAGGGGTGGCGGATGTCGACGGGGTTGCCGAGGGGGTCGTGGGTGACGAAGGGTTCCTCGGTGGTCCAGTCGTCGTAGTAGGAGGAGCCGAGGAGGATGCGGAGGCCGAGGTTGATGTCGATGAGGTTGTTGGTGACGAGTTTGCCGTCGACGATGATGCCGGGGGTGACGTACATGGCCTTGCCCCAGTGGTTCATCGTCTCGTAGCGGTAGTCGACGATGTCGGGGTTTTGCCAGGCGCCCCAGCAGGCCAGGAGGATGCGGCGGCGGCCGACTTCTTCGTAGCCGGGCAGGGCTTGGTAGAAGAAGTCGAAGACGTCGTCGTTGAGGGCGACGGCTTGTTTGACGAAGTCGATGACGCGCATGAGGCGGGCGAGGTAGTCGGTGAAGACGGCGGGTTGGGGCATGGTGCCGGTGCCGCCGGGATAGAGGGTGGAGGGGTGGACGTGGCGTCCCTCCATGAGGCAGAACATCTCCCGGGTGATCCGGGACATTTTCAGGGCCTGTTTGTAGATCTCGCCTTCGAAGGGGTTGAAGGCGCGCATGATGTCGGCGATGGTGCGGTAGCCGTGGAGATGCCCACGCGGGGCCTCGGTGCGTTCGGCGCGGGCCAGGACGCCGGGGTTGGTGGCTTTGACCATGGCTTCGCAGAAGTCGACGAAGACGAGGTTGTCCTGGAAGATCGTGTGGTCGAACATGTACTCGGCGGCTTCGCCGAGGTTGGTGATGTGTTCGGCCAGTGGTGGGGGTTTGACGCCGTAGGCCATCTGCTGGGCGTAGTTGGAGCAGGTGGTGTGGTTGTCGCCGCAGATGCCGCAGATGCGTGAGGTGATGAAGCCGGCGTCGCGGGGGTCCTTGCCCTTCATGAACACCGAGTAGCCGCGGAACAGGGAAGACGTCGAGTGACACTCGACGACCTCCCGGTTCGCGAAGTCGATCTTCGTGTAGATGCCCAGATTCCCGATGATCCGTGTGATCGGATCCCAGGACATGTCCACGATCTGAGCGGGCTTACGCCCCGCCCGCCGCGCCTCGGTGGTCGTCAT
>NZ_JBQRUW010000059.1:0-835 GCF_052663305.1 Streptomyces cyslabdanicus
GGCGCTGATCGAGATCTACCAGAACTGCAACATCTTCAACGACGGCGCCTTCGAGGCCCTCAAGGACCGGCAGCAGGCCCAGGAGGCCGTGATCCGCCTGGAGCACGGGCAGCCGATCCGCTTCGGCACCGACCGGTCGAAGGGTGTCGTACGGAACCCGGCCACCGGTGACCTGGAGATCGTCGACGTGACCGACGAGAACCGTGACCGGATCCTGGTCCACGACGCGCACTCCGCGTCCCCGACCACGGCCTTCGCGCTGTCCCGCCTGGCCGATCCGGCGACTCTGCACCACACCCCCATCGGCGTGTTCCGTAACGTCGAGCGCCCGGTCTACGACACGCTCATGGCCGACCAGCTTGACACCGCGATCGAGCAGAAGGGCAAGGGCGACCTTGCCGCGCTGTTGGCCGGCAACGACACCTGGACCGTGGAGACTTCCTCATGACTTACGTGATCGCCCAGCCCTGCGTGGACCTCAAGGACAAGGCGTGCATCGACGAGTGCCCGGTCGACTGCATTTACGAAGGACCGCGCAAGATGTACATCAATCCCGACGAATGCGTGGACTGCGGCGCCTGCGAACCGGTCTGCCCCGTCGAGGCCATCTTCTACGAGGACGCACTGCCGGACGAGTGGGCCGGATACGGAACCGCGGACCAGGAGGTGTTCGCCACGGCCGACGTGTCGGGCGGCGCGTCGGCGGCCGGGCCGCTGCCCGCGGACCATCCGATCGTCGAGGCCGAGCCGGTGAAGGAGCCCAACTGAGCTCCCACCGCACCGTGGCGCGTCGAGGCCCTCCCCGGCATCGGGGAGGGCCTCGACGCGCCACGGT